>NZ_SNWS01000008.1:0-367773 GCF_004362255.1 Kribbella sp. VKM Ac-2571
AGCGCTCAACAAGCCCGTCGCTGCCTGAGGTTGACACAGGGAGTGTCATGGGGCCTCCCGGCCTGGACTGAGGAGCGGAGGGAGCGAAGCGACCGGAGCGACGAGGGAAGGCCGGGAGCAACAGCCCCATGACCCGCCGCGACGGAGTCGCGGCATCAGTACTGTCATAGGCCCACCTTCGGGAGCATCGGTTGCAGCCGGGCGCGGATCTGTTGCGCGATGTCCTCGCGGTCCTGGGTCGCGTCGAGGACCAGGTAGTGCTGGGGCTCGGCGGCGGCCAACTCGAGGAACGCGTTCCGCACCCGCTCGTGGAAGGCGTCGGACTGCGCCTCGATCCGGTCCCGTTCGGCGAACCGGCCGAGCCCTTTCTTCGGCGGCAGGTCCAGCAGAATCGTGAGGTTCGGCCGGAGATCGTTGGTGGCCCAACGATTCACACGCTCGACGTCGGACAGGTCCAGGTCCCGCCCGGATCCCTGGTACGCCAGCGCGGAGTCGACGTACCGATCGGTGATCACGACCGCGCCGGACTTCAGCGCCGGCTTGATCACCGAGTCGACGTGCTCAGCCTTGTCGGCGGCGTACAGCAGCGCCTCCGCGCGGTGCGAGATGTCACCGGTCGCGGGGTCGAGGACGATCTGCCGCAGCGTCTTGCCGAGCTCGGTCGCACCGGGCTCGCGGGTCAGCAGCACCTGCTGGCCCTGCTCCTCCAGCCATTTCACCAGCAGCGCGGACTGCGTCGACTTGCCGGCGCCCTCGCCGCCCTCGAGTGCGATGAACAGGCCGGTCGTCGGATAGTCACCCCGCGTCTTGCCGAAACTGCGCCGTACGTCGCGCCAGAACGGAACCCCCGGGCGGTCGTCCATCTGCCGCCACGCGAGCAGGCCGATCACCCCGGCCAGAACGGCCGCCGCGACCATCGTCATCGAAGCGCCGTTGTACGTCGCCGAACGGCCGCCGATCGTCCACGTGTGCCGGCCGATCGCGCCCGCGGCGAACGGCGCGATCGCCAGCGTGATCGCGAGCACCGTGCGGACAGCGGACTGTACGAACGCGAACGTCCGCCCGCGGACGGCGTCCGGCACCTCGAGACCGAGCAACGTGTACCCGGAGACCCACGAGCCGCCGGCGCAGAACCCGAGCAGGACCGCGATCATCGTGGCGATCTCGATCTGCTGGATCAACGCCAGCCCGGCCAGGCAGATCCCCGACCCGACCAGCCCGGCCGCGAACAGCCGGCGCCGGGACAGCCCGGAGAAGATCCGCGGCGCGAACCCCATGCCGAGCGCGAGACCGCCGAACACGGCACCGAACAGCACGCCGTACCCCGGGTCGCCGGCGCCCAGCCCCTCGACGTACGTGCGACCGAGGCCGATCACGACCGCGCCGGCCGCGAACGCGCCGGAGATCCCGATCACCAGACCGCGAACCACCGGAGTGCCGGTGACGTAGGACCAGCCCTCGACCACGGTCCGCCACAGTGTCGGATGGTCCTCGTGCTCGTGGATCGCGCGGCCGATCTCGGCGACCGACACGATCGCGAACGCCGAGATGACGAAGGTCGCGGCGTTCACGTACACGGCCAGGTCGATCGCGAAGTCGCCGGCCCAGCGCGACACCAGCGTGATCGCGGTGAAGATGACCGCGGCCGGCAACGCGGTCCCGTACGTCGTGATCAGGCTGAGCTGGTTGGCCGACTCGAGCCGGTGCCGCGGCACCAGGTTGGGCACACTCGCGTCCTTGGCCGGACCCCAGACCAGGCTGACGATCTCGATCAGGACGGTCGCCACCAGCACCCAGGTCAGCGTGCCGACGATCGGGATGCTGACGAAGAACGCAGCCCGGATCAGGTCGCCCACGATCATCGTCCAGCGCCGGTCCAGCCGGTCCGCGATCCAGCCCGCCACCGGGCCCATCACCAGGGCGGGCAGCACGCGCAGGAACAGCACGCCGCCGATCGCGAAGTTGGCCGCCTGGTAGTCGTCGCCGGCGAACGACTTCGCCATCGCGGTCAGCGCCAGCAGGCCGATCCAGTCCCCGAGACTGGACAGCCCGAACCCGATCCACAGCCGCCGGAACGCCCGGATCCGCAACACCGCCCGCACATCGTGCGCCGGTGCAGGATCAGTCAACGGGTCATAAACCTCCGGCACACGGCCAGCCTAGTGGGCAGCGTGGACAGCCTCGGCCAGCGCATCCAGTGCGGCCTTCAACTCGCCTGCCGGCAGGAAGCCGAACCCGAGGCGGAACACCCGCGGCTCGTCCCCGAACCAGTCTCCCTCGGCCAGCCGGACGCCGGCCTCCGCCGCCGTACGCCGGAACCGCTCGAGATCGACCGACGACTTGAGCCGGATCACGCACAACGCCCCGGCATCCGGCCGAACCCACTCGACGAGCTCATTGTTCGCGTTCACCCAGTCCTGCGTGATCAGCAGGTTCTGCTCCAGCCAAGGCCGCCGTACGGCGAGGATCTCGTCCTCCTGCTCGAACACGCGAATCGCCAGCGCCTCCGTGACCGTGGACGCGGACACCACCGTGCTGAACTTCGCCGTCGTCAACTGCTCGACCAGGCCGCTGTCCGTGCTGATCACCCACCCGATCCGCAACCCCGCCGCGCCGTGACACTTCGAGAGCGACGCGACGGACACCACCTTCGGCCCGAGCCGGAGTGCCGTGTCCATGATCGGATCGTCGCCGTACGCCGCGCTCCGATAGGTCTCGTCCACCATCAGGTACGCATCCGGGCAGATCTCGCTCATCGCCTCGACGATCTCGCGCAGCGTCTCCAGCGGTACGGCGACACCGGACGGGTTCTGCGGCGTTGCCAGACTCACCAGCTTGGTCTCCGACGTCAGCTCCGCACGCACCGCGTCCGCAGTGAGCCGGTAGCCCTCGTCGAAGGTCAGCGGAACGACCCGCACCGCCGCACCGACCGTTTCGAACGCGTTGCGCGTCATCGGGAACTGCGGCGCCGTCGTCACCACCTCCCCCTCCAGCAAGTAGGCGAGGAGGAAGATCCCGTGCATCCCGCCGACGGTGACGACCACGTCCTCGGGCCGTACACCGTGCCGGTCGGCGATCGCCGTACGGAGCCTCACGTCACCGGCCGCCGTGCCGTAGCCGAGTTCGAGGTCGCCCAGTTCGGGTGTGAGCAGGTCCGCGAGCCGGAGGTCCGGGCCGTAGCTCTCGCCCAGTTCGTGCCGCGGCTGCTCGGCGGTCAGGGACATGATCGGGTTTCTCGGAAAGGTCGGCATACCGCCATCGTTCTGGACTCGCACTGGTCGGTGGAGAGCCAATCCGGCAGAATTGGTTCGCAGATGAGACCAATCGAGGTAGTCGACCGGTTGGGCCGCTGGTCGTCCGGCCGCGGCCCGCTGTACGTGCTGCTCGCGGCCCGCCTGCGGCAACTGATCGACGACGGCGAACTCCCGCCTGGCGTGCTGCTTCCACCGGACCGGGCGCTCGCAGGTGCGCTGGCAGTCGGCCGTACGACGGTGGTCGCCGCCTACGACCTGCTCCGGGCCGAAGGGCGCATCACGCGGAAGCAGGGCAGCGGCACACGCGTGGCCGGCGTGCCTCGCAACGGCCAGGTCGAGGACGCTCCGGTCGACCCGATCTTCCTGGACTCCCTGGAGGCCCGGGACGACGACGTACTGCTGGCCATCTGTGCCGCACCAGGTGATCCGCCGCCGCAACTGGCGGAGGCGTTCGCCAAGATCGCGTCAGAGCTCGCCCGTGTCACCGACGACATCGGTTACTACCCGTACGGTCACCCGGCACTCCGTGAGGCGCTGGCGGATCGCTACTCGGCTCGCGGCGTACCAACCGGTCCTCGGCAGATCCTGGTGACGAACGGCGGTCAACAGGCCCTGTCCCTGCTGGCTCACGCTCTGGTGTCGCCTGGGGACCAGGTGCTCGTCGAGGCGCCGACGTACCCGGGCGCGCTCGAGGTGTTCCGGGAGGAAGGCGCCGTACTGCGTGGTCTGCCGGTGGGACTCGAGGGCCTCGAGGCGGCGATCCGGGAGCGGCGACCGGCGCTTGCGTACGTGATCCCGACGTACCACAACCCGACCGGCACTGTGATGTCCGCACTCGCCCGTCAGCGGGTGGCCGGCGCGCGGATCCCGGTGATCGAGGACGAGGTGCCGGCCGACCTCGGGTTCCCTGGCGAGAAGTTGCCCACGCCGATAGCGGCGTACGGCGAGTCCGTGATCTCGATCGGCTCGCTCAGCAAGAGCATCTGGGGCGGGTTGCGAATCGGCTGGATCCGGGCAACGCCGCCCTTGATCAACCGCTTGGCCCGGCTCCGAGCAGTCCACGACCTGGGCGGCAACGTCCCGACCCAGCTGGCTGCCGTACACCTGTTACCGCTCCTGGACGGCCCGGCCCTGCACGAGACCCTCAAGTCCCGCCACGACCACCTACTTGCCGAGCTGACCCGGGCCCTGCCCACCTTGCACACCACACCTCTGACAGGCGGCCAGTGCATCTGGGCCCGCCTGCCGTACGGCGACGGCACGTCCTTCGCCCAGACCGCCCTCCGCCACGGCCTGGCCATCCTCCCCGGCGCCAGCCTCGACGTCACCGGCGCCAGCGACGCCTACGTCCGTCTACACTTCCGCGCCCACCCCACCGACCTAACCGAAGCCACTCACCGCCTAACCCAAGCCTGGTCGGCCTACCACCCACCAACCGACCGAGTACACCCCCGCCCAACCATCGCCATTTGAGGCTGAAGCGGACCGCCGGGCCATCACAAAGGCCGATCCGGAGGCGTTCCCCGCGGGAACCGCTCCGATTTGCTCAAATGTGATGGCCTGGCGGTCCGGCAATCACCGGGTGGTGAAGCGGAGGGACAGCTGAGCTGGTGCGGTCTTCAACTTGTCTCGGTCGGGGAGGGCGGGGCCGCAGGCGGCGGTGCCTACGCCGGTTTGGGCGACGTCGATGGTGACGTGGGTGGTGTCGCCCGGGGTGAGGGCCGCGGTGTGGCTCGCGTTCTCCAGGTCGGCCGATGTCCAGTCGCGGACGGTCAGGCCGAAGAGTTGGTCGATCGCCTCGATCCGCAGGCCGTCGAGCGTGGCCCAGCGGGTGTCGATGCGGTGGCCGTTCTCCTGCGGGCGGACGTACGGCGTCTGCAGTTCGGCGACCGTGGCGGAGTACTTGCCGACTGCGGCGGCCTCGCGGGTGTCGACGTACGCCTCGTTCGGGCCGGTGCCGAACCACTCGACCCGCTGCACCTTCGGCAGCTCGAACGTGATGCCGAGCCGTGGCAGCACCTCGGGGAACAGCCCTTCCGGTACGACGCTCAGCTCGAGCACAACGCCGTCCTCGACAGCGGTCCAGCGCCAGGTGCTGCGCAGGCCCCACTGCAACTGCGGCGGCGCGGTCCGGGTGACGACCTCCCAGGCCCCGTCGCGCTCGCCCTGCGACACGATCCGGTGCTGCACGCGGTGCAGCCCTTCCTCGCGCCAGGCCGCCGCGACACCGGGGATCGCGTCGTTGTCGATCGGCGCCCGCCAGACATCCAGCCGAGCGTTCTTCACGCCGGCAACCGTGATCCCGTCGATCCCGGCCTCACCCGTGGCCGGAGAACGGTTCACCACAACCTCGGCGGCCGCAGGCTCGTCCAGCCGGAGCTGGCCCCACGCGATGCGGTGCCCCGCCTCCGCCCACGACGTCGCTTCGGTCAACGAAGCGGTCACGGTCACCCAGGTCTCGGGCTTCGAGGCATCCACCGACGGCAGCTCGACCGTCACGGTCTCGCCGGGTGCGATCACCGGAACCGGCAGGCTCCCGCCGTCAACACGTGAGCCCTCGGTCTCGACGACGTAGCTGAAGCTCAGGTGGCTGGTGTCGAGGACCTCGTAGCGGTTGGTGATCGACACACGGTTGCCGTCAGCAACGACCCGCAGCGGCTCGATCACCTTGATGTACTCGTGCATCCCGGGCGACGGCGTCCGGTCCGGGAAGAGCAGACCGTCGCAGACGAAGTTCCCGTCGTGGATCGTCTCCCCGAAGTCCCCGCCGTACGCGTAGACCTCGCGGCCGTCGATCGTGGTCCGCAGGCCGTGGTCGATGAACTCCCAGATGAACCCGCCCTGGCAGCGCGGGTACTTCTCGAAGACCTCGCGGTAGTCGACCAGCCCGCCCGGGCCGTTCCCCATGGCATGCCCGTACTCGCACAGGATGAACGGCAGTCCTCGGTACGACGACGTGTCCTCGCCGATCTCCGCGACACCCGCGGGCGAGGTGTACATGCTCGAGTAGATGTCGACGAACTCGGCGTCCCGGTCGCGCTCGTAGTGCACCGGCCGCGACGGGTCGAGCTCCTTGACCAGGTCGTACATCGCCTTGAGGTTGTCGCCCATCCCGCACTCGTTGCCGAGCGACCAGATCACGATCGACGGGTGGTTCTTGTCCCGCTCGACGGTCCGGCGCATCCGAAGCACCATGTCGTCGCGGAACCGCTCGTCCATCACCGGGTTCGGCAGCTTCGGCGGCTCCGGCTCGTACCCGAACCCGTGCGTCTCGAGGTCGCACTCGTCGATCACGTACAGCCCGTACTCGTCGCACAGCGACAGGAAGTGCGGGTGTGGCGGGTAGTGGCTGGTGCGGACCGCGTTGATCCCGGCCCGCTTCATGATCAGTACGTCGTCCAGCATGTCCTGCTCGGTCAGCGAGCGGCCCCGGTCCGGGTGGAACTCGTGCCGGTTGACGCCGTTGAACAGCACCCGGTTGCCGTTGACCGTGAAGATTCCGTCGACGATCGCGACGGTCCGGAACCCGATCCGCAGCCGCACGTCACCACCGGCGGTCCGCAGTACGGCGTCGTACAGCCGCGGCACCTCGGCGCTCCACGGCTGCACACCCTCGACCCGTGTGTGCTCGCCGGTCGGCAGCTCCAGCCCCAACTCGGGGACAGACACCGTGCCCGGTACGTCGGACTCGACTAGGAGCGTGCCCGCGCCGTCGATGTGGTCCCACGCGGCCTTGACGAAGACGTCGGTCGGCGCGTCCGGACGCAGCGCGAGCAGGTTGACCTCGCGGAAGATCCCGGACAGCCACCACATGTCCTGGTCCTCGACGTAGCTGCCGGTCGACCACTGGTGGACGCGGACCGCGATCCGCGCTTCCTTGCCCGGAGCAACCAACGAGGTGACGTCGAACTCCGACGGCAGCCGGGAGCCGGACGACCAGCCGACCCGTTCGCCGTTCACGTACACCGCGAACCGCGAGTCCACGCCCTCGAACCGGAGCACGATCCGGGCGCCCTCGAAGTCCGCCGGCACCGTCACGGTCCGGACGTAGTCGCCAGTCGGGTTGTCGGTCGGCACGTACGGCGGCTCGAGCGGGAACGGGTAGACCACGTTCGTGTACGCCGGCGCGCCGTACCCGCTCAGTTGCCAGTGGCCCGGCACCGCGATCGTGTCCCAGCCGGAGATGTCCGGGTCCTTCAGGTCGTCCGGCGCGTCCGCCACGGTCGGGGACAGCCGGAAGCTCCAGTCCCCGCTGAGGGCCACACGCCCGGAGTCGTCATCCAGCCAGGCCCGCGGCGCCAGCACGTTCTCACCGGCAGCAAAGTCTTCGACATAGGTCACAGACCCTGACCCTAAGCCAACTCTATTCATGAATCCACACTGATGAACAGATATGGACAGATGTGACCGCAGTGGGCCACCCGGCTACTGGCAGTCCTTACAGACCCCGACGAGTGCCACCTGCTCGGGAGCCAGATGGAAGCCGAGTTCGCGGGCGAGCTTCTTCCGGGCGGACTCCAGGACGTCGCCGGGCGCGTCGTACACGGTCCCGCACTCGGAGCAGCGCAGGTGCAGGTGCCGCGGCGCGAGGTCCCCGGCGAGGTGGTACGTCGTACCCGCCCGACCTAGATGCACATGTGTGACGAGACCGAACTCACCCAGCGCGTCGAGCGCCCGATAGACGGTGGCGCGGTGGATCCCCGGACGAAGCTGCTCGGCGCGTTCACCGATCTGCTCGGCGCTCAGGTGCTCCTCGGTGCCGGCCAGCACCTCGACCACCGCGAGCCGCGCCGGAGTGACCCGCTCCCCCCGCTCCCGCAACCGCTGCGCGCTGACTTCCACCGCACTCGTCACAGGCGCTCCTTTGCAATCGGGCTTCAGCTACCGAGCCGTCCCCCGGTGAGCACCCAAACCAATGTACTTTCCGCGTACGACGTCTCACACCTTGGGGAACTGCGATGAGTGATCAGTCGAACGCCGTCGTACGCCGCGGCGCCGCCGAGCTGAGCGGTGTGGTGCGGAACGTTCAGTTCCGCTCCGAGCTGCGCGGTGAGAACGGCTCCGTCCAGGTGCTGACCTTCCAGCTCGAGCAGCACGACGCCGTCGGCAAGCAATTGCAGCCTGTGCTGGTCGAGCTGCGCGGACCGTCGCTGGAGGGTCAGGTCGCCGACGGCGAAGAGGTGACCGTCGCCGGGAAGTGGCGCAACGGCCGCGTCGTCGCGAAGGAGGTGGTCAGCCAGACCACCGGCGCCTCGGTCCGCGCCCGGCGGCCGCCGCTGTGGGTGGCGGTGCCGGTCACGATCCTCTTCATCGCGCTCTTCGCGTTCGTGCTGTACTTCATCATCCGCGGCTTCTTCAGCGTCGGCGGCTGAGGCCGGTCAGCTCTTCTTCGCAGCCGTCTTCTTGGCGGTCGTCTTCTTGGCGGCGGTCTTCTTCGCCGCCGCCTTCTTCGCAGCAGTCGTCTTCTTGGCGGTCGTCTTCTTGGCCGCGGTCTTCTTGGCCGCGGTCTTCTTGGCCGCCTTCTTCGCCGTCTTCTTCACCGGACCGCGGGCGCGCTTCTCCGCCAGCAGCTCGGCCGCACGCAGCAGCGAGATGGTCTCGACCGAGTCGTCCTTGCGGAGCGTCGCGTTCGTCTCCCCGTCGGTGACATAGGGCCCGAAGCGACCCTCCTTCACCACGACGGGCTTCTTGGACTCCGGGTCCTCGCCCAGCTCCTTCAGCGGCGGCGCGGCGGCCCGCCGGCCGCGCTGCTTCGGCTCGGCGTAGATCGCCAGCGCCTCCTCGAGCGTGATGTCGAACATCTGCTCCTCGGACGACAGCGACCGCGAGTCCGTGCCCTTCTTCAGGTACGGCCCGTAGCGCCCGTTCTGCGCGGTGATCTCGTCACCGGACTCCGGGTCCTTCCCGACCACGCGCGGCAGCGACAGCAGCTTCATCGCGTCGTCGAGCCCGATCGACTCCAACGTCATCGACTTCAGCAGCGACCCGGTCCGCGGCTTCGCGCTCTTCGGCGCGTCCTCCGGCAGGACCTCGGTCACGTACGGCCCGAAACGCCCCGCTTTCGCGACGACCTTCAGCCCGGTGTCCGGCGCCGTACCCAGCTCGTGCTCGACACCCGACGGCTGCTCCAGCAGCTCCTTCGCCTTGTCGACGGTCAGCTCGTCCGGCGGCAGGTCCTCGGGCACGTTCGCGCGCCGCTCGTCCTTGTCCTCGACGTACGGCCCGTACCGTCCGACGCGGACGACGATCCCGCTGTCGTCGCCGCCGACGGGGAACGTCGACATCTCCCGGGCGTCGATGTCGCCCAGGTCGGTCACCATCGACTTGAGGCCCTCGAGGTTGTCGTCGCCGAAGTAGAACCGGGACAGCACGCCCTCACGCTGCAGGTCACCGGCCGCGACCTCGTCGAGCACGTCCTCCATCGTCGCGGTGAACGCGTAGTCCACCAGCCGGGTGAAGTGCTCCTCGAGCAGCCGGACGACCGCGAACGCCAGCCAGGCCGGAACCAGCGCCTGGCCCTTCTTGTAGATGTACTTGCGGGCCTGGATCGTGCCGATGATCGAGGCGTACGTCGACGGCCGCCCGATCTCGCGCTCTTCCAGCCCGCCGACCAGCGTGGCCTCGGTGTAGCGCGCCGGCGGCTTGGTCTCATGGCCCGAGGCGACAACGTCGATCGCGGGCAGGACATCGCCCTCCTCGACATTGGGCAGCCGGGTCTCCTGGTCGTCGCTCCCGGCGGACGGGTCGTCCTGTCCCTCGACGTACGCCTTGAGGAACCCGTGGAACGTGATCACCCGGCCGGACGACGTGAACTCGCACTTCTCACCGCTGGAGGCGGTCGCGTCGATCTTGATCGACACGCTGTTCCCGGCCGCGTCCTTCATCTGGGACGCGATCGTCCGCATCCAGATCAGCTCGTAGAGCCGGAACTCGGCACCGCTCAGACCGGTCTGCGCCGGGGTCTGGAAGACCTCGCCGGCCGGCCGGATCGCCTCGTGCGCCTCCTGGGCGTTCTTCACCTTGGAGGTGTAGACACGCGGCTTGTCCGGCAGGTACGACGCGCCGTACAGCTCCCGGACCTGGGCCCGGGCCGCGGTGATCGCGGTGTCCGACAGCGTGACACTGTCGGTACGCATATAGGTGATGTTGCCGTTCTCGTACAGCCGCTGGGCCACCTGCATGGTCTGCGACGCGGACATGCCGAGCTTGCGGCCGGCCTCCTGCTGCAGCGTGGTGGTTCGGAACGGCGCGTACGGCTTGCGGGTGTACGGCTTGGACTCGATCGACCGGACGGTGAACTGCGAGTCACGCAGCGCGGACGCAAGCGCGGTCGCGGTCTGCTCGTTCAGATGAACCGTGTTCGCGCCCTTGAGCTCACCGGTCGAGCTGAAGTCGCGGCCCTGCGCCACCCGCTTGCTGTCCACCGAGACCAGGCGGGAGGGAAACTGCCGCGGCGTCCGGCTCTCACCGGCGTCCAGCGTGGCGTCGAGGTCCCAGTACGACGCACTCCGGAAGGCGATCCGCTCGCGCTCGCGGTCCACCACCATCCGGATCGCAACGGACTGCACCCGGCCCGCCGACAGCTTCGGCATGACCTTCTTCCACAGCACCGGCGAGACCTCGTAGCCGTACAACCGGTCGAGGATCCGGCGTGCCTCCTGCGCGTCGACCAGGTCCTCGTCGATGTCGCGGGCGTTGCCGACCGCGTCCTGGATCGCCTTCGGAGTGATCTCGTGGAAGACCATCCGCTTGACCGGGACGGTCGGCTTCAGCTCCTCCAGCAGGTGCCAGGCGATCGCCTCGCCCTCGCGGTCCTCATCTGTCGCCAGGAAGAGCTCGTCGGCGCCTTTGAGCAGGTCCTTGAGCTTGCGGATCTGGGCCTTCTTGTCGGCGGGCACGACGTACAGCGGGTCGAAGTGGTCCTCGACGTTCACGCCGAGCCGGGCCCACGGGAGGCCCTTGTACTTGGCGGGGATCTCGTCCGCCCCGCTCGGCAGGTCGCGGATGTGGCCGAAGCTGGACTCCACCACGTACCCGGACCCCAAGAAACCGGCGATCATCCGCGCCTTCTTCGGCGACTCGACGATCACCAGACGGGTCCCTGCGGCTGTCTTCGTCCCTGCTGCCCCTGCCACTGCGCTCCCTACTCTCGTCCTGCCGACAACGCCTCTCCCAAAAAAACAAACACAGTCGTCGTCTGTTCCCCCGGGCACAGACGGGCGTAGCCCGTCCGAGGACAGGGTACGGCCGACGGCAACGCATTTCTCAACGCACGGTAACCGCTGCGGCCCCCTTTATGCCCCTCAGGGTTCCAGAAAGTGGCGAACAACCCACCGTCACCGCGCGTCGCGAGACTGCCACAGACTGCCCTGGGGCGCCTAACGAGCGTACGCCGTCTCAGCGGGTGAAGCGGACCTCGGGGAATTTGGAGGAGTCTCCGCGCAGCAGAAGAGACGGGCGGCGGCGCAGCGTCCGGTCGAAGAAAGCGGCGACGTACTCGCGCTGGGCGAGCACGCTCCGCGCCGGCTTGGCGCTGCCCACCAGCGCCTTCATCACCGATGTGATGATCGGGTCCTCGCCGTAGATGTCATGGAAGAGCTGGGAGAAGATGAACTGGTAGTCGGTGAACGCCCGCTGCTTCGTGCCCGCCAGCGTCAGGTTCAGCTTCCCGCCGCGCTGCGCCTCCCAGAAACTCGCCCACGACCTGTCGTAGTACTCCTTGCCCGGATCGGTCCGCTGCGTCTCGGCCGAGCCGAACAGCAGGAACGGCCGGTCCAGCCCTCTCTCCGCGACCTCGCCGAGTGGGCCCTTCAGCCGGTCGTCCTGCAACGTGCCGTCCAGGTCGAGCCCGGCCAGCACCCGCTCGTCCTCGAGCATCGTGTTCGCGGCCGTGTAACCGCCGAGCGCGAACCCGAACATGCCGATCTTGCGCAGCTCCAGCCCCTCCGCCAGCCCGTCGGGGAGATCCTTGCCCTCGGCATCGATGTTCTCGCCGCGGGCGAGCCGCTCCAACTGGTCCAGCACGAACCGCGCGTCCGCGGTCCGGGTCTCGACCGCCTTCCGGATCTCCGCCGGACCGGCCGGCTCCGCGGTCGGCGCGCCGGGCAGGAACCGCCCGCCGGGGAACTCCACCGGCGTCTCGTGCGAGTGGTCCATCGTCACCACGACGTACCCGCGGGCGGCCAGATCCTCCACCTGCGCGGTGTTCACGAACCGGCTGTACTGGTAGCCGGGAGAGAACAGTACGACGGGATGCCGCATCCGCTGCATCGGTACGTCGACACGCGCATGCGTCTCGGTGTTCGCGAAGTCGAACGAACCGCTCGGCAGGGCGAGTCCGTAGTCACCCGTCCACAGGTCGTCCACCTCGACCGCGGTCCTCGACGGCATGTACTTCGCGAACGGTGCCTGGCCGAACATGCCCGCCGGGTACCAGACGGTGATCATCAGTTCCCGCTGCCCGCTCGGCATGCTCGGATCCGGGCGGGAGCTGTCGATCAGGTGGATCGCCGTCGTCCCGAGTGCCTTGCGCCCGGTCGGCATCGGCAGCCTGAACTTCACCGGGTGGAAGTCCGGATCGCCGGACGGCCGGATCCGCTCGGCCCGCTCCGGGTCGAGGCTGCCTCGGGATCCGGCGTCGAAGCTGTCCCGGGTCGCCGGATCGAACGGCGAGGCCTGGGCCCGGTCCGGCGTCGCCGCCGCGACACCCGCCGCCAAACCGGCCAGCACACCGGCCGACAGGACATGACGTCTGGTGAAGACGTGGCCGCTGGGGCTGGTGGGACGCCTGTTCGTCATGCGACTCATCGTCATCGCGGCGTTTCACTCCGTGATAGCGACACTGTCTCAACTTGATGAAGCCGACCTGATGACAATCCACGGTCGGTGGGTTTCAATGTGCGCATCTTGTTCATTGATGCGTGAAGTGAGGCAGTCGTGAGCATCTTTGTCCGCATGAAACGTTCAGTAATCGCGCTAGCGTTGCTAGCCGGTGCGCTCGTGTACACGGCCGGTTCCGCACAGGCCGCCGGCACCACGCTCGGTGACGTCAGCGGGTTCTCCGCCGACCAGGCGACGTACACCCTCAGCGCCGGGACCGCGAAGGTTCGGGTCGCCTTCCTCAAGGACGACGTGTTCCGGCTTTGGATGGCGCCGGACGGGAACTTCACCGATCCCGCCAACACCGGTGAAGGCTCGAAGATCGTTACCAAGACCGATTACGGGACACCGACGACGACCTGGCGGGACCGCGGCGCCTACTACTCGCTGAGCACCGGGAAGATCGAGGTCCGCGCGCAGAAGCAGCCGCTGAAGTTCTCGGTGTACCGCTCGAACGGCCAGCTCGTGTGGGCCGAGGCGACTCCGCTGTCCTGGACCGACACGTCCACCACCCAGACCCTCGGCCGCGGCGCGAACGAGCAGTTCTTCGGCGGCGGCATGCAGAACGGCCGCTTCTCGCACCGCGACCAGACGATCAAGATCTCGCGGGACTTCAACTGGGAGGACGGCGGCAACCCGAACGCCTCGCCGTACTACATGAGCACCGCGGGGTACGGCGTACTCCGCAACACCTTCAGCCCGGGTAGTTACAACTTCACTAGTCCCGTTGTCACTACGCACGACGAGAAGCGGTTCGACGCGTACTACTTCATCGGCGACCTCAAGACCTCGCTCGACCGCTACACCGAGCTCACCGGCCGGCCGTTCATGCCGCCGATCTACGGGCTCGAGTACGGCGACTCGGACTGCTACAACCGCGGTCACTACGGGACGGATCCGGATCCCAGCAACGACTGGAAGGTCAACCCGGACAAGGTGACGACGCTGGACGCGGTCAAGGTCGCGCAGCGCTTCAAGGACGAGGACATGCCGGGCGGCTGGATGCTCGTCAACGACGACTACGGCTGCGGGTACTCCGCCAACACCGAGTCCGAGCAGGTCGACGGCACCTGGTGGGGCAAGCGGGACATCCCGGCGCTGAAGCAGGCCGGTGACGACCTGCGGGCACGGAACATCCAGATGGGTCTGTGGACGCAGTCGAACCTGGACCGGCAGCCCGCCGAGGTCGGCGAGGCCGGTGTCCGCGTCCGGAAGCTCGACGTCGCGTGGGTCGGCCCGGGGTACCGGTACGCACTGACTGCCTGCGACACCGCGCACGACGGGATCGAGCAGTACAGCAACGCCCGCGGGTTCGCGTGGATGGTCGAGGGCTGGGCCGGCGCGCAGCGGTGCGCGGTGCAGTGGACCGGTGACCACAGCGGCTCGCTCGACGCCATCAAGTGGCAGATCCCGGCGATCACCGGGTCCGGCAACTCCGGCATCGCCTACAGCGCGGGCGATGTGGACGGGATCTTCGGTGGCTCCGCGACGTCGTACGTGCGGGATCTGCAGTGGAAGGTGTTCAACCCCGCGTTCATGACGATGTCCGGCTGGTCGACCCCGGCGTACAAGCAGCCCTGGGCGTACGGCGCTCCGTACACCTCGATCAACCGCAAGTACCTGAAGCTGCGGGAGCGGTTGCTGCCTTACTTCTACACGTACGCCGCCGAGGCCCACCGGACCGGCGCTCCGCTGAACCGGTCGCTGGTGCTGGAGTACCCGACCGACCCGAAGACGTGGGACGACACGACGAAGTACGAGTTCCTGGCCGGGAAGGAGTTCCTGGTCGCGCCGATGTACGGCGCGGACGAGGTGAAGAACGGGATCTACCTGCCCGCGGGCCGGTGGATCGACTACTGGACGGGCCGTGTGTACCAGGGCCCGACGACTGTGAACGGGTACCACGCTGCACTCGACACGCTGCCGCTGTTCGTGAAGGCGGGCGCGGTGGTGCCGATGTGGAAGCCCGGGATCAACACGGCCGCCGAGCAGGGTTTCGGCGATCGGGTGAGCGTCGACATCTACCCGTCCGGGACGTCGTCGTTCTCGATGTACGAGGACGATCGCGTGACCCGGTCCGGGAAGTCCGCGACGCAGACGTTCGCGGTCGACGCACCGACGCAGGGCCGCGGCGACGTGACCGTGAAGATCGGCGCCAGCATCGGGTCGTACGACGGCAAGCCGGCAACCCGCCCGTACGAGCTGACCGTCCACACCGGCTCCGCCCCGCACAACGTCACGATCGACGGGCGCCCGGCTGCCTTCACTTATGCCAATGGCATCGTCCGCGTGCAGACAGCATCGATCCCAACCTCCCGCAGCGCCGTCGTGGTGCTGTCGGGAACGTCCGCAGTGGGCGGACCTGATGTCACGAACACCTTCGGAACGCCTGAGCTCACCACGCCGTCGCTGTGGAACGCTCCGGGTCAGGCGACCGAGGTGACCGCGTCCTTCCGCAACGGCACCGCGACGACGGTGCGCGACGTACGGCTCGACGTCCAGGTGCCGGCCGGGTGGAACGTCAGCGGCGCGAACACCTTCGCGTCGGTGGATCCCGGCCGAACCGTGACGACCAAGCTGCAGGTCACGCCGGGCGCGGACGTGAAACCCGCGAGCTTCACGTTGACGTTGAAGGCGTCGTACGTTGCTCAGGGCAATAGTTACACGAACACCTCGACAGGTACGGCGCAGTTGCCGTACGCCTCGGTGTCGCAGGCCGCGAACGTGGTCGGGGTGAGCGACGCATCGACGTACAAGCAAGGGAACTTCGACGGGTCGGGCAACAGCTTCAACGGCGAGGCGCTGGCGGCGGCCGGGTACACACCTGGCGCGACCGTGAACGTGCAGGGCGCCGACTTCACCTGGCCGAGCGGCGCGCCCGGTACGCCGAACCTCGTGAAGAACCAGTCGGCTCCGATCCTCGTGTCGGGGACCGGATCACATCTAGCACTGCTAGGCGCCGGCGCGAGCCTGAACGCCCGCGGGACGGTGACGGTGATCTACACCGACGGGTCGACGTCCGAGGGCACGTTCCAGTTGCCGAACTGGTGCTGTCAGGATCCGACGACGGGTGGCGCCAAGCTGGCCGTCTCGGTCAAGGGGCGGTACACGGCGGCCGGGCTGAGCAACACGACGACGGACTACCGGGTGTTCTACACCGCCGTACCGCTCGATCCCGGGAAGACCGTGAAGGCGATCAAGCTGCCGGGCGGCGGACTGGGCTTCTTCGCGGCCACGATCGCCGACAAGCCGTTGCCGCCGGCACCGACCGGCGAGAACTGGGTCAGCGACCTCGAGTTCCTTGACTCCACCAACGGGTGGGGCCCGGTCGAGCGCGACCACAGCAACGGCGAGGACGCAGCCGGCGACGGCGGCCCGATCACGCTCGACGGCGTCCAGTACGCGAAGGGTCTGGGCGCTCACGCTCCTTCGTCGGTGAGCGTCCGACTCGGCGGCAACTGCACGAGCTTCACCAGCAAACTGGGCATCGACGACGAGATGGAGGACCGCGGCAAGGTCACCTTCAAGATCCTGACCGACGGCACCGCCCGCTACACGTCGGACCAACTGACCGGCACCTCCCCGACCGCCACCACCACGGTCGACGTCACCGGCGCCCAAAACCCTCACCCTCCAGGTAACCGACGGCGGCGACGGCAACACCAGCGACCACGCAGACTGGGCCGACGCCATACTCACCTGCACCCCCTAGCCCCCACAGTTGGAGGGTTGCCCACCGGAAATCTCAGGGGGCAACCCTCCAGCTCAGTAGGCAAGTGCCCGGAGTGCGAGGATGTGGGCATGCGGGAACTGACGGGGCAGGTGGTTGAGGGGCTGCGTACGGCGTTTGCCGGCGCGGGGTACACCACGGACGGGGTTGCCGAGCAGCTCGGCGTACAGGCGAACGCCGCGTTGGCGCGGAACGAGACTGCGGCGGCGGCTCGTCGTACCACATCGGGCGATGCGCTCGACACGATGATCCGGTTGTTCCTCCTCCAGCGGACGGTTCCCGAAAGCCTTGTAGAGAAGGCGTTTCCGGGGATTGATCTGGTTGCTTTGGGCATCTTGGAACGTAGTGGCGGCGAGGTGCGGGCGGTGCTGGATATCAGGCCGTTTGCGGAGGATGGGCGGGACTGGTGGGTGGTGGCGGATCTCACGCCGGGGCTCGACGGGCGGCGGGAGACGATGCGGTCGGAGTATGTGCTCGGCATCGCGCCGGCCAGCCTCAGCCTCATCCACCTGACCGTCCCGATCAAGGCTGACCGGGCGCTCGACATCGGCACCGGGTGTGGCATTCAGTCGCTGCATCTCGCGGACCACGTCAACCAGCTGACAGCCACCGACGTCAACCCGCGCGCCCTTCAACTCGCCAAAGCCACGGCCGCGCTGAACCACATCGACCTCGATCTCCGCGACGGCAGCCTGTACGAACCCGTCCGCGGCGAGCGTTTCGACCTGATCGTCAGCAACCCGCCGTACGTGATCTCCCCGCCGGGCGGCGATCTCACGTACCGCGAGACCGAGTTCATCGGCGACGGTGTGGTCGAGCAGCTTGTCCGCCAGGCGCCGGATCACCTCACCGACGGCGGATGGTGCCAACTGCTCGCCAACTGGACCTGTGTCCGCGGCGAGGACTGGCAGGACCGCATCGCTGGTTGGACGGGCGACCGCTCCGCCTGGGCAGTCCAGCGCGAGCAACTCGACCCGTCCGAGTACGTCGAGCTCTGGCTCCGCGACGCCGGTCTGCACGGCACACCGCAGTACACCACCAGGTACGACGAATGGATGCGCTACCTCGAAGAGCACAACGTCGAGGCGATCGGCATGGGCTGGATCACCCTGCACAATGTGGAAGGATCCCTCGCCGCGGAGGCCTGGCCGTACGAGATCGAGCGCCCGATCGGCCCGCACGTCCTGCACCGCTTCGAACGCCTCGAAGGCCTCCCGGCCGACCTCACCGCTCTGCACCTGCGCGTGGCCGAGGACGTCATCCAGGAGACCACCGGGCAGCCAGGAGCCGAGGACCCTGCCACGATCGTGCTCCGACGGCAGCGTGGCATGCGGAGAGCCGAGCAGGTCGACACTGTGATGGCCGGCTTCGTCGGCGCGTGCGACGGCGACCTGAGCACCGGACAGATCCTCGCCGCGCTGGCCGACCTCATGGACCGCCCGGTGGTCGACGTACTGGCCGACTACCTCCCACAGATCAGAAACCTCGTAATAGAAGGCTTCCTAACCTACTGAGCGGGGCGCCGGCGTCGGCGCTTCTCGGCGTACATGCGCCGATCCGCCTCCGTCAGCAGCTCCGCAACCGCCGTACCGTCCGTGCTGCTCGCCTGCCCGACGCTCAACCTCAGCAGCGCGAACCACGGCTCCTCGGCCCGCACCGCCTCACGATCCGCCGCGGACTTGATCCGCTCGACCAGCTCAGGCGCACCACGCTCGTCCGGGTTGTCGAGTACGACGACGAACTCGTCCCCGCCCGCGCGCGCCACGACATCCTCCGCGCGGCACTGCTCGGTCAGTAGTGTCCCGACCCGCCGGAGCACCTCGTCGCCGCTGGCGTGCCCGTAGCTGTCGTTGATCACCTTCAGATTGTCCACGTCGATCGCGATCACCGCGATCGAGCGGCCGGAGTCCTGCGCCACCGACATCCGCTCGTCGAGCGCACGCCGATTCCCCACGCCGGTCAGCGGATCCTCACGCGCAGCGCGCCACTCGGCATCGTGCCGGATCGAGAGCTCGTGGTTGGCCAGTGCGCTCCGTACGGCGTACAACCCACGCAACCGCTCCGCCCACCAGCCCCGGCTGATCGCCCGCGCGTACTGCAGCCCGGAGGACGCACCAGCGTCCCCGGACTCCGCACTGATCTGTACGGCGGTGTGCCGGACCAACGCCTCCACGGGCGGATCGGACGTGGGCGGCAGGTCGCTCGCCGCCCGGTCCGCGGCGTCCATCGCCTCACCGATCCGCCCGCACTCCAGGTACGCCTTGGCCAGGTACGCGCCCGCGATCGCAGCCAGCTCGAGATCACCGAGCTTGGCCAGCTGGTCCCGGCAGTCCTTCAGGATCACGGCCGCCTCGCCCGCATCCGCGGTGTCGTTGCTCGCCGCGAGCCACATCCGCCCGGCCATCGGCCAGTACCCGAGCAGGTCGGCGGCGAGGATCACCTCGACCGCCTCGCCGGCCCAGCGGTGCGCGGCGCGCCGGCGTTCCTTGATCTCCTCGTCGTACGACGTGTCGCCGAGCCGCTCGAGCTCGTGGGCCCAGCGCAGGTTCGACTCCGCGAGGTTCAGCCGGTTGATCGACGGTGCCTCGGGCAGGCCGAGCGGGTCGTGGTCGCCCTCGGCGGCGAGCTCGAAGTGCGGGATGCACAGCTCGTACAGCCGAAGTAGGTCGTAGGCGTAGCCGAGGCCGGTGTGCGCCCAGCCTGCCAGGCCGAGGTCGCGGGTCCGGGAGAGCGCGTTCTCCGCGGCGACCAGGTCGGCAACCGAGTCACCGCCCTCGCCGGTCCGGATCAGCGTGACGATCCGAAGCGCGATCGCGTTCGCTTCCCAGCCCGGCTCGTCGATCGCGCGCGCCACCCGGATGCAACTGTCGACCGCGTCCAGCGCCTCGACCGAGTCGGTGGCGTGATGCGCCGCGACGGCTCGCACGTACTCCGCGGCGGCCCGTTCGTGGGTGGGCTCCGGGCCCAGCTCGGCGAGCAGCGCGTTCAGCTCGAGCGCTGCCTCGGCCGGATTGCCCGACTGCGCCCTCGTCATCGCCGCCGCGATCCGCGTCGTCACCCCGGACGTCTCCGGCACCACACCTCCCCACCCTTCGTCACTTCTTGAGGTCATCTGGGAACCCTGCGCCGTCGCGAGCAGGTGCTCGGCGGAGTGCCTCGGTGAGCGGGAGCGGAGGGGTCGATGTGGTTTCATCGTTCCCTTCGCTCCCGCTCGGCGAGGTGCCCGCCGAGTGCCGCGCAGTAGGCGCAGGGTTTCCAGATGACCTCCTTCGGCGCTTCTCCCGGTACAGACGCTCGTCCGCCCGGGAGATCAACTGCTCCACGGCGATTCCTTCGGCAGTTGCGCTGTACCCGAGGCTCAACCCGAGCCGGCGCAGCCACGGTGTTTCCGTGGTCGCCGCGATCGCCTCGACGGCGACCCGGATCCGCTCGGCCAGCTGGGCACCGCCCTTGGCGTCCGGCTGGTCGAGCACCACGAAGAACTCGTCGCCACCTGATCGAATCACGGCATCGGTCGCTCGCGCCTGTTCTACCAGCAGATTTGCAACAACCTGCAGCAATTCGTCCCCGCAGGCGTGCCCGAACGTGTCGTTGACGAGCTTCAGATCGTCCACGTCGATCGCCAGCAACGTCACCGCCCGGCCCGAGTCCCGGGCCGCGGTCAGCCGCTCGTCCAGCGCCCGGCGATTCCCCACCCCGGTCAGCGGATCCTGCCGCGCCGCGTGCCACTCGGCGTCGTGCCGGGCCGGCAGGTCGTGCGCGGCAAGCGCATGCCGTACGGCGTTCAGCGCGCGCTGCCGCTCCTTCCACCAGCCCCGCGCCACCGATCGCGCGTAGGCCAGGCCCGCCACGGCACCCGCCGTACCGTCGACCGCCTCGATCTCTGAACGGGTCTGCAGCACCAGGACGTGGGTCGATGGGTCGGCCAACGGAATCAGGTCGTCGGCCGCCCGGTCCGCCGCGGCCTTGGCCTCCTCGGACTTTCCCTGCGCCTGCACGGCGCGGGCCAGGTAGGCGCCGGCGATCGCGAGCCGCTCGGTCTCGCCCAGTTTGCTGATCTCGTCGCGGAGCTCGGTCAGGTCGGCGACCGCCTGGTCCGGGTTCTCGGCGGTCGCGGCGGCGGCGATCCACAGCCGCGCGCTGAGTTTCCAGAACTCCTGGGTCTCGTCGTCGACCACGACTCGCTCGGCTTCGCGCGCCCAGTACGCCGCCGACGCCAGGCGTTCCTCGATCTCCTTCGTATACAAAGGATCGCCGAGGCGTTCGAGCTCGTGCGCCCAGCGCAGGTACGTCTCGGCGAGGTTCAGCCGGTCGATCGCCTGCGACTCCGCCAACTCGAACACGTCCGCGTCCAGCTGGGCGGCGAGCTCGTAATGCGGAATGCACAGTTCGAAGAGCCGCAGGACGTCGTACGCGTAGCCGAGGCCGGTGTGCGCCCAGGCGGTCAGGCCGGCGTCCCTGGTGCGGTTCAGGGCTGCTTCAGCGGCGACCAGGTCGTTGACCGTGTCACCGCCGCGGCCGCTGCGGGCGAGGTTGATGATGCGGATCGGCAGGGCGTTCGCTTCCCAGCCCGGTTCGTCGATCGCTCGGGCGATCTCGATACAGGCGTCGACCGCTCTGAGTGCCTCGTCGGCGTCACTGGCATGGTGGGCGGTCACGCCCCGGACGTACTCCGCGGCCGCCAAGGTGTAGCTCGGGACGCCGCCCAGCTCGGCCCGGATCGCGTCGATCTCCGCTGCCGCCGTCGCATGCCCACCCGACTGGGCCGCGGTCATCGCGGCGGCGATCCGTGCGGTCAGCGCATCGTCCGCCGCCATCTCGCCATTCCCCATACCGCGACGGCCTTTCCCTGTTTCCGTCACCCGCACCTCGGGCCGGACCGCCCATTGTGACCACCCACCCCCGGTCCTGTCACGACCTGATCCAGCCAACGGCCACCTAGTGCCACAAGAACCACACTCGGCGTACAGGGTCTTCACTTACCAACCAGCCCCGAAGCAACGCGATCACCCAGGCGTAACAGGGTGAGGCGCGCGGGGAGTCCTACCCTCCCGAATCGTGCAGACGCCCTCCCCAGCCCCGATCGAAAGCCTCCCCAAACCGGTTTGGGGGCGCCTCTGTGCGCGAACCGGGGAGCCGCACTGCCCGATTCGGGAGGGCAAGACTCCCCAAACCGGTTTGGGGACGCTCTGTGCGTGAACTGGGGAGGCGGACTGCTCGATTCGGGAGGGTAGGACGCCCCGAACTGGTTTGGGGAGGAGTGGCGCGTCAGGGAGGGCTGGTTCGGTGTAGGGCGTTAAGCCACGCGCTTGCCGTGTTCGCAGAGGGCAACGATGCCTTCCTCGACCGCCTCGACAGCGGCTTCGAGGCGGGCTGCGAGCATTGGCTTGCCGAGGGTGCGGGTCTGCGCCAGCGTGTACAGGCCGGCCGACAGGATCTCGCCGTCAGAGAACGTGAAGGCCGCGACGTCAGCGTCAGTCACGACACCTCCGTCGAAGACGAAGACCATGGCGTCCGGCCGTCCGTCGTACGGGTGCACGTGGTCGACGACCAGCAGGCGTCCCAGCGGACGTTCAGTGCCGAGTTCCTCCAACAGCTCGCGCGCCGCAGCGGCCCATGGCGACTCGTCAGCTTCGACTGCGCCGCCGGGGATCTCCCAGTTGGGCTTGTACGACGGCTCGACCAGGAGGACCCGCCCGTCGGACGACCGGAACAGGACACCCGCCGCCATCCGCTTCCGAGGGAGGCTGGCCACGTAGTCCGCTGTCACGGGTCAGCCGGCGACCTGTTCGGCGGGGGAGGCGTGGAGGCGGACGGGCAGGGACTCGACGCCGTACACGATCGAGAAGTCGCGGAAGCGGAGCTGTTCCTCGGGGACGGCCAGTGACAGGTCCGGGAAGCGGTGCGCGAGGGCCGTGAACGCCGCGCGGAGCTCCATCCGGGCCAGTTCGGCGCCGACGCACCGGTGCATGCCGTGGCCGAACGCCAGATGCGCGGACGACACCGTACGGCGTGGGTAGAAGTCCTCGGCGTCCTCGCCGAAGACCTTCTTGTCCCGATCCGCGCCGGACAGCGACACCGCGACCAGATCGCCCTTCTTCACCTGCTGACCGAACAGCTCCTGGTCGTGCCGGGCGAACCGCGGGAACGCGACCTGCACCACGGTCAGGTACCGCAGCAGCTCCTCGACGATCACGTCGACCGCGGCCGGCTCGTTGCGGATCCGCTCGAAGTTCGCGGGGTCGCGCAACAGCACCAGCGTGCCCAGCGCCAGCATGCTCGCGGACGTCTCGTACCCGCCCAGGAACACCCCGTCCGCCAGCCCGCCGAGCTCGATGTCGTCGAGGTCGTCCCCCTGCTCACGGATGATCGACCCGATCAGCCCCTCGCCGGGGTTCTCCCGCTGCTTGCGGACGATCTCGAACAGGAAGTCCCGCGACTCCGACGCCGACCCGAACACCCCGATGCCGCCGCCGGACAGGTCGAACCGGGCCGGCCCGAGCGCACGGAAGCGATCGCGGTCGGACTCCTCGACGCCGAGCAGGTCCGCGATCAGCAGGAACGGCACGTTGAAGGCGAAGTCCGCGACGATGTCGGCGACCGGGCCCTTGGCCTCCATCAGGTCCAGCTGGTCGTTGACGATCTTCTCGATCGCCGGCTCCAGCCGGGCCAGCTTGCGCTTGGTGAACTCTGGCGTCAGCAGCTTCCGCAGCCGGGTGTGGTCCGGCGGATCGGTGAACCCGAGCCCCCCGATGCCCTCGGACGGCTTGTTCGGGTCCGAGCCGACCAGCGGCCGGATGTCGTTGCTGAAGTTCGTGCTGTCGGCGAGCACGGCCTTCGCCTCGGCATGACCGCTCACGACGAAGACGTTCAGCCCGAACAGATGAGCCAGCTTGTGCACCGGCTCGGTCTCGCGCACCTGAGCCAGCTCGGGGACCGGATCGAGCCCCTCGCGGCGCAACGGCATCGAGACCTGGCGCGGGAACATCCGCATCTTCGACAGGTCGAGGCCACCCTTGCGGGTGGTCCTGTTGAGAATGCGGTTGCCCACCCATCTCTTCAGGTATGTCGCAACCATGACTTCCACGCGCCCTCTCTGAAACCCGCTGCCCCCAGCGGCTGTGTAACCAAAGCTAACCTCGCCGGGGACCAGATCTGATGGTGTTGGCACTACTCCGGTAGTGGCGTTGGCTCCACCATGGGAGGGGGCCATGGCGTGCCAGCAGAGACCTTGTCACGGACCGAGTCTCCACTGCCACCTGAAACCACCTGTACTCCGCCCTGGACTACGACTCGCCGTTCCTCGGGGAGGATTCAGGGAAAGTCCAGACGAAAGTCGGATGCGTCATACCTCTGCAGGTCGTTGCCGCCGACCACTTCAGGCTCAGAGATAGTACGGCGTGACGACCCGGAGCACGTCCGCGAGCTTTGTCTTGACCTGATCGGCCTGCGGAATCCGTGTGAGTTTCTTCGCATCCCCGACCCGCAGACCGTGGTCGGCGAGCACGTACAGCACCCGCAGCGTGCGGATCGTGTTCGTCACCTCGGGCGTGATCCCTTCGGCCGGCGGGTTCGACAGCTGCCGGATCGCCGGGTCCAGCCAGTCGGTCGCGTCGCTGCCGGTCAGGTCGTCGCGCGTCAGCGTCGCCGCGAGCGCGTACCCGAGCCGGTCGTCCTCCATGTCCCGCAGCACGTACGGCGTCGGCGTCAGCAACCGCCCGATGCCGAGCCGCAGCATCTGCACCGGCTCCACCGCCGCGTGCTGCCCGAGGGCCCCGAGCAGGTCCGCACCATGCGCCACCGCGTGCAACCAGCCGAGTTTCTCGTCGTACCCCCGGAGGTCCTCCTCGGCGACGTACCAGCGCTCGAACGGCGGCACCCAGCTCGGTTCGAAGACGCCGGCGGTCACGATCGAGTCCAGGATCAGCGGAGCGAACGTCCGCGCCTGGATCTCCGGGTCGGTGAACCGCAGCACCATCTCGTCGCCGAGCGCCCGCAGCTCGTCGGTCGACAGCACGCCGCGCCCGATCCAGGTCGCCAGCACGGAGTACGCCTGCCGATCCCGTACGACGGGATCCGGCGACCGCAGCATCCCGGCCAACTCGGCCACCATCTCGCCCACCCGCCGTCCTTCCGGAACCTCGAAACCCGCATCCCGCACCCGCGCCCAGTCCGTCATGCGCGGCACCGTAAACCGTCGGCGGGCCACCCGGCCAGCGCCGAATCAGGATGGGAAACGGCCCGTGGTTCATCCGGAGACCGGATGCACCACGGGCCGTCGCGACCAGGACCCCTCAGCCTGGCCGGGCCCCTGCCCCGGTCAAGGGCCCCTCAACCTTCGACCGGGGTGGCCTTGTCATGCGTCGCGCTTGCTCGCCGACACCAGGGCGATCGTCATCAACGCGGCCGCCCAGCCGGCGAAGTACAGCAAGGCCCACCACGGCCCCATCGCGTACTGCGCGTCGGCTTGCGGACCGTTGACCCCGAAGTCCTGCCCCTGGTTCAGGAACGAGCCGGCGTTCTGGAACGGCGACCACCGCGACATGTCGTCGCCGATCTTCGGGATCAGGTTGAACAGGTTCTCGACCAGCAGCGGCCACAGGATCAGGATCGCGATCGCACCGGCGCTCTGCCGGATCAGGATGCCGACCGCCACCGCGATCACCGCGGACAGCGCGAACACCAGGCCCTGACCGGCCAGCAGCCGCCACTCCCCGGCGGTGTTGATCGACAGGTCCGCGCCGTCCTTGAAGATGTTGCCGATACCCCAAGCGCCGAACGACGCGATCAGCCCGACGAGAGCCGACAGCCCGGCGACCACCGCGGTCTTGCCGAGCAGCAGCGCAGTGCGCTGCGGGACGGCCTGGAAGCTGGTCCGGATGGTGCCGAACCGGTACTCCGTCGTGACCGCGAGGGCCGCCATCACCATCATGACCATCTGGCTGAGCTGCGCTCCGCCTTGGGTGAGGCCGATGGTCACCGGGCCTTGACTGAACCCGGATGCCAGCGCGGCCAGGCCAAGAGTCAGCACGGCGGCGACGATCATGCACCACCACGGTGAGCGGGTGGAGAAGAGTTTGATGCGCTCGACAGCGATCACCGACATGTCAGTTGTCCTCCTTCGGACCCGCGGCCACCCCGGCGGCGTCGGGTGCGTCGAGCGAGGTCACAGCGGCGATCTCCTCGTGCGCGTGGTACTCGACCGAGTCACCGGTCATCTGCATGAATGCCTGCTCCAGCGAACCGCGCTGCAGCGTCAGCTCGTGCAGCACGATGCCGTGCGCGGCGGCGGCCTCGCCGATCTGGTCGGTGGTCAGGTCGCCTTCGACGAACAGCACCTTGCCCTGGTCCTCGACGTCCTCGATCCGGGTGGTCAGGTGCTGTGCGTTCAGCACGCCGGCGAACTGGTCGAGCTGCGGCGTCCGCACCTTCACCGTCGTACCGCTGGCGCGGTCGACGAACTCCTGGGTGGTGCTCTGCGCGATCAGCTTGCCGCGGCCGATGACGACCAGGTCCTCGGCGGTGAGCGCCATCTCCGACAGCAGGTGGCTGGAGACCAGCACGGTGCGGCCCTCGTCGGCCAGCCGGTGCATGAAGGTCCGGATCCAGACGATGCCCTCCGGGTCCAGACCGTTCACCGGCTCGTCGAACAGCAGCACCTCCGGGTCCCCGAGCAGCGCGCCGGCGATCCCGAGCCGCTGGGACATGCCCAGCGAGAAGGCGCCGGCCCGCTTGTTCGCGACCGACGTCAGGCCGACCATGTCGAGCGCCTTGTCGACCGATGACTTCGGCAACTTGTTGGACGCGGCCATCCACATCAGATGGGCTCGCGCCGAGCGGTTCGGATGCACCCACTTGGCGTCCAGCAGCGCGCCGACCTTGGTCAGCGGCCGGTGCAGGTCGCGGTACCGCTGTCCGTCGATGGTGACTTCGCCGGCCGTCGGGGTGTCGAGTCCGAGGATCATCCGCATGGTGGTGGACTTGCCGGCCCCGTTCGGGCCGAGGAAGCCGGTCACCCTGCCGGGTTTCACCTCGAAAGACAGGTTGTCAACGGCAACTGTTGCGCCGTATCGCTTGGTGAGGCCTTTTGCCTCGATCATCGCCGTGCTCCTCGTTCGCCTGCGTGAAGTGTTCCCGGTCGGGCGGGTTGTCTCGTGATGAGATCAGTATCGAGGCCAGACGGGTGCCGGGCATCGGACCCCGGGCGGATCCGGTGTGTCCACCCCTGGGTTGATTCTGCCGCCGGTCCGCGGGCGGCTGCTATCGGTTATGCCCCTGACCACAACCCCGACGATCCCCCATGCCGAGGGTCCGCACATCAGCCGAAAGTCGACGTACGACGTACTTCGGTCTGGAAGTGACTACCAAAAGGTCAGTCCAGCGGAACGCCGTAGAGCACGAGGTTCTCGCTGTAGCGGTGGGCCGTACGGTCATAGGAACCCGTGCAGGTCACCAACGCCAACCGGGGCTTGGCTGCACCGTGGAACAGGTCGGCGGGCAGGGCCTCCTGCTTATAGGTACGGCGCGCAACAATGCGGTACCAGTGCTCGCCACCGTCTCCACCCGTCACCGCGACCCTGGTGCCGACGGGTACGCCGGAGAGCGGCGCGAACACCCCGCGCCCGCGAGTGGTGTCCACATGACCCGCGAGCAGCACTGTGCCGCCAACGGAGCCTGGCGCCGCACCCGCGGCCCACCAGCCCACGTCACCGGCCGACTTAGGTACCTCCAGCCGACCGTCGCCGCCGGTAGCAACCGGCTGCACCGAGGCCTCCAGCACACCGGGCAGTTTCAGACGGACAGGCGGTACGGCGGCCTCTCGGTCCGCGGTCGACTTACCCGCATCCGGGACCTTGCCAGTGTTGGCGGGCTGGCCGCCGAACATCATCACCAGACCCGCCGCGAGTGCTGCGATCCCCAGGACGCGCCGCCTCAGCGAGATCGACTTGCCAACCAGAAGCAGCACCACTCCGATACCCATCAGGACCAGCGCGGCCCTGGTGCGGGCAAGGTTGGCTGCGGCCTGCTGGCCGCCCTCTCCGGTCGGCACCACCGGAGTGGTGGTCCCGACGCGGCAGGTACCCGTGATCGAGCGCTGGTGCATCTGGATGACCGGCTTGGCGCCGTCAGCCAGTGCCTCGACGGCAGGCGACGCACTGATCGGCAGCTCGCCTTCTACCAGGGCCAGGTACTGCTGGTGCTCCTGACGCTGGTAGGCCAGCCACGCGGCGTCGTACGCCGTGGTACCGGCCTTGGCCGCAAGTACGTCGAGCTGGCGACGCTGGGCCGCCGAAGGTGCCGTCGGCAGCAGGATATTGAGCCGCGTGGCGACGTCGAGCTCCTGAGCGGAAAGCTTGCGATGGTCACGTTCCAGCTGGCCGGCGACCCGCCGTACGCAAGAGGTCCGGCCCTTGACCGCCGCCGTGTGGGCGGCCTCGATGATGGTCAGGTTGAGCTGGTGGGCGGTGTTGAGATAGGAGACATCCGGTTGCGGTGTCGCCGCGTTCGCCGGCTGCAGCATTGCCAGAACGCCCGCCGCAACGGCAAGCAGCAGCGCGGACACCCGGGCAATCCTCACACCATGACAGTAAGTGAGCGGACGGTTCGGGTCCAGACATACGCAACGGCCCGCCGGTCGGAACCGGCGGGCCGTAGCGGCACATCCTGCGATCAGGCTGCGGCGTTCACCTCGGCCGGAGTGTCGGAGATGACCGACTCCCGGCGCTTGGAGACGTACACGGCCGCGGCCAGGATCACCACGGCGACGACCGCGATGACGATCCGCAGCGGCGTGTTGGTGTCGTCGCCGATCGACGACATCCCGACGACCGCCGGCGCGATCAGCACCGAGACCAGGTTCATCACCTTGATCAGCGGGTTGATGGCCGGTCCGGCGGTGTCCTTGAACGGGTCACCGACGGTGTCACCGATGACGGTGGCCTCGTGCGCGGGCGAGCCCTTGCCGCCGTGGTTGCCGTCCTCGACCAGCTTCTTGGCGTTGTCCCAGGCACCACCGGAGTTGGCCAGGAAGACCGCCATCAGCGTGCCGGAGCCGATCGCACCGGCCAGGTAGCCGGCCAGCGCCGCGGCGCCGAGACCGAAGCCCACGGCGATCGGCGCGGTCAGCGCGAGCAGACCCGGAGTGGCCAGCTCCCGCAGCGAGTCGCGGGTGCAGATGTCCACCACCTTGCCGTACTCCGGCTTGCCCGTACCCTCCATGATCCCGGGGATGTCGCGGAACTGGCGGCGTACCTCGTAGACGACCGCACCGGCGGCGCGGCCGACGGCGTTGATCGCGAGACCGGAGAACATGAACACGACCGCGGCACCGAGGATCAGGCCGACCAGCGTGCCCGGGTTGAACACCAGCGCGTCCGCCTCGAACTTGGCGTAGTTCTCGGCCAGCGAGGTGCGGATCGCGTCGGTGTAGGAACCGAACAGCGCGGTGGCGGCCAGTACGGCGGTCGCGATCGCGATGCCCTTGGTGATGGCCTTCGTGGTGTTGCCGACGGCGTCCAGCTCGGTGAGGATCTGGGCCGCCTCGCCGTCCACGTCACCGGACATCTCGGCGATGCCCTGCGCGTTGTCGGAGACCGGGCCGAAGGTGTCCATCGCGACGATGACGCCGACGGTGGTCAGCAGACCGCATCCGGCCAGCGCGATCGCGAACAAAGCGACCACACCGGACCCGCCCACCAGGAACGCGCCGTACACGGCTGCCGCGATCACCACGGCGGTGTAGACGGCGGACTCGAAGCCGACCGAGATACCGGACAGGATCACGGTCGCGGCGCCGGTCAGCGACGACTTGCCGACGTCCTTGACCGGCTTGTCCTCGGTGCCGGTGAAGTAACCGGTCAGCGCCAGGATGATCGCCGCCAGCACGATGCCGATGATCACCGAGATGGTCGCGATCAGCCGCGGGTCACCGTCGGTCGCGGCGATCGAGCCGGTCGCGCCGGTGAGGTCCTTGAAGCTGCTCGGCAGGTAGACGAACGCCGCCACCGCACAGAGCACACCGGAGACCACCGCGGAGATGTAGAACGCGCGGTTGATCGTGCGCAGACCGTTCTCGCCGGTCCGCGGGCGGGTCAGGAAGACACCGAGGACCGCGGTGAGCGCGCCGATGGCCGGCACGATCAGCGGGAAGATCAGGCCCTGCTCGCCGAACGCGGCCTTGCCGAGGATCAGCGAGGCCACCAGCATCACGGCGTACGACTCGAACAGGTCGGCCGCCATACCGGCGCAGTCGCCGACGTTGTCCCCGACGTTGTCGGCGATCGTCGCGGCGTTCCGCGGGTCGTCCTCGGGGATGTTCTGCTCGACCTTGCCGACCAGGTCGGCGCCGACGTCGGCGGCCTTGGTGAAGATACCGCCGCCGACCCGCATGAACATCGCGAGCATCGCGGCGCCGAAGCCGAAGCCCTCGAGCACCGTCGGCGCGTCACCCTTGAACAGCAGCACGACCAGCGCGGCGCCGAACAGGCCGAAGCCCACGGTCGCCATGCCGACGGTGCCGCCGGTACGGAACGCGACCCGCATGGCCGGATCGCGGCCCTCGGCCCGCGCGGCCGCGGCGACCCGGACGTTGGCGCGCGTCGCGAGCCACATGCCCAGGTAGCCGATCGCCGCGGAGAAGCCCGCGCCGACCAGGAAGAACACCGAGCGGAAGATCTTCAGCGTGGTCTCGTTGCCGCCGTCGGTGTGCGCCGGCAGCAGGAACAGCAACAGGAACGCGACCACGGCGAAGATCGACAATGTCCGGAACTGCCGGTTCAGGTACGCCGAAGCGCCTTCCTGAACCGCCGCGGCGATCGTTTTCATGTTCTCGGTGCCATCGTTCGCGGCAAGCACCTGGCCCCGGAAGACCATCGCGATGACGACCGCGAGAATCGCGATCACCCCGACGACGATCACCAGTGTGGTGTTGCTCGACGAAAGATCCACCGCTTGTGGAGCAAGCAGCGCGGACATCCGTCCTCCTTGTAGGCAACCCATCCAGGCTTGACGGCCCCCGTCTGCCGCAACCGAAGGGTTGGGGAAATACGACACAGCGCCAGTGGCCTGGCGCGGTGGGTTACTCTAACGGGTTCCCGACCAGACCTGACGACAGGGTGGTCTACGCCATACCCGGCCGACCCGGCAAGCCCTGCGCCGCAACCTGGGCGCAACGTTCACCGAACGTAGTGAAGCGACCACCGTTTCGCTGCGATCAGATCGCCGAGGCGACGTCCGGGTGGATGTCGAAGACCTTGGTCAGGCCGGTGATCCGGAAGATCTTCAGCAGCCGTTCCTGGGTACAGACCAAGGACAGGGATCCGTCGTGGGTGCGCACCCGTTTCAGTCCGCCGACGAGAACGCCCAGGCCGGTGGAGTCCAGGAACTCCACGCGTTCCAGGTCGATGACCAGGTCGTAGACCCCTTCGTCGACGAGCGCGGCGATCTTCTCGCGGAGCTTCGGTGCGGTGTAGACGTCGATCTCCCCCGCAACCTCGATGACGGTGCGCCCGCCCTCGGCGCGCGCGGTCAGCGACAGATCCACTTCGGCCTCCGATCCCGTGAACTGCTGCATTCAACCATGTACGGACCGTGAGTGAGACCCGTTGCCGAAAACTCTTTCATCTCGCCCACCCGAAGTCGATTCCCGTCCCGAAAAAGCGCGTGCATCCGAGCGTGCAGCTCTCAGCTGGTCCTCAGCGAGCAAGTGTCTATGCCAGGGCCTAAGGTGCCAGGTATGCGTGCAGGTGGTGAGGCGGCTGCTGTCCTGAAGCGCCTGGCCGTTGGTCGCGACGACCGGCTGACGCATGTCGAGTCGGTGCCGCCGCGCGTGGGACAAACGTGTGACTGGCCGCGCTGGGTCCCGCCCGAGGTCCTCGACCAGCTGCGGGACGCCGGCATCACGGCCCCTTGGACTCACCAGGTGGCGACGGCCGAGGCGGCGTACGCCGGGAAACACGTGGTCGTCGCGACCGGGACGGCGTCCGGCAAGTCGCTCGGGTACCTGCTGCCGGCCTTCGCCACGTTGAGCATCGCGCAGGCGGCCTCACCACACCGCCGTACCGCCTCTGTGTTGTACCTGTCTCCGACCAAGGCACTCGCCCACGATCAGCTCCGCGCGGTCTCGGCGTACTCCGTGCCCGGTCTGCGGGCCACGACGCTGGACGGCGACTCGGAGCGGACCGAGCGCGACTGGGCGCGCGACTACGCGACGTACGTGCTCAGCAACCCGGACATGCTGCACCGGTCGGTCCTACCGAACCATCAACGCTGGGCGCGCTTCCTGGGCTGCCTGCAGTACGTCGTGGTTGACGAGTGCCACCAATACCGCGGCGTCTTCGGTGCGCATGTCGCCGGCGTACTGCGGCGGCTGCGTCGGGTGTGCGCGCAGTACGGGGCGCATCCGATCTTTGTCTGCGCTTCGGCGACAGTGGCCGAGCCGGCGGTGTCAGGTGAGCGCCTGACCGGGCTGCCGATGGTGGAGGTGGTCGAGGACGGCTCTCCGCGCGGTGGCATCGCGTTCGGCCTGTGGGAGCCGCCCCTGACCTCTTTGCACGGCGAGAACGGCGCACCGGTACGCCGGTCCGCCACAGCCGAGGTAGCCGACCTCCTGACCGATCTGGTCGTCACAGGTGTCCGTACGGTCGCCTTCGTCCGGTCGCGGCGTGGAGCCGAGTCGGTTGCGATGACGGCCCGGGAGAACCTGGCCGAGGTCGACCCGACACTGATCGATCAGGTGTCGGCGTACCGCGCCGGCTATCTACCTGAGGAACGCCGGCGGCTCGAGGGCATGCTGCAGAGCGGTGAGCTCACGGGAGTCGCGGCAACGAACGCTCTCGAGCTGGGCATCGACATTGCCGGGCTGGACGCCGTACTGCTCTCTGGCTGGCCCGGTACACGCGCATCGCTCTGGCAACAAGCTGGACGCGCTGGCCGGGCAGGTGGGGACGCGGTGGCGTTGCTGATCGCACGGGACGACCCGCTGGACACCTACCTGGTGCGACACCCGGCAGCGATCTTCGGGCGCCCGGTAGAGGCTACGGTCTTCAACCCAGAGAACCCGTACGTGCTCGGGCCTCAGCTGTGTGCGGCTGCGCAAGAGCTGCCGCTGACGCCCGACGACTACGAGATCTTCGGGGAGACGACGGCGCAGGTGATCGCCCAGCTCGTGCGGCAGGGCGCGCTGCGCGAACGGCCGCACGGGTGGTTCTGGACGCGCCGCGAGCGAGCCGTCGACGCCATCGACATCCGGTCTGCTGGCGGGAAGACGGTGCAGATCGTGGAGGACCGGACCGGCCGTCTGCTCGGCACGGTCGACGGCGGCTCGGCCCATGCGTCGGTCCACGAGGGCGCCGTCTACGTCCATGCGGGCGAGTCGTACCTGGTGCGCTCGCTCGACCTCGAGGGACACGCCGCGGTCGTGGAGCCGGCCTCCCCGGACTACACGACGTTCGCGCGGGACGTCACCGAGATCAGCATCCTCGCGACCGAGGAGACGTGCTCGTGGGGTACGGCGGAGTTGTCGCGCGGCTGGGTCCAGGTGACGAGCCAGGTCATCTCGTACCAGCGCAAGCTGATCGCCACCGGCGACGTACTCGACGAACAGCCGCTCGACCTGCCGGAGCGCACCCTGCGAACCAAAGCCGTGTGGTGGACCATGCCTGACACCGTCGTCGAGAGCCTCGGGCTGGAGGACGTGCCGGGAGCGGCCCACGCCGCCGAGCACGCGTCGATCGGCCTACTCCCACTCTTCGCCACCTGCGACCGCTGGGACATCGGCGGCGTCTCCACCGCCCGCCACGCCGACACCGGCCAACTCACGGTCTTCGTGTACGACGGCCACCCCGGCGGGGCCGGCTTCGCCGAACACGGGTACGCCGCGGCGCGTGAGTGGTTGACGGCGACACGCGAGGCGATTGCACACTGTGAATGTACGGAAGGGTGCCCGTCGTGCGTACAGTCACCCAAGTGTGGGAACCAGAACAACCCACTCGACAAGAGCGGCGCGGTCGCGCTGCTCTCCGCACTGTTAAGCAGTGAGGCCTGAAGGGCCGGCTCCGGGCCGGCAGATAGGCGGGTCGCCATGGCCGTTCTCGGAATCGTCCTGATCGTGCTGGCCGTGTTGTTCGGGCTGGGCGTCTCGGTCTCGTCGAACGCTTCCACCAAGCTGGAGGTCTTCGGCGTCGACTTCGGCGTCTCGGTGCCGACCGTGTTCTTCCTCGGCGCGGTCACCGGCGCCGCCCTCGTCGTCGCCCTGTGGCTGCTGAAGAAGGGCCTCGGACGCGACCTGCGCCGCCGCAAGGAGATGCGCGAACTGCGCGCCCAGGCGACGAACGGCACCCCTGCGGTGACTTCGACTGCGCCAAGCGACACGGTCGGAGGCGAGATCACGCAGAGTGATGCGTCCGCCGACCTCCCCGCCGGCGTCGACAGCACCCGCGAAGCCCCCGGCGACGAGCGCCTGGCCACCGAGCAGGAGCTGGCGCCGGACCCCAAGGACACCAAGCAGCACCACTGACCACTCTGTTGCCTAGGGCATCAACCATGCACTGACGATCACCGGCATCCCACCGGATTGCTGTAAGATCTCGATCGAAACACAGCCTCCGCACGGCGACTGCACAGCTAGCCGACGGCTCGATGTAGATGCCTGGCGCAACCAACTGCGCCTGGCAGTTAGTTGCCATTGGCATCAAGTTTCGCCGAATCGGCATAACCTCCCCGGTCACACCTATGCCTTACTGGTTGTGGCGTCAACGTCGCGCTGAGTCACTGCCGGCACACCCGGCTCGCGCCACGGGGTCCCGACGACCTGACGCCATGAGATGGCACGACCTCTGGAGGTTGTCTTGATCATCCGAAAGCTGTTCAGCCGCACCGGCGTGGTGGTGCTCGCGGTCAGCGTGGCCCTCGCCACCGCCGTACCGGCCCAAGCCGCGAACCCGGCACCCAGTGGTTCGAAGGCCCCGGGCGTATCGGTGGGTGTGGCACAACAGATCGCCACCCGCTCCGACACGCGCTACTGCCTGACGTTCGTCGCGGCCGACAAGGTCCCGATGGCGGTCATGATGGCGTGCGCCCCGGGCAAGGAAGGCAAGACCCAGGAGTGGATCTACACCGAGTCCGGCCAGCTGCAGGTCGCGATGAGCAAGAGCGTCGGTGGCGCCCTTGCGACGACCGGAGCCTGCCTGGACAGCGGCGCGGACCTGGCCAAGGTGCCGGCTTCCGCTCCACTGCTGGTCCTGCCCTGCCGTAGCGGCACCGGGCAGAAGTGGAACTACGACGAGGACACCGGCACGTTCGTGAACGAGGCCAGTGGACTCGCCCTGACGTCGCTGCTTGGCAAGGGGAAGGCCAAGCAGGCGCAACCGACCGGCACGATGAGCGCTGCCGGCACGCCGATCCAGGCCTGGAGCGGTCTGCCGATCCCGAGTCTGGACATCCTGGGCGCGGTGCTGGCCCTCGTGAACGCGCTGCTGGCGTCGCTGGGCCTGGCCCTGCCGCTGCCGATCGCGGGCGCGGCCGCCAGCCTGCTCTCGCTGCTCAGGCCGCAGGTCCCGATCCCGGCCCAGATGACGACACTGCCGAAGCAGATGATGCAGCTGGCTCAGAGCTGAGTCGAGTTCGAACACTGGCCAACGAGAGGACGGCCGGCCCCGACATCGTCGGGGTCGGCCGTTTTTCACTCCTTGTCTCTCGCTCGCGGTGGGGCCAAGCGGTGCTCGGGGATGAGTTCCGGGATGTCCCGCTGCTTGCGCGTCAGCGGGAGCCCGGTGTCGTCACCGCGCAGGCCAAGGTCACCACCAGCACCAGCAATGCCCGAGCAGGTCGTCGACAAGGCAAGCGACTCCATGGAGCAGTGACACGTCATTCACCTCCGATCCGCTGAATCGAACGGCTAGACAGTAGCTCGACCATTCACCCTCTGTATCTACGTAATTACCGGTTGTCACAGAACCTTGAGCATCCTTTAACTCTTCCGCAACGCATCACGCGGGAACCGGACTTGACAGTTCACGGTTGGTTGCCCACAGCCCCCTGACAACGTTCGCCTCGGGGTTGGGAAAAAGTCTTCACATAGTCGCCGATGAGTGCCAATGTTTGACCGGCACTGTCGCTGGACCACTTCTGCAAGGAGCCCTGATGCGATCACTCTCGCGGTTGACCACCGCCGGCGTACTCGGCGCCGCGGCCCTCGCCCTGCTCACCGGATGCCTCGGCTCGTCCGACTCCGGCAGCGGCGATCAGGACGCGAACCGGAACGCCGACGCCAAGAAGGTCGAGCTGACCTTCGGGTCGAACTCGGTCAAGGGCGGCAAGAGCAGCGCCGGGGCAACCTTCATCCAAGACGTCCTGATCCCGAAGTTCGTCGCCGACCAGAAGGGCAAGGGCGTCGACGTCACGGTCAAGTTCCAGGGCGACGGCTCCGACGACGAGGTCTACAAGCAGAAGCTCTCCCTCGACCTGTCGAACAAGTCCGGACCGGACCTGTTCCAGATCGACGGCATCTGGGTCGGCGAGTTCGCCCAGGCCAACTACATCAAGCCGCTCAAAGACACCGTCGGCGAGGCCGCCAAGGTCGACGACTGGGACGGCTGGAAGCAGATCCCGGAGTCGGTCCAGGCGCTCGGCAGCTACAACGGCCAGCGGTACGGCGTACCCGGTGGCACCGACGGACGGGTCCTGTACTTCAACAAGAAGCTCTTCCAGCAGGCCGGACTGCCCGCCGACTGGCAGCCGAAGTCCTGGGACGACATCATCTCCGCAGGTCAGGCACTCAAGAAGATCTCCGGTGTGACGCCGATCCAGATCAACGCCGGCACCGCGATGGGTGAGGCGACCACCATGCAGGGCGTACTGCCGCTGCTGGTCGGCACCGGCGCGACTGTGTTCTCCGACGGCAAGTGGCTGGGCAACACCTCGCAACTGCGCCAGGTGCTGGACTTCTACCACCAGGTCTACTCGACGGGCCTCGGCGACCCGGTGCTGCAGCGCGAAGCCAAGGGCCGGGACAAGTCGTTCGCCGAGTTCGCCGCGAACAAGATCGGCATCCTGCTCGAGAGCGACTACTTCTGGCGCAGCGTCGTCGAGCCCAAGGCAGGCGTCGCGAAGATGGCCGACCGGGACGCCGCGGTCGGCTGGGCGCTGATCCCGGCGAGCAAGCCGGGTGCCGGCGTGAAGGGCCAGGACTTCGTGTCGATGTCGGGCGGCGGCGCGACCGTGATCAACCCGAACACCAAGTTCCCGCAGCAGGCCTGGGAGTTCCTGCAGTTCATGAACTCCGCGGAGATGGTCAAGGCGTCGCTGGCCGGTGCCGCCAAGATCACGCAGCGGTCGGACGTCAACAGCGAGGTGCTGAAGAGCGACCCGATGCTGAGCTTCGTCGCCGAGAAGGTGCTGCCGATCACGCAGTACCGTCCGGGCCGGGCCGAGTACCCGAAGGTCTCCGCGGCACTGCAGCAGGCGACCGCGGACGTGGTCGGCGGTAAGAGCACCGACGCCGCCGCGACGGCGTACCAGAAGGTCGTCGAGACCGCGGCCGGCGGCAAGGACAAGGTCACCAGTAACTGATGACTTCCGCCTCCGCACCCGTGCCGGCTCGGCCCCCTGAGCCGGCACGGCGTACACGTGGTCCGGCCGGGGACGTCGCGGGACTCGGCGTCGGCCGCGCACTCGGCTTCGTCGCGCCCGCGATGCTGCTGATCGGCGCGTTCCTGGTCTTCCCCGCGATCTGGACGATCTACATCGGCATCACCAACTACCGGCTGACCGGCGTCGAGGCCGTGTCGCCGTCGGTTGTGGGGTTGTCGAACTACACGAAAGCGCTGAACGACGCGCTCTTCCACAACGCGTTGTGGCTGACGTTGCTGTTCGTGCTCGGCTCCGCGATCATCGGGCAGAACATCCTCGGGTTCACACTGGCGTGGGTTCTTCGCCGCACCCGCCCGGTGGTCCGCCGTACGGTCGAGGCCTTCACGCTGCTGGCCTGGATCCTGCCTTCGACCGTGGTCGCGTACCTGTGGGTCGCCTTCTACGACCGGGACGGCGGCACACTCAACGGCATCCTGGGTACGCCGGGAACCGCGTGGCTCATCGACTACCCGATGGCGTGCCTGGTGGTGTTCAACACGTGGCGCGGTACGGCGTTCTCGATGATGCTGTACTCGTCGGCGCTGCAGGCCGTCCCGCCGTCACAGCTCGAGTCGGCGCGGATGGTCGGCGCATCGGGGTGGCAGACGCTGCGGGACATCGTGTTTCCGCACATCCGCGGCCATGTGCTGACCAACACGCTGCTGATCTCGCTGTGGACGGCGAACGACTTCTCGCCGTTCCTGCTCACCAAGGGCGGGCCGAACCACGAGTCCGAGACGGTGCCGGTCTACATCTACAACGTGGCGCTGCAGGGCGGTGAGCTCGGGTACTCGTCGGCGATCTCGTTCCTGCTGCTGATTGCGAACCTCCTGGTCTCATTGGTCTATCTGCGGCTGCTCCGGAGGCGCTCATGAGGCCCGGCTACGTCGTGCGCCGGATCGGCTTCTACGTGCTGATCTGCGCTATCACGCTGTTCTTCGCCGTACCGATGCTGTGGATCGCGTCGGCGCCGTTCGATGCGTCGCCGGGCCTTGGAGTGCATTGGCCGGACTGGACGCTGGAGAACGTCCGGAAGACGCTCGACCACCCGTATGCGATGCACTCGATGGTCAACTCGCTGCTGATCTGCGTGACGACGGCTGTCGCGGTCACCGCGTTCGCCGCGTTGGCGTCGTACGCCTTGTCGCGGGTCCGCATCCCCGGGCGGGACGCGTTGCTGTACGGATTGCTGCTGTTGTCCTCGGTCGTCACCGGGACGGCGGCGATGGTGCCGATCTTCGTGATGATGTTCCAGCTCGGGCTGATCGACTCCCGGTTCGGCGTCGCGCTGGTGATGACCGGCGGGCTGTTGCCGGCGGCCATCTTCATCCTGAAGGACTTCGTCGACGCGGTTCCCAAGTCCTACGAGGAGTCGGCGCGGGTCTTCGGTGCGTCCACCGGCCAGATCCTGCGCGACGTCGTACTCCCGGTCGCACGCCCCGGGCTGGCGACCATCATGGTCTGGGCGTTCGTCAACTCCTGGGGCAACTTCCTGGTGCCCTTCCTGCTCATCCGGTCGATCGACAAGCAGCCCGGTGCGGTGCTGATGCAGACCCTCACCGACGAAGGCGGCAGCGTGAACCTGCAGGTGCTGCCGGTGTTCTCGCTGCTGTTCTCGATCCCGGTCGTCGTGCTGTACCTGCTGGTGAACTCGCGTTACGGGTTCCGCTTCCACGGAGGGATCAAGAGCTGATGGCGGGCATCGACATCGAAGGCCTCGCAACCGTCTACCCGAACGGCGTCCGCGCCGTCGACGGGCTGGACCTGCACGTGGCCGACGGCGAGTTCTTCGCCCTCCTCGGCCCGTCGGGCTGCGGCAAGACCACGCTGCTGCGGACGATCGCCGGCCTGGAGTCCGCGAGCGAGGGCAGCATCCGCATCGACGCGGCGGACGTGACCCGCACCGAGCCGGGCAAGCGCGGCGTCGCGATGGTGTTCCAGGACTATGCGCTCTTCCCCCACATGAGCGTCTCCGAGAACATCACCTATCCGTTGAAGGTACGCCGGGTCGCTGCCGCCACCCGTTCCGCGACGGCTGAGCGCACTGCGGGCGAACTGTCCTTGCAGGGGCTGCTCGAACGCAAGCCCGGCCAACTGTCCGGCGGGCAGCAGCAACGGGTCGCCCTCGCCCGCGCGATCGCGTCCGAAGGCAAGGTCCTGCTGCTCGACGAGCCGCTGTCGAACCTCGACGCACGGCTCCGCCTCGAGGCCCGCACCTTCCTGAAGAAGCTCCAGCGCGACCTCGGCATCACCACGGTCTTCGTCACCCATGACCAAGCCGAGGCTCTCGCGCTGGCCGACCGCATCGCCGTCATGGACTCGGGCAAGCTGCGGCAGCTGGGTTCCCCGCGGGAAGTGTTCGCGCGCCCCGCCAACACGTTCGTGGCGAACTTCATCGGCTCGACCCCGATGAACCTCCTCCCCGGCAAGGTCACCGCCGACGGTGCCGTCACCGTGGCCGGAGGTTCGTTGCCTGCGACAACCTCCTCCACCCCGGCGGACGCCGAGGTGACGGTCGGTATCCGGCCCGAGTACCTGACGCTGTCGACAGGCGACGTCAGCGGCCCCGCCCTCCGCGGCGAGGTTGTCGTCGTGGAAAACCTCGGTACCCAGTCCCTCGTCAGCGTCGACTGCGCCGGCACCCTCATCGGCGTCACCGTTCCCGAGGAAACCGAGCCTGCCCCCGGCACCCCGGTGGTCCTCACCGCTCCCACCTCCCGAGTCCTCCTCTATACCCAGGACACCGGCGAACTCCTCACCTCCGCAGACAGCACCGCCAGAGTTCGTTCGTGAGCAGGGAGATCGCCTGATGGCTGTTCAGAGCTCGTCCGTGAGCGGGGGGATCGCCTGATGGCCGTCACGTCGTACCGTCGCCGCTGGACACTCGACGACCGCGCCGAGTCGGTCTGGCATTCTCTGCCCGTCGACATCCCGGCCAACTGCCCTGGCCTGCTCGTCACCCTGACCGTCCCGCCCGTCGAAGGCGCCGTCATCGACGTCGGCTGCGAAGGTGCGGCCGGTTGGCGCGGGTGGTCCGGCGGCGCCCGCCAGACCTTCGCGATCACCCCCGACGCAGCCACCCCCGGCTACGTCCCCGGCGAACTCGAACCAGGCACCTGGTGGGTCGTCCTAGGCCTGCACCGAGTACCGGTCGAAGGCGTCGAACTCCTCGTCGAAGCAGTCACCGGCCCGGTCGACACCATCCCCGGCCTCACCGAGTACGCCGACGCCGCGGCGGCAATCGCCGTACCCCCGCGACCACCGCGCCGTACCCTCCCCGCATCCTCCGGACTGAAGTGGATCGCCGGCGACTTTCACGCGCACTCCCTCCACTCCGACGGCTCGACCCCGGTCGCCAACCTCGCCGCACTCGGTGTGTCGGCCGGTCTCGACGTACTGGCCGTCACCGACCACAACACCACCTCCCACCACGCCGAACTCCCCTCGCGCAGCAAACGCTTCGACCTCGGCCTCATCCCCGGCCAGGAAGTCACCACCGACACGGGCCACGCGAACGCGTTCGGCGCCATCGGCCCGATCGACTTCCGCCAACCCGCCGCCACCTGGGTCACGGAGGTCGCCCGCCGCGGAGGTCTGCTCTCGATCAACCACCCACTCGGCGGCGACTGCTCCTGGCGTCACCCACTCCCCGAACATCCACCGCTCGCCGAGATCTGGCACTCCTCCTGGCTCGACCACACGTGGGGCGGACCCATTGCGTGGTGGCAAGCCTGGGGCCTAGAAGGCACCACGCCCATCGGCGGCAGCGACTGGCACAACCCGACGTCCATCACGCCACCCGGCTCTCCCACCACCTGGACCGCCGTAGACGCCTCCGCCGAAGGCCCCGACGAACTCCCCGCCGCCACCCTCGAAGCCCTGGCCGCCGGCCGAACCGCCCTCTCCTGGTCCTACACCGCACCCGTCCTGGTCCGAGCCGACGACGAACTCATAGCCCTCAACGCCCCCAACTCCTTAGTCATCTCCCCCGACGGCACCCGTCACCCCATCCGCACCGACAGGGCACGCCTCCCAGCTACGCCCGGCCCCCACCTCCTCATAACCCACACGGGCAAACTCCTCTCCACCTGCACCTGACGCCACCTTCCGACACACGCGATGCAGCTGTCTGCTGCCTATTCAGACAGGGCGTCCAGCTGGTCCAGGAGCCAGCGAGGGCCGGTAGTCGTCGCGCCGATGGTTTCGACTCGTTGCCTGAGCTCGCGGTCCGCGGTGACCACAGTGACTGCCGGATGATGCGACTGCGCGGCAACCTCCGCGGCCACGCTCACGATGATGTCGTCACCAGACCCTGACGCCAGCACCACCCGAACACGACCCGTCTCCGGCGCGTCGTCCCCCGACACCGCCCGGCAAGCAGCGCCTTCCAGCACCACGACCACATCCGTGTCAGACAACCGTTCCTCCAACGCCGCCAGCCGCGTCAACAACCGCCGAGCCGCGCCGACACGATCCCGCCACCACCCGTCCGGCCGGGACCCGACAACGTTCGCAGCATCAACCACGATCACACTGCTCCGGTCACCATTCACCGCTTCAGTCTCCCTCCCACTGATCGCGCGAGCGACTGGCGGCAGGCGATGTCAGGCACCCGCCGTACGACTGCCATCCAGCGGGATCGCCGGCACCGGCCGGGCTACTGTCTGGAGCGACCAGCCATGCCGGCGCTGTCAGTCGAGCAACCAGCCGTTTTGTTCGGCTATTTGGACGGCGTCGGAGCGGGTGCGTGCGCCCGTCTTCCCGATGGCGGACCAGAGGCGGCTACGGATCACGCGTTCGGACACGTCCAGCTTCTGCGCCATCAGCGCGACCGATCCGCCGTTGCGGGCGGCGCGGAGCGTGTCTGTCTCCTCCTCGCTGAGCGGCGTGTCGGAGTACCTGAGGTTCTCGGCCGCGAGGTTCGCGTCGACGACGCGCAGACCGAGGTGCACCCGCCGTACCGCATCCGCCAACTGCGGCGCCGGACTGCTCTTCAACGCGAACCCCTTCGCCCCGGCATCGAGCCCGCGACGCAGGTGCACCGGCCGCCCGTACGTCGTGAGCATCACGACCCGGCACTCCGGCATCGACGTACGCAACCTGGTCGTCACAGTGATGCTGTCGCTGCCCGGCCCGCCCGCATCGACCAGCGCGACGTTCGCACGGTGCCGTTTGGCCGCACCGACGACATCGTCAGATCGGTTGAGCTCGGCAACGATCTCCAGATCGCGCTCACGCTCCAGACCGCTGCGGAGCAAGCCTCGGCTGAGGATCTGGTCGTCGACCAGCAGCAGCCGAATCCGGTTGGGCAAGCGAGCCTCCGAGGTTACCGTCCGGGCGTCGGGGAAGTACGTCCGGGAACATGAGCAGTACTCGGTTCCCGATCATGGAGCGACCTCCCGTACGTCGTCCACATCAACGCGGCATCTCTACCAGATTGCGACCAGATCGCGATCACTCCAGAACCGAGCACGCAACGAGTGGTTGACGCGGCGAGTTCATAGCGGCCCGGCGCGTGCCGCCGCGGTCAGAGTTGGACGGGTCAGCCGGAGATCAAGCTGGAGCGAGACTTCAACGGTTACTGCGTCGGAAGCGACAACGCACGCAGTAAGCCGCACCTTGTTGAGCACAGCTACCCGAGCGGCTGTCGCACAAGGTGTTGCAGGCGGCGCGATGCCCTCAGTCCGCTCGTCACGCTCGAGCTGACCGGAGGAATCGATGGGCCGAGCAGCGCTTGAGGGCTGGGCAGTGCTTGAGGGCCGGGCAGTGCTTGAGGGCTGGGCGGTGCTTAGGGATTGGGCGGCGCTTAGGGCGGTTAGGTCTGCGGCGCTGGCCAGTTTGTGGCGGGCGGTGGAAATTGCCGACCAGAGGATTGCTGCAGTGAAAGCCGTGAAGAGGAGTACGGCCGCGAAGAGGGTGTGGAGGGTGGCGCTGCCTCGTTCGGTACGGGTCATGGCGTGTCCGGTTCCGCTTGGAGGGTGGCGGTTGCTTTGAGGCTTGTGGGAGACAGGAAGGTGAGGAGGGGTGGCTTGTGGGCTGGAATGGCAGTGACTGTCACTTGGATGTCTGATGCGTCGCGGTTGATGACGATCGTGCCTGTGGGGACGGTGCGGCGACCGATCGCCTTCGCCTGATCGAGCGACTCTCCGCGGGCGACGGCCCGGGCCACATCGCGGGCAGCATCTATGCAGCGGATGTTCAGCACGACGAGACCGATGGACCACATCCCCAAGAGCAGAAGAGAAACCAGCACCGGAAGCGCCAACGCCATCTCAGCCGTAACAGCCCCACGCTCACCTCGGTCCGCGCGCCCAGCGCGGGTCGGGTGGTCGGCGCGGCTCACGTGATCGGCTCGCGTCGGGTGGTCGGCTCGGGTTGCGTGGTCGGCTCGGGTTGCGTGGTCGGATCGGGTTGCGTGGTCGGCTCGGGTTGCGTGGTCGGCTCGGGTTGCGTGGTCGGCTCGGGTTGCGTGGTCGGATCGGGTTGCGTGGTCGGCTCGGGCTGCGTGGTTGGCTCGGGTTGGGTGGTCGGCTCGGGTTGCGGTGGTTGTTCGTGCGGCAGGAGCGCGTGGGGTTGGCGAGGCCGGGTGGTGGGGCATGGGGATCCTTGGGTGGCGGCCGGCCGGGGAGGGGGCATCGGCCGGCCGCCGGATTGAGGGGTTGCCGGCTTGTCGGGAGCGATTGGCCTGCTTGGTTCGTGGCGTTGGGTCAGAGGTGTACGCCTTCTACGCCGGCGATTTTCAGGCCGTAGTTGATGATTGCTTTGAGGGCGTTCTGCATGGCGGGGGATCTGAGAAGGGCGACCAGAACGCCGCCGATGGCGCAGGCGCCGACGATCATGATCGCGTATTCGGCTGTTACGGCTCCGCGTTCTGGGCGGTTGCGGAGGCGGTTGATGCCCCTGCCACAGAGGCGACGGATGTTTGTAGCGCGGACGGGGGTGGCGCGCGCGCGACGTACCCGGCTGGTGATGTCACGCGTGCGGGGCTCGAGTTGGTTGTGGAGGTCTGGGACGGGGTGCGAGGCGGCTTGAGCTTGGGTCAGGAGTGGACGGTTGCTGGTGGCTGCTGCCTTGGGCATTTGGGCTCCTGCGGGCTTGGGTGCTGCGGGGGTTGTCGGTAAACATGCCGTTGTTGGATCGCCTTTTTTCAAAGGAGTTCTGGGCTGTGGATAAGGGGCGGGTTGTTAGGGGTGGAGGAGGTAGGGGATTAGGGCGTCGGCGATTGTTGGGACGATTGAGAGGAGTACGAAGGCGGGGAGGAAGCAGAGGCCCAGGGGCAGGGCGGCTCGGGATTCTGCGGCTCGGGCTTGTTGGTCGGCGGTGTGGTGGTGGGCTCGGCGGGTTTCGTCGGCGAGGTGTTCGAGGGTTTTGGTGAGTGGGGCTCCGGAGCGGAGTGAGCGGGTGATGGCTCGGGCGATGGGGGCGCAGGACGGTTCGGTGCGTAGGTGAGCCCAAGCGGTGGTCGGGTCGGCTCCTAGCGCCAAGTAGTGCGCGATTTTGGTGAAGACATCGGCTAGTGGGCCGGGGAGGGCTTCGGCTACGAGGGTCAGGGCGTGTTGGGGTGGGCGGCCGGCTCGGAGGCAGGCGGTCAGGAGATCGATCGCGAGGGGGAGGTCGCGGGCTATGCGGGCGTTGCGCTGTTTGGTGGTGGTTGGTTCGAGACGGGACAGGGCTCGGGGGATGGAGTAGTACGCGATCGCGGCTGGGATGAGACCCCACGGAAGGCCGATGAGTGCGAGGGCGGCGAGTGTCGCGGTTAGTGCGGCTAGTCGGTGGGATCGCGGAGCTTGGTTGCGGACGCGAGGTGGCGGTGGGGTGAGGCGTCGGAGGTCGGGTCGGGGTGGGATCAGGAGGTAGGTGCTTAGGGCAACAGCTGCGGCTGCGGTCAGTGCGTGGAGCATGCGGAGTCTCGTGGGGGTGCGGGTGAAGGGGCGGGCACAGTGCGAGCGGCGGTGGGTGGGCTTCAGGGTTGGGGGGTGGCTATTTGGGTGGTCCAGTGGAGGCCTGTTGCGGTGAGGGCGAGGCCTGCGGCTAGGCAGAGCCAGCCGGGTGGGGTGGTGGTTAGGAAGGTGAGGGGGTCGGCTCCCAGCAGGTAGCCCAGGGCTATGCCGAACGCCGGGAGGACGGCGAGGATTCGGGCGGTGGAGCGGGCGCCCGCGAGGCTGGATTCGGTTTGGCGGTGGATTGCCTCGTCGGCTCGGAGGTAATCGGCCAGGCGTTCGGTGAGGGTGGCGAAGGCGGCTCCGGATTCTTCGGTGACGCGCCAGGCTGCGGCCAGGGCGCGGAGGCTGGTCGCGCCGGGTTTGGCTGCGGCTCGGGTGAGCGCGGCGGGGACGTCGGCGCCGAGTTTGGCTGCGGCGTGGGGCAGTTCGAAGTCGGGGCTGATGGACGCGGCGCCTTCCAGGGCGGCGATGGGTGGGCGGCCGGCGGTGAGGTCGGCGGAGAGGACGTCGAGGGCTTCGATGATGTTGGCTCGGCGGGCTGCGATTGATTTCTGGTTTTGGTGGTGAGCTCGTTGGTGGGCGATCAAGGCGAGGACGGCTGCTGTTGCCAGGGCGGTGACGAGCGCTTGGGGGCCGAGGAGGGCGGTGGCTAATGCCGTCGGTGGGGCTAGGAGCCAGATTCGGGAGTTGGGGGATCTGAGGTGGGTTCGTCGTGTGCGGGCGGCGGGAGTCAGTCGGTGGAGGCCTGCAGATCGGGGTGGGCGGGCGAAGGTGCAGGCGAGGAAGGTTAGGAGGGCGGCGAGGGCGGCTGGGTTCATGCGGCACCTGCGGGGGTTGCCTGGGTGGGGGCGGTGAAGAGGTGGGACGGCGGGTGGAGGGTGAGGGTGTTGTCGGGGTGGAACGTGACTGCGGGGTGGGTGGTCAGGGGGCCGTTCGGGGGTTTGGCGAGGGTGTGGATTTCGGTGATGCGGCGGTGGCCGGTGGGGGTCCGGGTGAGGTGGATGACGGCGTGTAGGGCGGAGGCTGCTTGGCTGTGGACGGCGGATTGGGACAGGCCCGCGAGGGCGCCCAGGGCTTCCAGGCGGGCGGGTACATCCGAGGCGGAGTTCGCGTGGATGGTTCCGCAGCCGCCTTCGTGACCGGTGTTCAGGGCTGTCAGGAGATCTACTACTTCGGGGCCTCGGACCTCGCCTACGACGAGGCGGTCGGGCCGCATGCGGAGGGCTTGGCGGACGAGGTCTCGGAGGGAGATCTCGCCGGAGCCCTCGATGTTGGGTGGGCGGGCTTCGAGGCGTACCACGTGTGGGTGATCGGGGCGGAGTTCGTTGGCGTCTTCGACCACGACCAGGCGTTCGGCGGGATTCGCCAAGGAGAGCAGGGAATTGAGGAGGGTGGTCTTGCCCGTGCCGGTGCCGCCGCTGATGAGGAAGGCCAGGCGGGAGTCGAGGAGGTCTTGGAGGATTGCGGCACCTGCTTGCGGGAGGGCACCGGCGGCTACCAGGTCGTCGAGGGTGAAGACCTTGCGGGACGGTACGCGCAGGGACAGGCAGGTGCCTGGGGCGGCGATCGGGGCCAGGACGGCGTGGAAGCGGGTGCCGTCGGCGAGGCGGACGTCGACGTACGGGGTGGAGTCGTCGAGGCGGCGGCCTGCGGCGGCGGCGAGGCGGGTGGCGAGGCGGCGGATGGCCGGTTCGTCTCCGGTGCGGATCGCGACGAACTCGAGGCCGCGGCCACGGTCGATGTAGACCTCGTCGGGGCCGTTGACCAGGATATCGGTGACGCCGGGCTCAGCGAGCAGGCTGTCGAGTGGACCGGCTCCTAGGGCTTCTCTGCGCAGGGCGGTGACTACTGCGAGGACCATTGCGTCGCCGCAGACGGTGCCGTCGGCGCGGAGAGCTGCTGCTACGTGCACTGGGGTCGGCTCGGAGCCGGTGAGTGCGAGGGTGCTGCGGACGCGGTCCAGAAGGCCTGCAGGTACGACGGTGTTGGTCATGCGGGCACCTCTCTACTCAGGTTGGGGTTGGGTGGGGCGGTGGGAAGAGGTCCAGCAGGGTGGTGGCGGTTCGGGTCAGAGGGCTGCGGGGGTTCAGGGAGAAATGCCCTTGGTCCATGGCGACGGGAAGGGTTTTGTCGTGGCCGAGCTTTGTTGCTAGAGGCAAGGAGAGGTGAGCGGCGACGTCGGCAGGGGCGAGGCCGCGGCGGGAGTCTCTGACCACCACGCGGAGGTCGCCGGCGACGGCTCGGAGAGGGCCGGAGAGGCGTTTGGCGGCTGCGACCGAGCGGACGTCACACGGCACGACCAGAAGGGTTGCTGTGGAGCGGATGAAGCCCTCTTCCACGGCGGGGTCTGCGCGGCGCGGGAGGTCGAGGACGACCAGGTCGGTGCTGCGTTGGGCGGCGCCGATCACCGAGCTCATCGTGTCCGGCGGCAGGACGGTGACATCCGACTGATCCCAGGACAGGACCGACAAACCGTCGACGGAAGGCAGTGCCGAGCGCAGAGCGACGGCGCTGACTCGGCCGGACGCGTTCAGGAGCTTCGGCCAGCGGTCGCCGGGGTCGTGCTCGATGCCGAGGGCAAGCTCGATGCCGCCTCCGAGCGGATCGCCGTCGATCAGCATCGTGCGGAACCCGCGCCGATTGCCGACGACGGCCACCGCGGCGGCGAGCGTGGTCGACCCTGCTCCCCCGCAGCCGCCGACGAACGCCAGGGTGACGGCAGATCGGTCGACGCCGTCCAGGGCGTCCGCAAGCTTGCCGGCGAGCAGCGGCTCGTCGTCGGGTAGTCGGCAGACTGCATCGGCGCCGACGTCGAAGGCACACCGGTAGAGGTCGTCGCCGTCCGACGTCGAACCGACCACGACCACACCTGACCGGGGCGCGGGTTGTACGCGCGCCAGCGGCTCGGCCAGGTCGCGGCCGAGGACGACCAGTGAACAGGCATGCCAGTTGCGCCGCAGGTTGAGCAGATCGAGCTCGACGAGGGGCGTGACGGATGCGGCCGCGGCCAACCGGAGCAGGTCGTCGAGCAGGGCCTCGTTGGTAGTTGCCATCAGCACCGATGAGCTTGGTGAGTTCGTGTCCATACCAAGAACATGCCGTTGCCGGGCCGCTTCCGGGAACGCGACCGGATGCCTGTGGACAAAGCGCTGTCGGGTTTCCGTCAGGAGCGGGAACCCGCCACGACGAGCCCGCGACCAACCCGCCGGGAACGGTTACGGTTCCTTTCGAAGCGTCTTTAACTAAATTTCACCGGACCGCTTCCGCCCCATCGCTCCGGAGGAACAGATGAGTCGATTGCGCATGCTCGCCGCCACAGCCAGTGTCGCGGCCACCGCCCTGATCACCGCCGCCGGCGTCTCCCTCGCGAGCTCGGACGCCACGACGGCCAACGCAGCCGTCGCGGCGCCACAGGCGACCAGCGGCGGCGTCAAGACGGCGTACTTCACCCAGTGGGGGATCTACGCCAACGCCTTCTATCCCAAGAACCTGATCACCACCGGAGCCGGCGCGAAGCTGGACTTCCTGAACTACGCGTTCGCCAACATCGATCCGGTCAACCACACCTGCTTCATGGCCAACAAGGCCGCGTCGCAGGACGAGAACAACCCGAACGCCGGCGACGGCGCCGGAGATGCGTTCGCCGACTACGGCAAGTCGTACGGCGCGGACATCAGCGTCGACGGGGTCGGCGACGTCTGGAACCAGCCGATCCAGGGCAACTTCAACCAGCTCAAGAAGCTGAAGGCGAAGGTGCCGAGCCTGAAGATCCTGATCTCGATCGGCGGCTGGACGTACTCGAAGTACTTCTCCGACGCGGCCTCCACCGACGCCAAGCGCAAGGCTTTCGTCAGCTCCTGCGTGAACATGTTCCTCAAGGGCGACCTGCCGGTGATCGACGGCTTCGGCGGTCCCGGTACGGCGGCCGGCATCTTCGACGGTGTCGACCTCGACTGGGAGTACCCGGGCTCGCCCAACGGTCACGTCGGCAATCACTACAGCGCTGCCGACAAGCACAACTTCACACTGCTGCTGGCCGAGTTCCGCGCACAGCTGGACGCGTACGGCGGGCAGACCGGCAAGAAGTACTACCTGACTGCCGCCACCCCGGCCGGGCAGGACAAGATCGCCACGATCGAGACCGACAAGATCGGGCAGTACCTCGACTACAACAACGTGATGACGTACGACATGCACGGCGGTTGGGAGGCCACCGGGCCGACGAACTTCCAGGACCCGCTCTACACGGCGCCGAACGACCCGAGCAACCCGATCCCGCCGGGTCAGGGCAAGTACTCGGTCGACTCCGCGGTGAAGGCGTGGACCACCGGCGACTCGGCGTACGGCATCCCGGGAGGGTTCCCGGCGAACAAGCTCAGTATCGGATATCCCTTCTACTACAGGGGATGGAAGGATGTTCCGGCCGCTGACAACGGCAAGTACCAGGCTGCGAGCGGACCGGCCGACGGACACGCGCTGAGCGGCAACGTGCCGGGGGTCTCGTTCTACAAGGAGCTCACCGGCTTCGTGGACAACCCGTCCGCCGCGCACTTCGACGACACGACCAAGTCGTCCTGGTTCTACAGCAACGGCACCTTCTGGTCCGGTGACAACGCCCAGTCGATCAAGGCGAAGGCCGACTATCAGCACTGCAACGGGCTGGCCGGCGCGATGATGTACTCGCTCGAGGCGCTGGACCCGGGGGTCACCCTCTTCAACAACGTGGTCGACTCCGTCAACGCCGGCACGGCCGGATGCAGCAGCCCGCCCACCACACCTCCCACCACACCACCCACAACACCGCCGACGACGCCTCCTACGACGCCGCCGACCACACCTCCTACCACGCCACCCACGACTCCCCCGACGACTCCCCCGACGACGCCGCCGACCACACCGCCCGGCTCGGCCACCCCGTGGGCCCCGAACACGACGTACGCGACCGGTGCGCTCGTGAGCTACGACGGCGTCACCTACAAGTGCATCCAGGGCCACACGTCCCTGGTCGGCTGGGAGCCGCCGAACGTCCCCGCACTCTGGGGCCGGGTCTGATCACGTACCGCCCACTGATCGGAGCATCATGAAACGCATCTCTCTGGCGATAGCGGCCGTCACGGCCGTGGTTGTCGCCCTGCTGACCGCACAGGCAGCCAACGCGGCAGGTGTCACTGCCAGCTTCACCAAAGTGTCCGACTGGGGCACCGGCTTCGAGGGCAAGGTGACCGTCACCAACGGCACCACCAGCTCTCTCAGCACCTGGTCGGTCGCGCTGGACTTCCCGTCCGGCTACACCGTCAGCTCTACGTGGGACGCAACCCACACCAGCAGCGGACAGACGCACACGTTCACGCCGCCGAGCTGGGCCGGCCCGCTAGCTCCTGGCGCGACTGTCAGCTTCGGCTTCAACGGTAGCCCGGGCAACTTCCCCGGTCTCGCCGCGTGCCGCTTGAACGGCGGCTCGTGCTCAGGCGGCGGTGGCGGCACCGTCCCCGGTGCACCCACAGGTCTCTCCGGTACGTCGTCCGCGTCGTCGGTGAGCCTCACGTGGTCGGCCGCGTCCGGTGCGACCAGCTACAACGTCTACCGGAACGGTACGAAGGTCGGCAGCCCGACCAGTACGTCGTACACGGACTCGGGACTCGCCGCGAACACGACGTACAGCTACCAGGTCAGTGCGTCGAACAGCGCCGGAGAAGGGGCGAAGAGCAGCACCATTTCCGTCAAGACCGGCACCGGTGGCGGCAACACCGGCACCAAGCAGGCCGCGCCGTACCTCTACATGGGCTGGGGTGACCCGCCGAACCCGGCGACCGTGATGAACGCGACGGGTATCAAGTGGTTCACGATGGCGTTCGTCCTGTCGTCCGGTGGCTGCAACCCGGCCTGGGACGGCAGCCGTCCGCTGCAGGGCAGCGCCGACGCCAACGCGATCGCCCAGATCCGCGCGGCCGGTGGCGACATCGTGCCGTCGTTCGGCGGCTGGAGCGGTAACAAGCTCGGCCCGAACTGCGGCACCCCCGAGGCGCTGGCCGGCGCGTACCAGCAGGTCATCAACGCCTACAGCCTGAAGGCGATCGACATCGACATCGAGAACTCCGACGAGTTCGAGAACGAGGCCGTCCAGGACCGCATCCTGAACGCGCTGAAGATCGTCAAGCAGAACAACCCGGGGATCCGGACCATCGTCACGTTCGGTACGTCGACGACCGGTCCGACGTACTACGGCAACCGGCTGATCGACCGGTCGAAGGAACTCGGCGCGAACATCGACGTGTTCACGCTGATGCCGTTCGACTTCGGCAGCTCGAACATCTACAACGACACGGTCGGCGCGTCCCAGGGCCTGAACAACAAGCTGAAGGCCACCTTCGGCTGGTCCACCGCGGAGGCGTACGCGCACCAGGGCATCTCCGGTATGAACGGTCTGTCCGACCAGCAGGAGATGACCACGACCGCGACCTGGCAGAACATCACCAACTGGGCGAAGAGCAACGGGCTCAGCCGGCTGGCGTTCTGGTCGGTCAACCGTGACCGCGGCTGCGCCGGCGGCGGCGTGGTGTCCAACTGCAGCGGAATCGCCCAGGCCGACTGGGACTTCACCCGCATCACTGCAGGCTTCTAAGAAAGAGAGGCTGGGTGCGGCGTCAGCGCCGCACTCAGCCGGCCTTGATCGCTTCGATGATCAGGCCGTTGCGGGCGTTCTGCCCGAGCGGCTTCGAAGGGTGCAGGCCGTCGCGGAGCAGGCGGGCCAGCCGGTTCGGGCTGGAGGCCAGGTGCTCGGCCCAGCGCACGATCCGCAGGTTGTCGTAGCGACGCTGGGCGTCGGCGAGCTGCAGGTTGATCCAGGCGCTGTTGCGCTGGTCCGCCACCTTGATGTCGGGACCGTGCGCGGTACGGGCTGCCTGCACGTTGACCCAGTAGACGATCCGCTCCTCGCCGACGATGCGCATGGTCCGGTCGACCTGGGCCTCGAAGGCCGGCGGCATGAAGATGTCGTTGGACCCGACCGACATCAGGATCCGGTGCGGCAGGCCGTACTGCTGCGCCCACAGGTCGAGAGCGTCGACCGCGGGGGTCACCGGCCGTCCGGCCCAGTTGTGGACGGCGATGTTGATCCCGAGCTGGGTCAGCTGCCGGGCGAGCGCCGGTCCGTCCTGGACGCCGATGCTGTCGCCGAACATGAAGACACCGTCGGTCTCCCGGGCCTTGCGAATCTGCTGCTCGTTCGAGATCGCCCGTGCCTGGCGCTCCCAGGCACCGAGCACGCCCGAGCCGTAGGCGCCGAGGGAAAGCAGTCCGGCCGCCGGCGAGCCTGGGACCGCCTCCGCCGCGGTGGCGGCGGCAACCGTCGACGCAGCCGCCGCGGTCCCGGCCGCGAACAGCAGCCGGCGACTCGGCCGGAACGAACCCAGACGCTTCCTCACGAGGGAAAGGGTGCGGGGGAAAGCCCTCTCTGTGCAAGTCGACACCGCGAAATTGGGACGAACGCTACGGAAGTCACGGCCAACGCGGTCAGCTGGTCGTCACCGGGCGCGATCTGACGAACGTCCGGAACCGCTCGGCCGCGGGCGTCAGCGGCATGCTCAGCCGCCACGCCATACCGATCTCCCGCCGGGCCCGTACGCCGGCCAACGGAACGGATACCGCGCCGCTGTCGTTCCCACGGACCGCACCGGCCGGAAGGATCGCCACACCGAGACCGGCACCGACCAGGCTGTCGATCGTCGCGAGGTCGGTCGCCTCGAACGCCAGCCGCGGACTGAACCCGGCCTCCTCGCACAACCGGTCTGTCACCCGCCGGAAGCCGAACCCGGGCTGCAGACCGACGAACGCCTCATCCCGGGCCGACTCCAGCTCGACCCGGCGCCGGGAGGCGAGCGTGTGACCGGGCGGCACGTGGAGATACAGCCGCTGCCGCTCGAGCAGGTGCCAGCCGAAGCGTGCCGGGTCCGGTCGCGGCGCGATGATCGCGATCTCGGCCTCACCGCTCTCCAGGTCCTGGACGATGTCGTGCGCCGGCTCCTGTCGCAGCGCGAACCCGATGTTCGGCCCCACCGCCCGGAAGGCCTTCAGCAGGTCCGGCATCAGGCTGGTCGCGACCGAGTGCAGGAACGCGAGCCGCACCGTGCCGGACTCCGGGTCGAGCAACGCGTCGATCCGGCGCTTCGCCGTATCCACCGCGGCAGTCCCTGCTCGCGCCGCATCCAGCACCAGCCGGCCGTACGGATTCAGTCGCACGCCGCGACGCTCCCGCTCGAACAGCGGCACCCCGAACGCTCGCTCGACCCGCTGCAGCGACCGGGACAGATTCGGCTGACTCGTCCCCAGCGCGGCAGCCGCCTCGGTGAGGTGCTCGGTCTCGGCGAGTACGACGAACCACCGCAGATCCTCGACATGCATGCGAGAAGCGTATCGATTTCTGCCGAGATCGACATTTTACGTATCACTCCGGCCGTGCGACCGTCGAAGACATGCACCAGTCCGTCGCCCGCCAGACCGGGTACCTGCCCGGAGACCCGGAGTACCGCAAGTTGTCCGTCGCGCTGTTTGCGGCTGGGCTGGCGACGTTCGCTCTGCTCTACAGCACGCAACCGCTGCTGCCCCAACTGGTCGACGCGTTCCACGTCTCGCCCAGTCAGAGTGCGTTCAGCGTGTCGTTCGCGACGTTCGGCCTCGGTCTGGCTTTGCTGATCGCCGGTCCAGCGTCCGAGGTCCTCGGCCGGACCAATCTGATGCGCTGGTCGGTCGCTGCGACGTCGGTGTTCGCGCTGCTCAGCGCCTTCGCGCCGACGTGGCACCTGCTGCTCGCGCTGCGCGGTCTGCAAGGAATCGCGATGGCCGGGCTGCCGGCGGTCGCTATGGCGTACCTGCGCGAGGAGGTGCACCAGGACAGCCACGCGCGCGCCAGCGGCCTCTACATCGCGGGTACGGCGGTCGGCGGTATGGCGGGCCGCCTCATCGCAGGCGGGTTGTCGGACCTCGGCGGGTGGCGTTTTGCGACCGCCGGGATCGCCGTGGTCGGCGTACTGTGCGCGGCTGTCGTCTGGCTGTTGCTCCCCGCGTCAAAGAACTTCCACCCGAGCGCTGCGCGACCACACGACCTGTTCCGCGTACTGCGTGACCCGGCGCTGCTCGCGCTCTACGGGATCGCTGCGACGGCGGTCGGCGCGTTCGTGGCTGTCTACAACGGAGCAGTCTTCCGGCTGTCCGGTTCGCCGTACGGGCTGAGCGCCGGCGCGGCAGGACTGGTCTTCTGTGTCTATCTCCTCGGGTCAGCCGGTTCAGCGACGGCAGGGGCGCTCGCCGATCGGTACGGGCGGCGGGCCGTGGTGCCGGTCGGGTGCCTGATCACGCTGGCCGGTGTGGCGATCACGCTGGCGGCTCCGCTGCCGTTGATCGTGCTGGGGCTGGCTGTGATGACCGCTGGCTTCTTCGCGGTACACGGGGTCGCCAGCGGCTGGGTACCGGCTCGGGCGCATGCGAGCGGCGTCGGGACCGGACAGGCGTCGAGTATGTACCTCTTCGCGTTCTACCTGGGCTCCTCGGTGTTCGGAGGGCTCGCGGGTACGGCGTGGAGCCGCGCCGAGTGGACCGGGGTGGCGGCCGAGGCTGGAGCATTGTTCCTCGTGACGCTGGTGCTCGCGCTGCTGCTGAAGAACGTTCCCAGCCGAGTGCAAAACTAAGTGGGTGACCAAAGCGACCGATGCGGCTGATCAGTTGGGGCTCACCTACGAGGTGACCAGGCACGGCCGGGTGAACTCGCTGGAGGAGGCCGCCGCGGCGCGCGGCATCGAGCCGGCGCGACTGATCAAGACGATCGTGGTGCGGCTGTCCGACGACGACTACCGGTTCGTGCTGGTGCCGGGCGACCGTGAGATCGCGTGGCCGAAGCTGCGGACGCTGCTCGGCGTGAACCGGATCTCGATGCCGGACAAGGACACGGCGTTCGACGTCACCGGCTACGTCCGCGGGACGATCACACCGCTCGGAAGCACCCACGCCTGGCCGGTGATCGCGGACGAGCGAATCACCGGCACCATCTCGATCGGCGGCGGTGACCACGGGGTGGGGATCACGGTGGACGCCGAAGCCCTGACCAAGGCCCTGAGCGCCACCGTGGCGGACGTCACCGACTGAACCCAAGCGAAAGCAGGCGGCTACACGAGCAGTCCCTGCTGCCCGGCTCGGAGGCCGGCTTGGAATCGGGTGGTGGCGTCCAGGGCCCTGAGGATGCGCTGCATTCGGCGTTCTACAGTCCGTTGGGCCACACCCAGACGCCGGGCGATGGCTTGGTCTGTCAGTCCGGCGGCAGCCAGGGACAGGAGTTGCTGGTCGTCCGCCGTGAGTGGGCCTTCGGAGAGGGACGGAGTCAGCGGACTGGCCTCTCGCCACAGTAGGTCGAACAGCCGCAGTAGGGCGTTGAGGAGGCTCGACGGTCCTAGCTCTACGACGACATCCGGCCCGGTCGGGAGGAGCGCCGTACGACGGTCGACGATGACCAGCTTCAGCGGTACGTCGCGCAGCATCCGGCAGCAGCCCGACGATCGAGCCGCGGCCAGATCGCCGGGCTCGGACAGTGACGCCATGTCGTAGATCGTCCGGTAGGTCACACCACGGGCCGCGAACACGGCGTACGGCAACCGGTCCACCACGAGTACTTCGTCCTGTGCGCACTGCTGCGCCTGGTAGAACCGCTGTGCGATCGCCTCGGCGCCACGGATGACCGTGAACGCGTCCGGCTGTCTGAACTCGGCTGTCAGCGCCGCAGCACCTAGCCGGGCCTCCACGATCGCTGCCTGCTTCCGCAGCGCGAGCAGTTCGACCGCAGCGTCTGGTACGGCGGGCACGTAGCGGGCGGGCCGGCCCGGCGTCCGGGACGCCAGGCCGAGGGACAGCAGTGACTTGAGATGCCGGCCGACTCGGTTGGCCGGCCAGTCGACTGACATGGCCAGAGAGGTCGCTGTGGACTCCGGGCGGGCCAGAAGCGCCCGGTAGAGCTGCTCGTCCTCCGAGCAGACACCGAGCGCCTCCAGCAGCGGAGCCGGTCGATAGCTGTGCATGATCAGGCGCGCGATCAGGGTAAGGCGTGCACGTGGCCGCCGACCTGAGTCGCGAACTGGTTGACGTTCGACGCGTCCCAGTTGGTCGACCAGGTCATCGCACCGCGCAGTGACGGCCACGGGGTGCTCGGCTTGTAGTTCCCGCACCCGGTGCCCTTGGCCAGGCAGTCCAGCGCATTGTTGACCACAGTCGGCGACACGTACCCGCTCCCGGCCGCTCGCGACGACGCCGGCAGGCCGAGCCCGACCTGGTCGGGACGCAGGCCGCCCTGCAGCATGATGCAGGCCTGGGCGGTGATGAAGTCGACCGAGCCCTGCGAGTACACCTGGCCGTCACAGCCGTTCATCGAGCCCGAGTTGTAGTACTGCACGTTGACGATGGTCAGGATGTCCTTGATCGCCAGCGCGAGCTTGAAGTACTCGAACGACGTGCTCTGCATGTCGATCGTCTGCGGCGCCATGGTGATCACCAGCCCGCTGCCGAACTGGCTCTGCAGGCTCCGCAGTGCCTGACCCATGTACTGCGCGTTGACCCCGTTCTCCAGGTCGATGTCGATCCCGTCGAACCCGTACTCGCGCAGCACCGAGAGAGCGCTCGACGCGAAGTTGGACGCTGCCGTCGGGTCGGCGACCGAGATGGTGCCGTTCTGACCGCCGACGGACAGGATGACCTTCTTACCGGCCGCCTGCTTCGCCGCGATGTCCGCCTTGAACTGCGCGACCGTGTACCCGCCGAGCCCGGCGCTGTCCAGGTTGAATGTGATGCCGCCCGGCTTCGACGCGTCCGCGTCCGCGAAGGCCACAGCAATCAGGTCGTACGCCGCCGGCACGTCGGAGATCTTCTGCACCGTGGCACCGTTGTTGAAGTTCTGCCAGTACCCGGTGAGCACGTGGGCGGGCAGGCTGCCGACCGGTGGGTTGGTGCCGCCGTCGGACGTCGTCCCCGAGACAGCCGCGCCGTACGGCGAGCAGTTGCCGCTGGGGTCACACGCCCGGACCTTGAACGAGTAGGTCGTCGACGCAGTAAGCCCGGTAGCGGTCCAGCTGGTCACATTGCCGACGCTCTGCGCGGCCCCGGTCCCTCGGACGACGTCGTAGTGGTCGATGCCGTTCGCGTCGGACGCGGCGGACCAGGTCAGCTTCAGCGAGCTCGAGGTCGGGCTGCCGACCGCCAGACCACCCGGGGTCGACGGCGGCGTGGTGTCCTGCGTCCCACCAGGCCCGTCCAGTACGACGTCGTCAACCTGGTACGCCGGGAGCGCGTACCAACTGTGGACGTAGATCGTCACGGTAGACGAGGCACCCGTGGTGAACGGCACGGTCAGCTGACTCCACCCGGAGCTCGTGGTCCACGTCGAAGGACCACCGTCCACACCGAGGTAGACGTTCGACCCCTTCACCCACGCCGACAGCGTGTACGCCGTATTGGGCTGGACCGCTATCGCCTGGGAACACCGGGCGATGTCACTCCCATTCGACGTCGCCTCGAGGGCGTACGAACCGGAGTGCGGCGCGGACGCCGTGACGCCGCCGGCCGGACATGACCAGCCGGAGAGCGTGCCGGACTCGAAGCCGGCGTTGGTGACGAGATTGGCGGCCGCGGAGGCGGAGCCGGGGACCAGGAAGGCCATGACTACGGCGAGCAGGCTGATGACGACCGCTGCCTGGGGGCGGTGTGCAGGCGGTTTCATGCCTTACAACCTGTGACTGCTCAATTACATTGTCAAGACCCTACATAAAGTGAGAACGCTCCCACGCGCAGAAAAGCGAGAATCTTTACGCTTACTTCGCTGATCGGAGAAAGGCGACGGCCCCCGGCGGGGGGGTGACCGGGGGCCGTCTTCGGCCACGGGCTCGGGGGGAGGAGCCGGGGGCCGTTCAGGAGGCGACAGTCTGCCACTGTCAGAGAGTTTGTACCCCCCGAGTTCGGGCTTCACACATCTCAGTTCAATTTCAACTGCTTGCGTTTCGCCCAAGCGCCAGTCCCACCCGATCGGGTGCTTCCAGCCAGTGTCACTGTCACACTGCCGACTAGTCTAACGGGATACCGGCCCCCGCAAAAGCCCGGGTCCCCCGGCGTTTCTCCCGACTGCCTATCCTCGACTGCATGGCGCATCCCGGAACGGCTCGATCGGCGGCCTTCTTCGATCTGGACAAGACCATTCTGGCCCGCTCGAGCACGCTGGCGTTCTCGCGGCCGTTCTACGCCGGCGGCCTGATCAACCGCCGGACGGTCCTGCGCAGCGCCTACGCCCAGTTCGTCTACCTGCTCGGCGGCGCGGACCACGACCAGATGGAGCGGATGCGCGAGTACATCTCCGCGATGTGCACCGGCTGGGACGTCTCGACGGTGCAGGCGATCGTCGCCGACACCCTGGAGCACATCGTCCGGCCGATGATCCACACCGAGGCGGTCGAGCTGATCGCGCAGCACCACGCGGCCGGCCGGGACGTGGTGATCGTGTCGTCGTCCGGCGCCGAGGTGGTGGAGCCGATCGGCGCGATGCTCGGCGCCGACCGGGTGATCGCCACCCGCATGGTCGTTGCTGACGGCAAGTACACCGGAGAGATCGCCGAGTACGCGTACGGTCCGAACAAGGTGACCGCGATGAAGGCACTGGCCGCGACCGAGGGCTACGACCTCGCAAGCTCCTACGGATACTCGGATTCGATCACCGACGAGCCACTGCTGGCCGCGGTCGGGCACCCGCACGCGGTCAACCCGGACAAGGCGTTGCGCCGGGTCGCGCTCGAGCGCGGCTGGCCGATCCTGGTGTTCGCGGAGCCGGGCGAGCGTGCAGGTTTCCACGCCGTACGACGCCCCGCGCTGGCGGCCGGCCTGGTCGCGGCGATCGCCGCCGGAGCACTGCTGCTGGCCTCCCGGCGGCGGTCCCGGACGAGCTGAAAGCTGAAGCGCGCTTCATTGTTCTCAACTCCATGAAGGCCTCCGCTTCCCCTTCACAGAAAGGGGTTTCAGGAGTACAAAGGAATCAACAAAGGGCCTCAGGGTCCGGTAGAGATTGCACGACAACCCAGGTACCCACGCGGCGACCAGCCCATCCCAAACGGGCAGCGCGACCCAGGCTCGTCCTGTGGCGGCAAACAGGTGCACGCATGGTAACCAGGGCGACGTGCCAGCGACGGCGTTCTCACTCGAGAACGCCGTTCGCATGTTCTCAGGACGAGAGCGGCGAGAGCTCGGCACCTCGTGTCACGGCCTCGCAGGACCGCAGCAACCAATCACGAACGCCGGTCAGTCCTCGCGCTGTGTAGTCGGTGAGACCCGACGCATAGGTCGCCCGCAACACATAGTGACCGCCCTCCGGAACCGTGACCGCCACCGGGTCGATGCCCCGGGCAACCAACAGCAGGCGCTCGGCGGCCCGGGCGACGAGTCCGTTGGCCGCCGGGAACGGGCGTAGGACGGCGAGCTCGGCGTGCACGATCGCCGCGACGACGAGACCGGGCGCCTTGGTCGGGCGGGTCAGGTTCTGCGCGAGGGCGCTCAGCCGCTCCCACATCTCGTCCGCACCGGGCGCCGGCGGCAGCCCGGGGATGTCGTCCGGCAGCGGTTCGGCCCTGGTCCGGAGATGGCCCAACTGGTCCTCCGCGACCAGGTCGGCGGCGGCCAACTGGTGCAGTCTGGTCCAGACCTGCACCGGCGCCTTGTCCACCTGTGGCGCGAGCGACATCAGCTCGCCGGTCATCCGCACCGCACCGGCGACCAGTCCGTCGGTGTCACCGCGCCGTACGTCGTCCAGAACAGCCGTGCTGCCGGCCAGCGCCGCTGAGGCGTGCGCGCCCCGCAGCAGGGCCTCGGCGGTCATGTCCGAACCGACCCGGCGCAGCCCGCGATCCCGGAGCAGTACGTCGACCGCGTCCCGGGCCGCCCGTGCCGCCGACCCGACCCCCTCGAGACCGGCCAACGGCTCGAACACATCAGTACTCATAGCTGCACCATAGGATGACTAGGCATGGCGCTCGGCACCGTCCCCAGGTTCAGCATCGTGGTTCCCTGCCATGCCTCGCGGGCCTGGCTGCGGCCGTGTCTGGACTCGGTGCTCGGGCAGTCGTTCACCGACTTCGAGGTGATCGGGGTGGACGACGCCGATCCGGACGGCTCCGGCCGGATCCTGGACGAGTACGCCGCCGCCGACGCGCGGGTCCGGGCGCTGCACCTGGAGCAGAACGTCGGCCTCGGACCGGCCCGGAACGCCGGCCTGAAGGAGTGCCGCGGCGAGTACGTGCTGTTCCTGGACGCGGACGACGTCTACCTGCCGGGCTCGCTGGAGGCCATCGCGGCCCGCATAGACACCGCCAACCAGCCGGACCTCGTGCTGTTCGACTACGAGCGGGTCTTCTGGGACGGCCGCGTCATGGGCAGCCAGCGCCATGATGCGTTCGCGCGCGAGGGCGCCGGGGTGTTCACGGCGGCCGAGCGGCCGATCTTCCTCACCTTCCTCGAGGTGGTCTGGAACAAGGCCTACCGCCGCCAGTTCCTGACCCGGCATGGATTCGCGTTCACGGGCGGCTTCTACGAGGACGCGCCCTGGACGTACTCGACGATGCTGACCGCGGAGCGGATCGCCACCCTCGACCGGGTCGTCGTGCACTACCGGCAGCATCGCACCGGCGGCAACATCCACGCCACCAGCGGGCGCCAGCAGTGGGACATCTTCGACCAGTACGACCGGGTGCACGCGTTCATCCAGTCCGACCCGGAGCTGGCCGGCTGGCGCCGGTTCGCGTTCGACCGGTCCTTGGACCACATCCTCGCCGTACTCGCCAAGCCCGAGCGGATCGACGCCGACGACCGGGCCGAGTTCTTCCATGCGGCGCACGCCTTCGCCAAGCGGTGGAAGCCGGAGGGGTACGGCGCCGACCGGACCGCCCGCGGGTTCAAACGCTGGCTGCTGATCCACGACGACTATGCGACCTACTCCACGCTCAAGCTGAGCGCTCGGATGCTGCACGTCCCGAGTGCGGGCAAGACGGTCGGCAAACTGCTGCGGCGCGGCAAGCTCGACCCGAACCTGGTCGCGTACGCCGCCTACTGGTTCAAGCAGTACGCCTGCAACCCGCGCGCGATCTACGAGAAGGCGGCCGAGCTGGCGCCGCACCTGCGCGGCGTGTGGGTCGTCGACAACGAGCACGTCGACGCGATCCCGGAGGGCGTCGAGTACGTCGTCGCGGACTCCCCGGCGTACGAGAAGCTGCTCGACAAGGCGACGTACTTCGTCAGCAACATGAACTGGCCGAAGAACCTGGACAAGCGCGAGGGCCAGATCCACCTGCAGACCCAGCACGGTACGCCGCTGAAGACGATGGGCACCGACCTACGGCACCATCCCCAGGCGTGCAGGGACCTCGATCTCGACGAGCTCATGCGTCAGGTCGATCGCTGGGACTTCAACCTGTCCTCGAACCGGTACTCGTCGGAAATCTGGGAGCGCACCTACCCTTCGTACTTCGAGGAGCTCGAGTACGGCTATCCGCGCAACGACCGGCTGCTCAACGCGTCCCTGGAGCAGGTCCGGGCGGTGCGCGCAGCGCTCGGGTTCGACGACTCTCACCTGGTGATCCTGTACGCGCCGACGTTCCGCGACGGCGTCGACTCGGTACGGCTGCCGACCGGGCTGCAAGACCTCGGCGGGACCGGTGTCCGGCTCGACCTGGACCAACTGGCGGCTGCGGCCGGTGAGCACGGCCGGGTGCTCGTGCGCACCCACTACTCGTTGTCCGCAGCACCGCAATCCCACTCCGGCGTGGTGATCGACGTGTCGCGGCACCCGCGGGTCGAGGACCTCATGCTGGCGGCCGACGTACTCATCTCGGACTATTCGTCGATCACCTTCGACTACGCGAACCTCGATCGGCCGATCATGCTGCACGTCGAGGACCAGGCGTTCTACGACGGCCGGCGTGGCACGTACTTCGACGTCGCCGAGTTCCCGCCCGGTGTGGTGGCACGGTCCGCCGAGGAGTTGTACGCCGCGCTCCGGAACGGCACGTTCGCCGCGCCCGAGGCGGCCAAGCACCGGCATCTGTACCGGGAGAAGTTCTGCGAGTTCGACGACGGGCGCGCGGCAGAACGCGTCGTACGGCGGGTGTTCCTGGACGACACCGACGTACCGCCGATCACGCCGTTGGCCGAGCGGTCTCCGGCGCCGTCGGCGTACTTCGTGCATAATGGCTGACATGTCGATCAGCCTGAAGTCGTCCCACGCCGTGCGCGTGCGCTTCAGCCTGCGACGACGACGCACTGTCTGAACACCTCAGCCTGTTCCAGTCGCGTCTTCCGAAGGACCTTGTCATGTCCGCAGTTCTGCCTGTCCTGTCCACCAGACTGTCCGCTGCCGCCGAGGCCGCATTCGGTACGTCGTACGATCCCGAGTTGCGGTCGAGTACCAAACCGGAGTTCGGCCACTACCAGAGCAATCTCGCGCTCCGGATCGGCAACGCCCTCGGCCAATCGCCGCGGGACGTCGCCGCACGCCTGGTCGCCTCGTTGCAGGTCGAGGACCTTTGCGAGAAACCGTCCATCGCCGGTCCGGGTTTCATCAACCTGACGTTGCTGCCGCAGACTTTGGCGAAGGCGGTCAATGAGCCGGAATCCTTTGCCAGCAAGGGGCAGCGGGTTGTCGTCGACTACTCGCAGCCCAATGTGGCGAAGCAGATGCACGTCGGCCATCTCCGGTCGACGGTGATCGGCGACGCGCTCTGCAACGTGCTCGAGTTCGCCGGGTACGACGTGGTCCGGCAGAACCACGTCGGCGACTGGGGCACGCAGTACGGGATGATGATCGAGCAGCTGCTCGAGGAAGGGATCACCGCGGAATCCCTTGATCTGGAGGGATTGCAGCACCTGTACGAGCGGAGCCGGAAGCATTTCGATGCCGACGGCGCCTTTGCGGACACATCGCGGCTGCGGGTCGTCGCGTTGCAGTCGGGTGATCCGCAGACGCGGGCGATGTGGCGGCACATGGTCGACGTGTCGCTGGACGACTTCGACAAGGTGTACGCCTTGCTCGGCAGCAACCTCGAGCGGACGGACGTCGTCGGCGAGAGCGCGTACAACGACGACCTGCCGCGGGTCGTGGCCGAGCTCGAACAACAAGACCTGCTGACCGAGTCCGACGGCGCGATGTGCGCCTTCCTCCCCGGATTCCTCGGTCGCGACGGCGATCCGCTGCCGGTGATCGTGCGGAAGTCGGACGGCGGATTCGGCTACAGCGCGACCGACCTCGCCGCCGTACGGCATCGGGTGAGCACGTTGCACGCGGACCGGATCGTGTACGTCGTGGACCACCGGCAGGCCCTGCACTTCGACATGATCTTCACGCTCGCGCGGACCGCCGGCTGGCTGCCGGCAACCGTACCGGCTGAACACGTCTCGTTCGGCACCGTACTCGGCCCGAACGGAAAGCCCTTCAAAACAAGGGAAGGCGGCACCGTCAAGCTCGTCGACCTCTTGGAGAGCGCGGTCTCCCGGGCCGACGCGCTGCTGGCCGGCCGGGAGGGCGTCGACCGGGCCGCGACCGCACGGGCCGTGGGGATCGGCGCGGTCAAGTACGCCGACCTGTCGAGCGACCGGGGCAACGACTACGTGTTCGACCTGGACCGGATGGTCGCGATGACCGGCAACACCGGCCCGTACCTCCAGTACGCGCACGCCCGGCTCACCCGGCTGCTCGCCAAAGCAGGGACAACAGGTGAGCTCACCGAGCTGAAGGCCCCGGCTGAGCAGCGGCTCGCCCTCCTGCTCACCGGCTTCGGCGCCACCGTCGAGCAGGTCGCGGAGACGCTCCAGCCGCACAGGCTCTGCACCTATCTGTACGACGTCGCGTCCGCGCTCTCCGTGTTCTACGAGCAGTGCCCGGTCCTGAGCAGTGAGGGTGCGACGAGGGCAAGCCGGATCGCCCTGTGCACCGCGACCCGGAAGGTGTTGCAGGATGGACTCGGCCTGCTGGGGATCGAGGCCCCCGACGCAATGTGAGCCTGGCTCACTGTGAGTCTGGCTCACTGTGAGTCTGACTCACTGTGAGTCTTTGGAGGACGGATGCTGCCGTGGTCGGCCGAGTTCAAGGGACGCCTGGACCAGACGACGTACACGAGTGAGTTGCTGCGCGGGAACCCGCTCGGCGACCCGCACGAGCGTCCCGTGCTGGTCTACCTCCCGCCGGGGTACGACGAGTCGGAGGACCGCTACCCGTCGATCTACGTGACCATGGGCTACACCGGCCACGTCGGCATGTGGTTCAACCGGGTCCCGTTCCGGCAGCCGTACCCGGAGCTGCTGGACGCGATGTTCTCCGACGAGAGCGTGCCGCGGGCCCTCGTGGTGTTCGTCGACTCGTGGACGAAGTACGGCGGCAGCCAGTGCCTCGACTCCCCCGGGACGGGGCAGTACCAGTCGTACCTCTGCGACGAGATCGTGCCGTGGGTCGATGCGACGTACCGGACCATCCCGGACCGCGATCACCGTGCGGTCACCGGTAAGTCGAGCGGCGGCTACACCGCGATGGTGACGCCGCTGCTGCGTCCGGACGTGTTCGGGGCGCTCGCGACGCATGCCGGTGACGCGCTTTTCGACGTCTGCTACCGGCCGGAGTTCCCGGAGCGCGCGCGGACGCTGCGGGACAAGTACGACGGCAGCTACGAGAAGTACTTCGAGGTGCTCGCGACCAAGACCGGCCGGACCACCAACGAGGACCTGCACCTGCTGGAGATGTACGGCTACGCGTCGGCGTACTCCGCTGAGGCCGACGGCACCGTACTACTGCCGTTCGACGACCTCGGCGCGATCGTCCCGGAGATCTGGGCCCGCTGGCTGTCCCGCGACCCGGTCGAGATGGTGAAGGAGCCGCAGTACGCCGAGGCGCTGCGATCGCTCCGCGCGGTGTGGATCGACGCCGGCCGGCACGACGAGTACTACCTGGACCTCGGCGCCACGGCGTTCCATCGTGCTACGCGGGAAGCCGGTCTCCCGGACGAGCGGATCCACTTCGAGCTGTTCGAGGGCACCCACGGCGGCATCGAGTACCGCTATCCGATGGCAGTGCGCTGGCTCGCCGAGCAACTGACTAATTGACGTGCTGTCACCGAGCGAACGCCGTACGGTCGAGCAATGAACTGGCCGGAGGGGATCGAAGCGCGTCCGATGGACAAGGGCGACGTCGAGGCGTGGGCGGCGCTGACGGCCGCCAAGGAGAAGGTCGACCAGGTCGGCGAGAACTACAGTGCCGAGGATCTCGCCGAGCAGCTGGAGCGGCCGGAACTCGATCTGGCCAAGGACAGCATCAGCCTGTGGTCCGGCGGCCGGATGATCGGCTATGGCATCGTGCACAGCAGGACCACCGTGGTGGACGTGGATCGGGTCAACACCGAGGGCACGATCGATCCGGAGTGGCGCCGGCAGGGCCTCGGCACGACGCTGATGCGCTGGCTGATCCGTCGCGCCGGCGAACTGCATGCCGCCACGCACCCGGACGCCCCCGGTCAGGTCGGCGTCGGCGCGGGCAGCCACAACGTCAGCTTGACCAGCCTCCTGGAAGGCCTGGGCTTCAAGGCCGAGCGGTTCTTCTTCGACATGCGACGGCCGCTCGACCAGCCGGTCCCGCCCGCGCCAGTGGCCGGTGGCCTGCAGCTCAGGTCGTACGACACGTCCTACGAGGAAGCGTTGCGGCAGACCCACTTCGAGGCCTTCTCCGACCATTGGGGCTGGACGCCGCCCACCACGGAGGCGTGGCGGGCCCGGAACGTCGGATCACGGGCGTTCCGCGGCGCGCAGTCGTACTACGTCCTCGACGGCGACACCATCGCGGCGTACGCCAACTGTTACGAGTGGGAAGCCGACACCGAGGCAACCGGGGTCCGGGAGCTGTACATCGGCCAGGTCGGCACCCGACGGGCCTACCGTGGCCGCGGACTGGCCCGTGCGGCCCTGGCGAAGGTGCTCGCCAAGGCCGCAGAGGCCGGGTACCAGCGGGCCGCGCTCGGCGTCGACGCCGACAACCCGACCGGAGCCCTCGGACTGTACGAGGGCCTCGGCTTCGTCACTCACCAGAAGTTCATCAGCTACGCGCTGCCCGTCCCGTCAGACGTGTGAGTCCACGACGACCGGGGTCTCGACGGGCTCCGGCGCTCCGCGGAACCACTTCCACGGCTGGACGGTGAACACGATCATCGCCAGGCTCACCGCCGCGTAGACCAGCGATCCGACGAACGCGGCGTGGACGCCGTCGACCAGCACCTCGCGGGGGATCGTCGACGTCGAGTTGCGGCTCGCCGTACCGAAGATCGTGACCAGGATGCCCAGGCCGAGCGCGCCGCCGACCTGCTGGACCACGTTCAGCATGCCGGACGCGGCACCCGAGTCCTCCGGCGCGACGCCCGAGATGGCGCGGCCGACGAGCGGGATGAAGATCATCCCGGCGCCCGCACCGAACAGCAGCAGCGGACCGACCACGTCGTGCAGGTAGGTGCTGTGGGACCCGAGCCGGGTCAGCCAGATCGTGCCGAGCGTGACCAGCGTGGAGCCGATCAGCATCAGCTTCGCGCCGTCGATCCGGGCGATCAGCTTCGGCACCACTCGCGACTGGGCGAACAGCAGACCCGTCAGTGGCAGGAACGCCAGCCCGGCCGCGAACGGCTTGAGTCCGAGCACTCCCTGCAGGTACTGCGTGAGGAAGAAGAACATCCCGAACATCGTCCCGACGATCAGCAGCATGGTCAGGTACGACGCCGCCCGGGTCGGTGACCGGAACAGCCGCAGGGGCACGATCGGGTGGCTGACGCGGCGCTCGATCAGGACGAACGAGACCAGCAGCACCACGCCCGCGGCGAATGCCACCAGGACCTCGGTCGCGGTCCAGCCCTTCTCGCCGACCCGGATGAAGCCGTAGACGAGCGACGTGATTCCGAGGGTCGAGGTGACCGCTCCGGCCACGTCGAACCGGCCGGTCTCAGGCTCGGTCTCGGTCAGCACCCTGCGGGCAGTCAGGATCAGCGCCACACCGATCGGCACGTTGATGAACAGGCCCCAGCGCCACGACGCCCAGTCGGTCAGCATGCCCCCGAGCACCAGGCCGACGCTGCCGCCTCCGGACGAGATCAGGCTGTAGTACCCGAGTGCCTTCATGCGCTCGGGACCTTCGCGGTACGTGAGCATCAGCAGCGTCAGGGCCGCCGGCGCCGCGATCGCACCGCCGATGCCTTGCAGAACGCGGGCGGCGAGCAGCAACTCGGCGTTCGGCGCGAGGCCTCCGAGCAACGAGGCGAGCGTGAAGACGCTGACGCCGGTGAGGAACACCCGGCGGCGACCGAGCAGGTCACCGGCACGGGCGCCGAGCAGGAGCAGACCGCCGAACGCCAGCGCGTACGCGTTCTGCACCCACGACAGGCTGGACGGGCTGAAGTGCAGGGCCTGCTGGATGTGAGGCATTGCGATGTTCACGACGGTCGCGTCCAGGATCACCATCAACTGGGTGACAAGGATGACCGCGAGAACGATCCCCGGCCGCCGCGCAGGCGTGCCCGAGGTGGCGCCGGCCGGCGCCGCGGATGTTGCCGACATATTGCTCCTTACCCCTGAGGGGCTACAGTTGAGACAGAAAGCGGAGCGCTCCTCCGGATACGATACGGAGGCATCCTCCGCTTTGCAAGCGATATTGTGGCCGAACGTTGCGAGGAGGCTGGATGGCGCCACAACCCTTGCCGTGCGCACGTCCGACCCGTGCGGACGCGGCCCGGAACTACGACCGCCTGGTGACGGCCGCCCGGGAGACGTTCGCGGAGCACGGCACCGACACCTCACTCGAACAGATCGCCCGCCGGGCCGGCGTCGGCATCGGCACGCTGTACCGCCGGTTCCCGAGCCGGACCGCGCTGCTCGAGGCGGTCTACGTCGACGAGATCCAGTCCGTCTGCGACCGTGCGTACGACTTCGACCGGGAACTCGAGCCGTTCGACGCCCTGGCCGCCTGGCTGCGCAGCTTCGTCGGGTACGGACTGTCCAAGAAGAGCCTGTCGGGTGAGCTTATAGATGCCCTAGGCAAGGACTCGCCGTTCTTCCAGGCCTGCAAGGCGAATGTGCAAGAGGCCGGGCGACTCCTGCTCGACAAGGCGAAGGCGGCCGGCGACGTCCGGCCCGAGCTCGAGCTGGCGGACATCCTGCGACTGGTCGGCGGTATCGCTCACAACGCCGACACCCAGCCGGAGCAGGCCCAGCGCCTCCTCGACATCGTGCTCTGCGGGCTCAGGCCCGCTGCCTCCTGAGCGCTGCCAGCGAAGGGTTCCCGGCGTCCCGCTCGGTGTACTTGAGCTGCTCGAGCGGCCACGCGATCGCCAGCTCCGGATCGAACAGGTCCACGGCCACCCTCTCCGGCGACCAGTGCTCGTTCACCAGGAAGTTGTACGTCGTGTGCGGCGTCAGCGTGCAGAACGAGTTCCCGACACCACGGGACACGTAGAGCGCGTCCGACGTACCGAGCTCGGCCAGCTTCTCGCGGTGGAAGTTCTCCTTGAACCATCCGTCGTCGTGCGGCTGCACCTCCAGCTCGATCCGCAGTACGCCGGGGATCGCGGTCTCCTCGATCTTCACCGGCGTACCTGCCGGCGGGCCTCGAGCTGGGCCTGATCGGCAGCGGTCACGCCCGCGTTCCATCCGGCGCCGTTGGTGATGCGAGTCCGACGGGTGGTCGTGTTCGGGAAGAGCTGGGCGAACAATGCGTCGACCTGCTGCTCCCGCTTGGCCAGCACCGGCAGCAGCCGGTCCGCAGCGGCTTCGGGTACGGCGGCCTGCGTCGCCGCGGCCGTCTGCTCCAGGCGCTCGCCGATCCGTTGCGCGTAGGCCATCAGGAACGACTGGCGGAACGATCGCGTCCGGGACTCGCCCCGGTGACCGATGTGTTTGCCAGCAGCAAGCATCGCGCGATTCGCCTGCACCAGAAGGGAAGTGCTGAGGATCTCGGTGTGCTGCAGGTCCACCTCGGCGCCGACAATGGTGACGACGGCCAGCTCGTCGATCACGACCGTGCGACACCGATTCGCCGCGGCGACCGCGCCGACCAGCTGCGCCTTGGCCGATACGTACGGCGTCTCGACCCAGAGCCGGCGCCCCGCGGAATCATCCGGGATCTCCACCTCTGCGTCCAGGAGGGCACTGTCCAAGGAGAACTTCGCCATCAGCTCCTGCGCCTTACCGGACAGCGCCTCCGCCTCGTCCGGGAACTCGGTCGCCTCCGCCTTCGCGAGCAGGCCGCGGATCCGCGCCAGCATCTTCCCGTTCGCCGGTACGGCGGGCTGCGCGCGGCGGACCGGCGTACCGGGTAATGGGTAGAGCCTGGCCAGGACCGGCAGGGTCTGGAGGAAGCCGGCCAGGGACAGGGCGTGGTGCAGCGTGAGGTAGCGGCCGACGCGGGCGCCGGCCGCCCAGGCGGTCAGGCTCAACTCGGTGAAGGGCTGCGGCACGCCGAGATCTGTCAGTTGACCGAGCCAGCGGGGGTCGATGGTGGCGGGACGGTAACCGCGGTGTTCGGCCGAGATCGCTGCCAGCAGCAACGGCTCGACGCCGGCATCCAGGCTGCGGCGGCCGTGCTGGACCACGTCGGCCGGCGACCAGCCGCGCTCCCAGGCAGTGCGGAGCAGACCGGTGAGGAACGCCTGCACGCACCGATCCACCTGCGCCTGGTCGCGCTCGTCGTACGCACCCAGCTGGGCCAGGTGCGCGTCGGCGCGATCGTCACGCACGGCAACGACGGCCGCCGTGATCGGCAACAACCGCAGGATTTCCTGGTCACTCACGCCGACGAGTCTGGCACCCACCGAAGTTCCCGCCCAAACGGGAATCCATCCCCTTGTGGATAACCCCGCGACTCCCGAGAGTAACTGAAGACAGCGCACTAGGGATCGCTGTCACCAGGGGGTCAGGCACCTGGCCTGACGGCATCACATCGGGAGGGGAAGCAATGACTCAACTTGCGGAAACCGGATTCGACGCGTTGCGCGCGATCCTGGAGGGGCTTGCGCTGCGGCCGGGTGAAGAGGGGTACGACGAGGCGCGGCGGCTCTGGAACGCCGAGCACGACCGCCGTCCGGCGGTGATCGTGCGGCCACGGTCGGCCGCGGATGTGCAGGCCGCCGTCCGCTACGCGGTCGCCGAGGGCTTGGAGATCGCTGTCCGCGGGGGCGCGCACAGCATGGCCGGGCTGTCGTCGGTGGACGACGGCCTGATGATCGACCTGAGCCTGTTGAACCAGGTGTCGGTGGATCCCGAGGCCCGCCGGGCGCGTGCCGCCGGTGGTGCGCTGCTCGGGGATCTCGACGCCGCGACGCAGGCGCACGGTCTCGCCGTACCGGCCGGCATTGTCAGCCACACGGGAGTCGGCGGGCTGGTGCTCGGCGGCGGCATGGGTCTGCTGACCCGGCTGCACGGGCTCAGCATCGACAACCTGGAGTCGGTCCAGGTCGTCACCGCGGACGGCAGCATTCTGCGCGCGGCCGAGGACGAGAACGCGGATCTGTTCTGGGCCGTCCGCGGTGGTGGCGGCAACTTCGGCGTGGTCACCGAGTTCGAGTTCCGGTTGCACCCGGCGGGGCCGATGGTGAACTACGGGATCGCGTTCTGGGGGGCGGAGCAGGGCACTGAACTGTTCCGGCTCGCCCGCGAGGTGATCCCGGCCCTGCCGCGCGAGGTGAACGTGGTGATCGCCTGCCTGAACGCACCGCCGGCACCGTTCGTCCCTGAAGAGCACCACTTCAAGCTCGGGTACGCCCTGGTGGCTGTGGGCTTCGGGCCGCCTGAGCAGCACGCCGACGCGATGGAGCGGTTCCGCGAGGCGTTGCCGCCGCTGTTCGAGTTCGCCACGCCGATGCCGTACGTCGCCGTACAGCAACTGCTCGACGAGCCGAACGCCTGGGGCGGCTACCACTACGAGAAGGGCGCCTACCTCGAGTCATTGTCCGACGAGGCGATCGAGGTGATCACGGAGCACTTCCCGCGGAAGACGTCGCCGATGTCGGTCTCGATGTTCTACCACCTCGACCACGGCTACCTGGAGACCGCGGACGATGCGACGGCGTTCAGCGGCCAACGCACCGAGCGGTACGCGATGTTCATCATCGCGAGTACGCCGGTCCTGGAGGCTCTCGATGCGGAACGCACGTGGGTGCGGACATTGTGGGACGCCCTGCAGCCGCACACGATCAACATCGGCAGCTACGTGAACGGTATGGCCGAGCCCGACGAGATCCGGATCCGTGCGTCGTACGGCGACAAGTACGACCGGCTCCTGGAGATCAAGCGGAAGTACGACCCGGACAACGTGTTCCACCGCAACCAGAACATCAGGCCCTAGCTGAGTGGATACACACCTCTGACGAGCAGACGGGCGGTACGCCGGGAGGCCCCGACGTCCCGCCCGTCTGACGGGCGTGCAGGGTGTAGGGGGTGGACCCACGTGGCGGGGCCGGTGCAAACGTTATTGCCTGGGCACCGCCCCCGGTACGTGTTCACACCCCGGCTAGATCGAGGCGGCGCCGTCCACGACCAGCACCTGGCCGTTGAGGTTCGTGTTCTCCAGGAGGAGCATGCGGACGACCGGAAGGACGTCCTCCGGCTCGGTCAGGTGGCCGGTCGGCGTCCGGCGGACGATCTGGTCGAGCTGGGTCTGGCCGAGGACCGCGGACATCTCCGAGGCGAAGAAACCCGGCGCGACGGCGTTGGCGAGGATGCGGCCACCGAGTTCACGGGCCAGTGAACGGGTGGCCGCGTCCATCCCGCCCTTGGTGGCCGAGTACGCGACCAGGCCGGGGTAGCCGCGTTGCGCGCAGATCGAGGTGATGTTCACGATCCGGCCCTTCAGGGCTTTCGCCAGCATCCGGCGCAGCACGAAACGGGTGAGGATCAGCGGCGAGGTCAGGTTCGTCCGGATGATCTCGGCCAGGTGGTCGGCGGAGGTGTGGACGTGCAACGAGTCCTGGCCGATCGCCGCATTGTTGACCAAGGCATCGATCGGGCCGAGCGTGCTCTCGACCGCCTTGACGAACGTCTGCCCGGCCGCGCTGTCGTTGATGTCGACCGAGCCGTAGTGCAGGTGGTCCGGGTACTTCTCGCCGAGCGCGGTCAGCTCCGGTGTGACCGTACGCGCGAACGCGCCGACCTTGAGACCGGCCGCGAGCAGGTCGGTGACGATCGCGAGACCGAGACCGCGGGAACCGCCGGAGACCAGCACGACCGAGGCCGGCGGGACGACACTGGGGGCTTCAGACATCGCTCTTCAGGGTTTCCTTCTGCGGGATCTGGTCGAGGAACTTGATCCGCCGCGGTACGCCGTAGTCCGGCAACCGGGTCGAACACCACTGGACCAGGTCGGTGTCCGTGATCGGGCCGAGCGACCGGTTCGGGACCACCTCGGCCGCGACCATCCGGCCGACCAAGGGCGCCTTGCGGGCGAAGACCCGCGCCCAGGACACGCCCGGGTGGCCCATCAGCACGTTGCGGACCACGCCGGCCGAGACCTTGGACCCGCCGACGTTGATCTCGTCGGTGTCCAGGCGACCGGTGATCAGCACCCGGTCCCCGTCGTACTCGACCCGGTCTCCGGTGCGGATCGCGCCGATCAGGCCGGCGCCGTGGTGCGGCGAGCGGATCACGAGCTCGTCGCCGTCGACGCTCAGGACCGGGCGCTCCGGGTGCGGGTCGCGGTCCAGCCAGGACTTGGGGAACCCGGCCTTGCCGTCGTGCACCACGATCGAGGCGCCGACCTCCGAGGACGCGTAGATCCAGGAGATCCGTGTCGTCGGGAAGATCTCCCGGAGCTGGTCGAGGATCGCCTGGTCGACGGGCTCGCCGCCGAGCGTGATCTGCTCCAGCGGTACGCCGGCGAGCGCGTCGGCGTCGCGGTAGATCGCCTGCCGCCAGAACGTCGGCGTACCGGAGGCGGCCGTGACGCCGTGCTCGGTCGCGATCTTCGGCCAGTCCTCCAGCTCGCTCGGCTCGATCACGACCAGGCCCTGATCGGCCTGGGTCAGCGAGAGCGTGACGACCTGCCACCAGGCGTAGGTCCCGGGCGAGTACGGCAGCAGCCAGGTGCGTGGCGGTTGGTCGGCGGTGACGGTGGTCAGCGACTCCAGGGTGTGGCCGATGCGCTTCGGGCGGCCGGTGGAGCCGGAGGTGAGCAGCCAGGCGCGACCGGACTCCTCGACCCGCTTCAGTCGCGCGGGGGTGATTGCCCCATCGGGCAGGACGATCGCGAAACCGGACTCGCCCAGTTCCTCACGCATGTGCTCGTCGACGCGGGACTCGGTCGCAACGAGCAACTCGGTGCCGTGCACCGCGTGGTGCCGGAGGGCGGCGAGTGCGTCGGCGCCGTTGTCGACCAGAACGGCCGCGGGCGACGGGATCTGCGGCAGCTTGTGCAGCGTCCGCCAGGTCAGGCGCTTGCCGGCGACGACGACGGTGTTGTCGTCGCCGATCAGGGCGGTCGTGCGGCGCCGGGTGCTCACGCCGACTGGAGTTGCTCGATGAAGTCCAGTACGTCGCCGACCGTCGCGATCCGGCGCAGCCCAGGGGCATCGAAGTTCAGCTCGTCACCGAGTTCGTCCTCCACCCGGAGGGCCAGCTCGGAGAAGTCCAGCGACCGGAACCCGATCTCGCGCAGGTCCGCCGTGTCCTCGGCCGGCAATGCCCGGCCCTGGGCCGTCATCACCTCACCCATCAACTCCCTGACCCGACTCCGATCCACCGAACTCATAGTCCCGCAGCCTAGCGCCCGAGGCTCGGGGACTCCACGCGTGCTGCGTGGAGCCCCCGGACACCGCGACTTCTGTAACTCATACACTGCTCCGTTGACGTCCTCCACCGCCCGAAGGCGGGGATTCCAACCCTTGCGGGTTGAGGTTCGCGGTTCACAGCCGTGCCTTACTGCGCAAGAAGGCTCCCCGCACTGCCACGGCCCGCCCGGCCGCGGTTAGTTGCTGGTCCTGCAAGTGCCCGGTTGCTTGGCTATCGCAACCGGTGAGAACACTGTCCGACCGTACCGACAAGACCCGAAGGACTGAGATGATCAGAGCGGCGGGACGGGGCAAGCGGACCGCGGCGTTGGTGAGCCTGCCCGTGCTTCCACTGGCCTGGTTCGTCGCGTTGCAGGAGCACCCGCCGTGGATGCCGGCCGCGTACCTGGCCTATCTGCTGATCGTGATCGTCGTACCGGGCACGATGTTCTGGCGGCGGCTGACCGGCGGTGCCGGCTGGCTGTCGGCGGACGTGATCCTGGGTACGGCGTTCGGGCTGGCCGTCGAGGCGTTGCTCTACCCGGTCGGGATGCTGTTCGACATGCCGTTCGCGGCGTTGCTGATGCCGGCGCTGGCGCTCGGGATGTGGCGCGGGCTGCCGCGCCGCAAACTGCCGGAACGGCCGACGCCGTGGTGGTCGATGGCGGGCGCGATGGTCGCGGTCGGCGTCGCGGCCGCCTGGTTCGTCCGGGTCGGCTCGCAGCTCATTCCGCTCAACGGATCGGACGCCCTGCGGCCGAACTCCGACACTCCGCACAATCTCGCGCTGGCCGGTGAGGTCACGCACCACTTCCCGCCGAAGATCCCGTACGCCGACGGCGGGTGGCTGACCAGCCACTGGGCGGCGTACGAGCACATCGCGTCCGCGCACTGGATCACCAGCGTGCCGCTCGACGTACTGACGCATCGGATGGTGCCGTTCGCCTGGATCCTGCTCACCGTCCTGGGCGCTGCCGCGGTCGGGATGCTGCTGACCGGTCGTGCGGTCGCCGCTCCGATCGCTGCCGGGCTCGTGGTGGCCGGTGGCGACCTGGTGGCCTGGCCGTGGGCCGTGTCGGACCGGGTGTTCGCGGACGGGCCGTTCTCGCTCAGCGGGCTGAGCAATCCGCCGCAGGCGTTCTCGACGGTGCTGTTGCTGCCGCTGATTGCGGTGACGGCATTGCTGTTGCGACGGCGGGTGGGGACGACGCGGGCCGAGTTGTTCCGGCTGTTCGTCGTCGCGGGCGTGCTGATTGCCGCGTTGGCGTTGACGAAGGCGACGACGCTGCCGGTGTACGCGACGGGCCTCGCAGTTGCCTGGATCTATCTGACGGTTCGTAGGGGCCGACTGAATCTGCGGGCGTTGGTACTCGGTGTCGGCGTTGCGGGGGCCTATACGTTGACGTTCTTCTTCGTCCTGCGGGGCGCGGCGTCGAGTGTGCGGTTCGATCCGGGCGCGACTTTCGAGAGTCTCGCGGATCGGATGGGTGGTGGATCCGCGGTCGCGATGGTCGCGGTCGTGGTCGTCGTCGGGTGGGCGATGCCGGTGGTCGGCGCGTTGCTGATCACGCGGCGGGTGGCTCGGGATCCGATGGTGGTGTTCCTGGTGGCCGGGTTCGTCGCCGCGGTGCTGGGCGCGTCGTTGCTGGCCGATCGTGGGGACACCCAACTGTTCTTCGTGCGGACCGGGTTCATCTTCGGCGTACTGCTCGCGACCTGGGGGCTGGGTTCGCTCGAGCGCCGGCACTACTGGGTCGCCGGGATCGCGGTGGCCATCGGGGTCGCCGCGATCTACTGGGGCCGGTACCGGTCGCCGAAGTCGTGTACGACGGCCAACTGCTTCGGGCAGGGCCTTGCGGTCGCGCTGGTGATCGCCGCCCTCGGGATCGGCGTATTCGGGCTGGTCCTGCGCGGTTCCCGGCGTACCTGGGCTGTGATCGCAGTGGCAGTGCTGGTCGGTACGACGGTGTCGCCGACTGTCGCGTCCGTACGACGGTTCGCAAACCCGCCGCTGACGTCGTACGAGTCGATCGCGCCGGGCGGGATCGAGGCGGCGCGCTTCATCCGGCGCAACTCGGGCTCGAACGACCGGATCGCCACGAACGTGCACTGCCACCAGCCACGGGCGTCGCACTGCCAGACGGGTTCGTACTGGATCGCCGGGTACGCCGAACGCCGCGTCCTCGTGGAGGGCTGGGCGTACCGGGCGCGGGTCGACGACACCTACCCCGCGGGCGTGCAGGGACCGTACTGGAACCAGGACGAGCTGCGGCTGAACGACGAGGTGTTCAGCAACCCGAGCCGCCAGTTGATCGAGACGCTGCGCACGACGTACGGCGTCCAATGGCTGCTGCTCGACGAGCGCGTCAGCGCCCCGCCCAAGAACCTGGACAAGCTGACCGAACTCCGCTTCCAGCTCGGAACCGTCCGCGTCTACCAGATCTACCCGCCGCCCCCGGAGAACTCGTTCCCCACCAGAACACCGTCCCCGACGGGCAGCCCGACCCCAGGCTTCCCGACGCAGACCCCGGGCTTCCCTTCGAGCACGCCAGGGTCTCCGTCCACCAGCTTCCCGACCGGCACGCAGTCCCCGGGCCAGACTCAGTCGACCCAGCCCAGCACCACGCCGACGTTCCCCACCACCCCAGTCCCGACGCAGATCACCACCACGCCGGGACTCAAGAGCCCGTAGCGGCTCAGCGGCTGGTGACCGCCGGGATGGCGATGCTCTGGTTGGCGAGCCGGTCCAGGGCGGTTACCGAGTAGATGTACGCCGTACCGGGTGTGGCCGTGGTGTCTGTGTAGGACTGGCTGGCTCCGGTGGAGCGGACTGTGGCGACCAGGTTGCGGGCGTCGTTGTCGGGGCAATGGTCTCCACCGCGGAGCTCCCGGCGGTAGATCGCGTACGACGTGGTGTCGCTCGATGTCCTGGACCACCGGACCTGTACGCCGTCATTCGTGCGAGTCGCGTGGACGGCATGCACCGGCAGCGGTGCCCGCGAGTCGAGCGCAGGCATCGCGGGGATCAGCGCCGGCCGCGTGTACCAGGTGTTGTTGAGCAGCGTGGTCGCCCCGAGCCGGTCCGCGCGGACGTCCTTCGCGGAGAAGTAGATGTTGCCCTTCACCTCGGGGATCGTGCTGTCGAACGCCAGGTGGTCGCTCAGCTCGGCCGGGTCGGACCAGTCCGGCGACTGCGTAGACGTACCGACCTTGTACGTCGCCTCGCCGATGTAGAGGTGGACGTGCGTACCGCGGACCTGCTCCGCCCACCACGGCACGATCTTGTTGTAGTCCGCCGGCGCGAACCCACCGGCCCAGTACACCTGCGGCACGATGTAGTCGATCCACTCCTCGCGGACCCACTTGCGGGTGTCCGCCGCGAGGTCGTCGTACGTCTGCACGCCGGCCGTGGTGTCGGTGCCCTCCGGGTCGGTCGCCTTGTTCCGCCAGACGGCGAACGGCGAGATGCCGAACTTCACCCACGGCTTGGCCGCGTGGATCTTCTGGTTCAGCTCCTGGATCAGCAGGTCGATGTTGTTCCGTCGCCAGTCCTGCAGGTTGGAGAAGCCGGCGCCGTACTGCGCGTACGTCGCGGCGTCGTCGAAGACCTGCCCGGCCACCGGGTACGGGTAGAAGTAGTCGTCGAAGTGCACGCCGTCGATGTCGTAGTTCGAGACGGCGTCCATGATCGCGTCCTCGACCAGCTTGCGAGCCGCCGGGATGCCGGGGTTGTAGTAGAGCTTCCCGCCGTACGTGACCACCCAGTCCGGGTGCTGCCGCGCCGGGTGGGTCGGGAGCAGGCCGTTGATGTTGGTGTCCATCGAGAGCCGGTACGGGTTGAACCACGCGTGCAGTTCGAGGTTCCGCTTGTGGGCCTCGGCGACCGCGAAGGCCAGCGGGTCGTAGCCGGGGTCGCCGCCCTGTACGCCGGTCAGATACTTCGACCAGGGCTCCACCTTGGACGGCCAGAAGGCGTCCGCGGTCGGACGGACCTGCAGGATGACGGCGTTGTGGTTCTGCCGCACCGCGTCGTCGAGCCAGCCGATCAGCTCGGACTGCTGCTGCGCGGCGCTCAGCCCGGTCTTCGACGGCCAGTCGATGTTCACCACCGACGCCACCCAGCTCGCCCGGAACTGCCGCAGCGGCGTGGACGCGTTCGGCGCACACGTCTGCTGACCGTCCGTGTCCGCAGCGGACGCCGTACCGGTCAGCCCGCCCATCAACAGCCCCGCCGTCACGCCCAGGACACCCATCGCTCGCCAGACTTTCATGTCACTCTCCGACCGTCGTTCAAGGTGAAGTCGAAAGATGTTTACACACCAAGGCACCTCAAGAGAAGGCGCTAGGGCATGCCCTAGGTTAAGAGCATGCTGCGCGCCGCGACCGAAGACGATGTCGACACGATCCGGCGGTTGCGAAATCAGCAGGCGAACCGTGACGTGAGCATCACCTCGCACGAGATCACCGCCGACGAGCACGCGGCGTGGTGGGCGAAGACCGCGGCCGATCCCTCGCGGCGCGTGCTGATCTACGAGCGGGACGGCCGGATCGCCGGCGTGGTCAACTTCTTCGACCTCGAACCGACGACCGGCGCGTGGGGGTTCTTCCTCGACGCGGACGGGCTCGCGGAGCGCGGCGAGACACTCCCGGCGTGGATCGAGATCATGCGCGAGGCCACGACGTACGCGTTCGACGAGCTCGGGCTCGAGCTGCTGACCGGCGAGGTGATCGAACACAACACCGTGGTCCGGCAGATGAACCGGCGGTTCCGGTTCACCGAGGGTACGCCGGAGACTCGGTACGCCGGCGGGCGCGAGATCACCGTGATTCCGATCAGCCTGCGTCGCCAGGACCGTAGAACCCAGGGGAAATGATGATGAACACCATCGAGATCGGCGGCGTCGAGGTCGGACCGGACCACCAGCCGTTCGTCATCGCGGAGATGTCGGGGAACCACAACGGCGATCTGGAGCGGGCGCTGGACATCGTCCGCGCGGTCGCCGAGTCCGGTGCGCAGGCGCTGAAGCTGCAGACGTACACCGCGGACACGATGACGCTCGACCTCGACCTACCGGCGTTCCGGCTGCCGGCGGAGCACGAGCTGTGGAGCGAGGCGCGGCTCTACGACCTGTACGAGGAGGCGCACACGCCGTGGGCGTGGCACGAGCCGATCTTCGAGCTCGCGAAGTCCCTCGGCCTGGTCGCGTTCTCGTCGGCGTTCGACAGCACCGCGATCGACTTCCTGGAGAAGCTCGACGTACCGGCGTACAAGGTCGCGTCGAACGAGATCGGCGACCTGCCGCTGGTCCGGGGCATGGCGGAGACCGGGAAGCCGATCATCATCTCCACCGGTTCGGCGACGCTCACCGACATCGACGCCGCGGTCCGCGCCGCGCGGTCGACCGGCAACGAGCAGATCATCGTGCTGTCCTGTACGGCGAGTTACCCCGCGCCGCCTGAGCAGTCCAATCTGCGCGGTATCCCGGTCCTTCGCGACGCCCTCGGCGTACAGGTCGGCCTCTCCGATCACACGATGGGCATCGGCGCCGCCGTCGCCGCGGTCGCGCTCGGTGCGACGGTGATCGAGAAGCATGTGACGCTGAAGCGCGTCGACGGCGGCGTCGACTCGGCGTTCTCGCTCGAGCCCCGGGAGCTGGAGCTTCTCGTCGAAAGCACGCGCGTCGCGCAACTGTCGCTCGGCGAGCCGGTCATCGGCCCCAAGCAGGCCGAACAGAACGTCCTCCGCTTCCGTCGCTCCCTTTTCGTCACCCAGGACGTCCACGCCGGCGACCTCATCACCTTCGAAAACGTCCGCTCGATCCGCCCGGCCGGCGGCCTCGCCCCCGACCTCTTCACCCAGGTCGAGGGCCGCCCGTTCCGCACCGACGTCAAAGCCGGCACCCCACTCACGTGGGACCTCCTCTGATGTACCTGCTGTTCCCCGGACGGCATCATGTGTTGACGCAGTTTCAGGGGGAGTTCCTGAAACGGTTCGCGGATCGGACTGTGGTGTGGGCGGTGACGTCGGCCAATCATCGGACGACGAAGCGGAATCCGGTGGCGTTCGATCGGCGGGAGGCGGCGATCGAGCGGTTCAGTGCGGCGGAGGGGATCCGGTCGCTGGTGGTGGGAGTGGTTGACACTCCGCCGACGGACGAGTTCGCCGAGGTGACGGTGAAGGCGATCGAGGCGGGGACCGACGATCTCGTGCGGCTGACTCCGGAGAACACGGTCGTGGCGTGCTCGACGCCTGAAGTGAGCAAGCTGTACGAGCAGCTCGGGTACTCCGTGATCGGCGTCGAGCCCGAGGGTACGGCGCGGCCGTGGGACGTGCTGCTGATGATTGCTGCGGGCAACGAGCAGTGGAAGGAACTCGCGCACCCGGCAACCGTCGACGTGTTCGAGCGGTACGCCCTGGACGCGCATGTCGCGCGGTGTGTGAACGACCCGGTGGTCGGCGACGACGGCGGACTGACCACGACCCGCGACTACAAGACGTACGCCGACGCGTTCGAGACCGCCGCCGACCGGAAATGGCAACAAATCAAGGCGTTCGTCCGCCCTGGCCGGATTCTCGACATCGGGTGCGCGACCGGTGCGACCCTGCAGTTCGTCGACCGCGATCCGCGTTTCCACGAGTCGGATCTGATCGGCGTGGAGGTCGCGCGGCACCTGTTCGCCGAATGCGAGCACAAGAAGGAACAGGGCCTGTTCAGCAACCCGAACGTCTACTTCTACCAGCGCAACATGCTCGGCTCCGCGGTGTTCCCGCCGCGCTCGATCGACACCACGCTGACGCTCGCGCTCACCCACGAGATCTGGTCGTACGCCGACGGTTCGCGGCCCGATACGGTCCAACGGTTCGCCGACGCGCTCTACGCCCACACGGCCCCGAACGGTGTCTGGATCAACTCCGACGTGTGCGGTCCCGACGAGCCGGATCGTCCCGTCGTACTGCGGCTGGACGACAGCGACGGCGAGAACCCGGACGCCATCACGGAACTCGAGTCCCTCGACGACCCCGCGACGTACGTCGGAAAACTCTCTACGCGGGCGCGCTTCTTCCAGTTCGCCCACGATTTCCGGCGGAACGCGAAGGTGCCGTTCGGGTACGAGGTCCGCGCCGACGGGCTGGTGCTGCGACTCGCCGACGCGATGGATTTCCTCACCCGGAAGGACTATGTCGACAACTGGCTGAGCGAGACCCACGAACAGTTCTGCGGCCTGAACTTCGCCGGCTGGACCACCGTCGCCGAACGCGCCGGCTTCACCATCGACCCGTCCTCAACCGCCTGGCGCAACGACTGGGTCATCGACAACCGCATCACCCCAGTAGCCTCCATCACCACCCCCAACGGCGACCCCATCGACTGGCCAGTCACCCACCAACTAATGATCGCCCGCCGCTAACTCACTTCGAGGTGGAGGGTGCCGGCTAGGGGTCGGATGGCGTAGGTGTGGGGGGATCGGGTGACGGTCAGGGGGAGGCGGCTGGACAGGAACGGCTCGCACTGGACTGCGTGGGAGGTGCCGTCCGGGGCGGTGGCGAAGAGGATCCACTCCGCCGCGTCCAACGCCGCCATCTCCACCACGGCGGCCCAGCCGTCGTCCGAGACGGTACGTCGGCACGCGACGTCCACGTGGTCGTCGGAATCCGGCAGGTACCGTCGCCAGCTGAAGTCCACCTCGCCCCAATCGGGCCCGCGCACCACCAGCATGTTGCCTGCGGCAACCGCAGCGGTGGCGGTCATCCGGATCGGGGACTCGTGCAGGTTCACGTACCCGCCGGTCGACCGGGTCAACATCACCACCCGCCCGCGCTCGGCGTGTGAGACCAGCCGATCGCCCGCCGTCCACAGCAGCACCTGCTCCTGCCCCTCCGGCCCACGGACCCGGAACGCGCGCGTCGTCCGTTGACTGAACGGGTCGTCCGGATTGATCTCCGCGAGGATCGGCCCGATCGGCAACCACGCGGTGAAGTCCCGGCCACGCACCTCGAGCGGCACCTGCTCCTCACCACCCGACAACGGCCGGCTCACGAACAACGCCGGCTCGTCGAACGTCGATCGCCCGTGCAGCACCAGCGCATCGGGGGTCTGCTCGACCGACGTCAACCGGCAAGGATCCGCCAACCGCCGTACGGCGAACGCACCTTCCTTGCCCGGACCAGGCTGGATCCAGTTCGTACCGTCGATCCACGCGCCCGGCGGCCACCCCGGGCTGCCGGCCTTCTGCCCCCGCAGCAGGTCCCGTCGCCGAATCCCACCGACCCGCAGCCGTACGTCGAAGTGCGACGGGCCGGCTGTGCACTTGGCGAGAAGCTCGCGACTGACGCGAACCTCGAACCCCACCATGCTTTCCTCGCCACGGAGATCGGTCGCCGGGTAGCGCCGTACCGGAAGCCGGTAGTTCTTCCCGGCGATCACCAAGTCGATGCGGAGGTTCGACGGCTTCGACTGCAGGTGCCGGATCTCGGCGGTGCCGCGGACCGACAACGCGCCGTCGATCCAGGTCACCTCGCGCACGCTGGTCGCCAGCGTCAGGTCGTTCTTGGTGAGCGCGAGGTGTTCCTGGGCCGCGTCGGGGTCGAGGGCCACCTTGTGCAGCAGTTCGAGATCGCCCGCACGCAAGGCCGCGAACTGGAGCTGGGCGAGGCGTGGCGAGTTCACCAGCACGGCCTCGTCCAGGCGGTCCAGGAGCTCGGTGGTGAGCTCGATCAGGTGCTGCTCCTCCTCGGGCGGGACCGTGCCGAAGGCCGAGAGGATCGCGTGCAGGTCGATCTGCCGGAAGTGCGCGTGCACCCGGTGCCGGATCGCCGGCGGCGCGTCCTCGATCTCGTCCAGCACCAGACCGGCCGAGACGACCCGGTCGCGCATGTTCGCGAGCTGGAACTTCTGCTGCGTGATCGAGTCACCCGACTCGCGCTCGCGCCAGAAGTACACCGGCGCCGCGAGCGCGTCGACGGTGACCGCGTCGAGGTGCGCCTTCAGCGTGACCGGATAGTCCTCGTACCGGATCGCCGGGAACCGGTAGCCGTACTCGTCCCAGAAGGACCGCCGGTACACCTTGTTCCACACCATCCGGTCCAGCACCAACTGCGGCGTCTCGGAAATGTGCGTGGCCAGGCGATTTTCCGTGAACGCCTGTGCATGCAGCCACGACGGCCGTACGCCGTAACTGTTGTTGAACCGTCGCGCGTTGCCGGCGGCGAAGTCCGAACCGGTCTGATCGAGCGACCGGACCAGCATCCCGAACCCGTGCCGAGTCACCAGGTCGTCGCTGTCGACGAACGTGAGGTACTCCCCCGACGCGTGCTCGACGCCGGTGTTGCGCGCCGGACCGAGGCCGGCGTTCTGCTGCTCCACGATCCGGAACCGCGAGTCGCGCAGGCAGAACTCCTTCGCGATCACGGCACTGTCGTCCGGCGAACCGTCGTCGACCAGGATCGCCTCGAAGTCGCCGAAGGTCTGCCGCGCGATCGAGTCCAGGCAGTCCTCGATGTAGGCCCCCACGTTGTAGAACGGCACTACCAGGCTGAGACGCGGCGTACTCACCGTTGTCTGATCCGGCGCGCGAGCTTGCGGGCGACGACCTTCGGCTTGCGGACCTGGGCCGCGTGGAAGATCACCCGCGAGACGGCGTACGTGCGGGATCCGCGGATCCGCTCGTGGGCCGTGGTCAGCCGCTGGAGCTGTCCGCGAAGCTCGCGGATGCGGTTCTCGCGGGTCTTCATCGCCTTGTTGCGGAAGCCGAGCGTGCGTTCGAGGCCGTAGACGTGGCCCTTCAGCTCGAACAGCTCCCGCTTGGCCTCTTCGGCTTCGGCGAGCGTCGTGCGTACGTCGACGGTGGTGGTGGTGCCCGTCTCCAGTACGACGTCCAGCGCGGCGGCGAGCTCCTTGCCGCAGGCAACTTGTTCGGCGGTGGCGGGGAGGGAGTCGGGGCTCGTGGCTGGGGTCTGCTCGGGCGGCTCTATGCCGGACATGCCGAGCCACGCGGAGATGAGGTCGTCGCCCAGCATCCACGGCGGCCACGGGTGGCGGCGGTGCTGTCCGATCAGACGGTCGTGGAACCGCGCCCAGGCGGCGGCCAGCAGGTCCTCTTTATCGATGGGGTCCTCGGCCACCCAGCCCGAGATGCCGTACGCGAACGAGTCGCCGTCGTAGATAACGTCGTCCCAGCGGAGCACGAGGCGGGATTCGGTCACCCAGTCGCCGAGGTCGGCCGCCAGCTTGCGGAAGGCGGGCACATCCTCGGCCGCGGCGAGGCGGAACAGCACGCTCTCAACCGACACACCCGAGGGGACTGTCGAGGGGACAACGGAGGGGTCAAAGAAGAGCGAGCCGCCGGTGGCAGGGGGCGCGGTGGTGGTGGGCGTGGTGGTGGTGGCTGCGGTGGTCGCGGTAGTGGTGGTGGCGGGGGCGGTCGTGGGGGCGGGGTCGCCGATGATGGTTGTGTCCCAGCCGGTGAGGGTTTGGTCGGCGGTCAGGACTACGTCGGCGGATTGGGCGTAGACGTCGTGGGTGGCGCCGGTGCCGGCGATGGCGAGCCAGCCGGTGGGGATGGCGGCTAGTAGGCCGGCTCGGGCGGCGGTGTCGACGCCCTCGGCGGCGGGTGACAGGAGCGGGACGTCGACCGACTCCAGCGCGGCGCCGGCCAGGCGGGTGGGGAGTTCTCCGGGGCGGGCGGTTGCGGCGACATCGGCGCGGACGAAGCTGCGGGAGCCGAAGTCGGCGTACACCTCACAGGCCCACGGGAGCGCGGACTTGAGCTGGTCGACGGCGACCGGACGGGTCGGGTCGTCGTGGAGCGGGCGCCACTCGTCGTCGCCGTGGCGTTCGTCGGCAGGACGGCTGTCCAGCAGGTTGAGCAGCGAGAACTCGTTTTCCAGCCCGAGTACGACGACCGCGTCCGGAGCGGCCAACGCGGCGAGCGCGCCCAGACGCGCGGTCCACGACAGGTCGGCGCTGTCGTATCCCAGGACGCGATCGAGTCCGTCGGAAGCGATGATCACGTCGTACGGCTCGGTCTGCAGGCCGTCGAGCGCACCGGCGATCACCTGCAGGCACGGCCCGAAGTCCTCGCCCAGCTGCTGCGCGTCCGCGACCGAGCGGACCAGGATCGTCACGTCCGCGGAGTGCGCGAGCACCGACTCGATCAGCTGCGGGGCGTGCGGCCCGAGGATCAGCGTCCGCCGATTGGCGGGTACGACGTCGGTCAGCAGCGCGGCGAGCGCCGGTCGTGGCGTCGTGTGGTCGGTCCACGGCTGCATCTCGCCGCGGACGACCTGAACCCCAGCTGCCAACTCAGACACGCTCTCTCCAATCGAACAGCGACCGCAGTTCCGCGGGCGGCATCATCCAGGGTTTGCCGAGCTCGAGGTCGGTGGTCGCCCGGGCCGCTTCGAGATCGACGGTCTTTCCGAGCATTTCCGGCCAGAGCCGCTCGATCCGGCTCTGGCCGCCGAACAACGGGTTCTCGCCGTCCATCTCCATCGGGTCGCCGTACACCGCGGGCTCGCAGCCGGCCGCGACGCCGTAGAAGATCGCGGTCGACAGCCGGTTGGCCGCGACCCGCTTGTGCTTGCGCAGCTCGGCCAGCTGCTTGAACAGGAACCGCCGGTCGGTCCCCTCGTACGAGAACCCGCGCCGCCCGAACGACACCACCCGGAACCCCGCGTCCTCGTAGAACCCGCGCACCTCGGGCCGGTCGTACTCGGTGTAATACAAGGAAAACGTCACCGGGCCGGGCTCGGTCTCGCGGATCTCGTCGATCAGCCGCTGGTGGTCGCCGTGGATCTTGCCGCCTTCCCACCCGTGGAAGAGGAACCACAGCGTGCCTTCGCGCTCGACCGGCTCCTCGGGCTCCGGCTCGAGCTCCATCAGGTACAGGAACGGCGCACCGATGCTGTGGTAGTTCCGCCGGCCGAGTGCGTGCCCGCGACGACGAGGCGCATCGCTCCAGGTGAACCGCCAGGCGCCGTCGTAGAACTCGTGCACCGGGTTCCAGCCGCAGCCGATGTTCCAGCCGTGCTGCAGGTATCCGCGCAACCGCGGCGGGTGGTCGAAGTCGAACCCGGCGTACCGGGACAGGATGTGCGTCTGACCGTAGTAGTGGTTGTGGTGATGCATCAGCGCACCTCGACGTGCAGAGTGCCGGCATGGGGTCGAACAGCGAGCGCGTGCGACCCGTGAGTGATTGCCAACGGCAACCGGCTGCACAGGAACGGCTCGCACTGTACGGCGTGGGCCGCACCGTCAGCAGGAGTGGCGAACAGGATCCAGTCGGCCAGCGCGGCCAGCGGATCGACCGAGACCTGCACCGCGGTCACCGGGACCAGCGCGTCCACCTCGACCGTCGCGGACCATCCTTCGGCGGTGAGGGTACGACGGCACGCGACGTCGAGATGCTCATCGGAGTCGGCCAGGTACCGCCGCCACGCGAACGTGACATCGCGACCCTCCGATCCGCGCACCGTCAACTGGTTGCCCTCGACACCCGCCGCCACAGCCGTCGTGCGGATCGGCGACTCGTGCAGGTTCACGTACCCGCCGGTCGAGCGGGTCAGCGTGACCACCCGGTCCTCCACGACCCGCGAGGCCGCCGAGTCGCTCGCTGTCCACAGCAGGACGCGCTGCTGACGCTCGGGCCCGCGCATCCGGAACACTCGCGTTGTCCGCTGGCCGAAGGGATCGTCGTAGTTCGCGGCCGCGAGGATGTCCTGGATCGGCACCCGAGCAGTGAAGTCACGCCCGTCGATCTCCAACGGAACCTGTTCCTCGCCACCGACAACAGGCCGGCTCAGGTACAGCTCCGGCTCGTCGAACGACGCCCGCCCGTGCAGCACCAGCTCGTCAGCCGTCTGCTCGACCGCGGTCAACCGGCACGGGTCCGTCAGCCGTCGCAACGAGAACCAGCCGTACTTCCCCGGCCCGGGCTGGATCCAGTTCAGCTCGTCGATCCACGCACCGGGCGGCCAGCCGGGACTCCCCGGGCCCTGACCGCCGAGCATGCCCTTCCGCTCCCGTCGCCCCGACCGCATCCGCACCTCGAAGTGCGCCGGCGCGCCGGTGCACTGACCGAGCAGCTCGCGGTCCAGCAGCACCTCGAACCCGACGAGTGTCTTGTCCCCGTGCAGGTCCAACGCGTTGTACCGACGTACGTCCAGCGGGTACGTCGTCTCACCGACGGCCAGTGCGATCTCGAGAGTCGACGTACGCAAGGTCTCCAGGTGGCGGATCTCCGCGGTGCCCTTGACCGACAGCATGCCGTCGACCCACTCCACCTCGCGCACGCTCGTCGCGAGGGTCAGGTCCTGCTCGCGGAGCTTGTAGAGCGCCTGAGGCACGGCGGACTCGCCGAGGCCGGGGTAGTTGTAGTCGAGCTGCCGCGACCGGCGCGGACGCGGTACGGCACGCGCCCCGCCGCGGAGCCCGCCCGAGTTCCGGAAGTCCGCGAGCCGCCGGAGCAGCTCCACGTCGCCGGACCGGAGCGCGGCGTGCTGGATCCGGTCATACCGGTGGGTGGCGGCCAGAACGTCCTCGTCGAGCCGGTCGAGCAGCTCGCGGGACAGCTCCACCAAGGCCTGCTCGTCCTCGCTCGGCACCGAGCCGAACGCGGACACCAGCGTCAGTACGTCGATCTGCGCGAGATGCGCGTGCACCCGCCGGCGGACCACCGGTACGGCGTCCTCGACGAGATCGACGACCATCCCGGCCGAGGTCACCCGGTCCCGGATGTTGCCGAGCTGGAACTTCTGCTGCGTGATCGACTCGCCGGACTCGCGCTCGCGCCAGTAGTAGACGGCCTGCGTGATCGTGTCCACGGTCACCGCGTCCAGGTGCGCCTTGAGCGCGACCGGGTAGTCCTCGTACCGGATCGGGGGGAACGTGTACCCGTACTCGGTCCAGAACGACCTGCGGTAGACCTTGTTCCAGAGCATCCGGTCCAGGACCAGATCGGGGAACTCGGTCACGTGCGTGGCGTGCCGGACCCGGGCGAAGGGCTGCTTGTGCAGCCACGACGGGCGGACGCCGAAGCTGTTGTTGAACCGCCGCGCGTTGCCGCCGGCGATGTCCGAGCCGGTGCGGTCCAGGGTGCGGACCAGCGCGGCGAACCCGTACCGCGAGACCAGGTCGTCGCCGTCGACGAACGCCAGGTACTCGCCGGTGGCCTCCCGGATGCCCGCGTCCCGGGCCGGACCGGGGCCGGCGTTGTCCTGCTGGATCAGCCGGAACCGCGGGTCCCGCGCACAGAACTCCTTCGCGACGACAGCGCTGTCGTCGGGCGAGCCGTCGTCGACGAGGATCGCCTCGAAGTCGGACCAGGCCTGCCGGGCGATCGAGTCCAGGCAGTCCCCGAGGTACTCGCCGACGCCGTAGAAGGGCACCACAACGCTCAACCGCGGAGTCACTCCGGTGTGTCCTCCTCCGCGGTCGCTACGAATCTTTACGTAGCGGCAACGAGGTGAACCGTCAGGAGGTTATGCACAGGCTCGAACCCGTAGCGGGACCAGACCCGCTGGATGCCGATCTGGTGGGCCTGGGCGGTGACGACCAGGCGTCGCGTCGTACAGACGTCCTCGATCGCGGCCAGCAGGTGACCATACCGGCCACGACCCTGCTCGGCGGGTACGACGCCGGCCAACTGGATCTCGGTCCACGAGTGCTGCACGTCGACGGCCGCCAATGCGAGCACCCGCCGGTCCGGACCCCGCAGTACGACGGCACCTGCCGCACCGATCCGCCGCCGGGCCCACTCCTGGCGCCCGGCCAGCGCGACCGCTCGGTCGAACATCGGGTTGGAGCAGTAGTGGTTGCCGGAGTCGCCGAAGACGTCCGCGACCAGGTCGTCCACCAGGTCGTCGTCGACCTCCGGCTCGAGCTGCGCGGTGAAGCCGGCCAGCGGCGCGGGGCGCCGGCCCTTGCCGACCGGCAGCGCCCAGCAGGTGACGGCGTCGGCCAGCAACGCCTGACGCGGCCCGTCGGCCAGTGCGGCGAACCAGGTGGTCTCACGGGCCGGGTAGCGCAGCACGATCACGTCCGCGGTCGACTTCTCGACGGCGGCCAGCACCTCGGCGAGCGGCGTACCGGCCGAGGCGGACACCGACATCCGGTCGATGGAGACCCCGAACCGCTTCGCCGCGTCGACGGACGGCCGCAGGGTCAGTTCACCGGCTTCGAGCGCGTCGTACCAACTCATAGGGCGCAGAGCTTAAAGCATCGTGGTTACGAGGCTCACCTGGAGTGACAGGTTGCGTTCGTGGCGCGACGGATTTCACATTAGTGTTACGACATGCGCGCGAAAGCGAGGCGGCGGGGACCCCGGGCTGCGGGGCCGTCCCTTTCCGGTCTGGTCGCCGGGCTCGCGGTCGTGGTGCTGGCGATCGTGCTGCTCGCGCTGCAAGCGACGGTCTTCGAGGTCGTCCGGTTCGTGCTCTTCACCGGTGTCGCGGTGGCGCTTCCCGGGTTCGCGCTCTGGCGGCTGATCGGCGGGTACGGGCGCAACCTCGTGGAGGACCTGTCGGCCGGGTTCGCGGTCGGTACGGCGGGGCAGGTTCTGGTCTATCTGGCCAGTGCGTCGATCGGGCTACAGGCCTGGTCGTGGGTGTGGGCGCCCGTCGTCTTGGTGATCGCCCTGGTGGACGGCGACGCGCGGGCTCGGGTCTGGCGGCGGGTCGAGCGGCCGTTGCGTCCGCTGCAGGCCTGGCTGCTGGCGGCGTCGACAGCGGTCGTGCTGCTGATCGTGTACCGGCGCGGGCCTGGCCAGTTCCTCCCGGCGTACACCGATCCGTTGCGTGCGTATCCCGACCTCGCCTTCCAGCAGGCGCTGGCCGCGAGCGCGAAGTACGACGTACCGATCTCGACGTTGTGGCTCGGCGGCGAGCCGATGAGGTACCACACGTTCTTCCACCAGGCGACGGCCGCGACGCAGTGGGGGACGCGGATCGACCTGACCGATCTGATCCATTCGCTGAGCTGGCTGCCGCTGTTCCTCGCCGGGTGCGGACTGGTGTTCGCGCTCACCAGTCGGCTGGCCCCGACCGCCGAGTCCGGTGCCACGTGGGCCGGACCGCTCGCGGTGTTCGTCGCCGGTCTCGGTGGGGCCGTGCAGCCGCTGGCGGGCGCCGGGCTGGGCGGGATCTCGACCGCGGTGGCGGCGTACCTGAGTCCGACGCAGAACCTCGGGGTCCTGATAGCGCTGGCGCTCTGCGTGGTGGCGGTGGATCTGCTGCGGGCCGACGGTCGGCCGCGCGGCCGGTGGGTGTTGCTGGTGCTGCTCGCGCTGATCGCGGCCGGGGCGAAGTCGACGATCCTGCCGTTGGTGGGTGCCGGGTTCGCGTTCGCGTTTCTCCAGCTGGGGCTGGCACGGCGGAGTACGCGGCCGGCGTTCCTCGGTGGGTTGCTCTCGCTGACGGTGTTCGTGGCGGCGTTGATCGCGATCTTCGGCGGCAGTACGTGGGGGACCGAGATCAAGCCGTTCGAGACGTTCGTCCAGTTGGCGCCGTACCCGATGCTGGTGTCGAACCCGCATGCCCAACTGTTGTCCGGGGCAACGACTTTGCTGAGCTGGGCGCTGGCCGCCTCGGGGTTGTTCTTCCTCGGGCGCAAGTGGCGGGACTCCGGTGCGGTGTTCCTCGCCGGGGTCGCGGTCGCGGGGTTGCTGGGCACGCTGCTGACGACCCAGTCGGGTGTCAGCCAGTTGTACTTCCTGCGGACGGCCTTCCCGGTCATCGCCGTACTCGCGGCGGTCGGGCTGGCGAATCTGGTCGGGCGGCTCGGAGACCGGCGGGCCGTGGTGCTCGTCGGCGCGGCCGGGCTGCTCGGGCTGGTGGCCCTCGCAGTTGCGCGCTCGCAGTCCGCGGACCTGCAGGGCATCAAGGGCCCGTGGGTGTGGACGATCGCCGCCGTGGCAGTTGTCGCGCTGTTGGTGGCCGTCGTCTGGAAGCTGGCGCGGCGACCGGGCAACTTCTTCGTCGCGTTGCTCGGCGGCGCGGTGGCGGCATGCATGGTCGGCGCGACCCTGGTGCCGTTGCAGGGCTTCGTGTCGGACGAGGCGTCGAACTTGGTCTTCCCGCGCCCGTTCCGCGGCGGCGCGACGGCCGCCGAGGCCGGCGCGGCGCAGTGGCTCCGGCGGAACAGCGCGCCGGGCGACCTGATCGCGACGAACGCGCACTGCATCATCCAGCGCGACGGTCTCTGCGACAGCCGGCACTTCTGGCTCGCCGCACTCTCCGAGCGTCCGGTCCTGATCGAGGGCTGGTCGTACTCCAACCAGGCGAACCGGATCGCCCTCGCCAACGACAGCAACCCGAGCCTCATCCCGTACTGGAACAGCGAGGAGCTCGCCGCCAACGACATCGCGTTCAAGGCGCCCACGCCGGCTGCGATCGAGCGCCTGCGGGAGGCCGGAGTGCGTTGGCTGTACGCCGACAACCGGGCCGGCGAGGTGTCACCGGCGCTCCGCAACTACGTCCGCCTGCGGCACGCCACGCTGGACGCGACGATCTACGAACTCAGGTGAGCCGCAGCAGGGCGTCGGCGACTCGCTCACGCCCGCGGCCGTCGACGAGTTCCCATCCGGCCCTCGCCAGCCGACCACGCTCGGCCGAGTCGGTGAGCAGTCGTTTGAGCATCGGGACCGCCGAGTTCGGATCCGCCTGCAGCGCGCTCAACAGACCGAGCCCAGCCGCCGCGCCGGTGTCGATGGCGCGCTCGTAGCCCATCTCCTGGTTGTCGACCACGCATACCAATCCCGCGGTCGCCCCGAGACACAGCAGCTCCCAGGTCGACGTACCGGACGCACTGATCGTCAGATCCGCGTCACGCACACGGGCCGCCAGCTGATCCGTCGGCCCGATGACGTCGAGGTGCTGGTGCGGTTGCAGCTCGACAGCGGCGATCTTCGCGGCGAGGTCCGACCCGGGCGCGACCACGGTGGCCTCGAACGGCAGACCGGTCGCGGCCAGTGCGCGGGCGACGTACGGACCGGCGCCGAAGGCATCCGTGCCGCCGAAGAACGCGAACACCGTCGGTACGGCGCTGTGCCGGTCAGTTGGTGGTACGGCGGGACGCTGATCGAGGATCTCGTCGCGGATCATCACGTACGGCAGGCCGGCGAGCCGGATCGAGTTCCCCGGCAGCGGCGGGTGGTCGAGCTCGGCCGCGAGGTTCTGGTCCACCAGCACATCGGCCTCCGCGCCGCGGAAGTCACCGTCGACGATCGCCAGCGTGGGCAGCCCGGTCGCCCGGACGGCGGGGTAAACCGCCGCGTTCAGGTCGTACGAGTCGAACACCAGCGCGTCGAGCCCCAACCGGCCGACGAGCTCGACATGCTCGGTGGGTCCCGAGACTGCGGGCTGTACGGCGATCCCCCGGGCCGCGATCTGCTCCGCGGCCCACGGCACGGTGTGCGCGTCGCAGACGAACACGAGCTCGACGTCGCGACGCCGTACCTCCTCGGCCAGCGCCAGACAGCGCATCACATGACCGACACCCCGGGACGGCCCCACATCACATCGCACACCGACCCGTTTCACGGGCCCCAGCGTACGTTTGATCACGTTGCGCTGAGACGGTGGATTGAGGTCGGCGCTCACGGGGCAGCTATTGTTTCGAGGTCCGCACCGCGTGTGTGCGGTTCGGAACTGTCCGTCAGAAGGGTCCCGCTCGCGTGTCAATCCTTACCGGCTCCGACATCCTGGTCACCGGTGGTACCGGGTCGTTCGGCCGGACGTTCGTACGGCACGCGCTGAACCACCTGAACCCGCGACGGATCATCGTCTTCAGCCGCGACGAACTCAAGCAGTGGGAGGTCCGCCAGTCGTTCGGCGACGACCCGCGGCTGCGGTTCTTCCTCGGCGACGTCCGCGACCGGTCCCGGTTGCTGCGGGCGATGCACCGGGTCGACTACGTCGTACACGCCGCCGCTCTGAAGCAGGTGGACAGCGGTGAGTACAACCCCTGGGAGTTCGTCCAGACCAACGTGATCGGGTCGCAGAACGTCATCGAGGCGGCCATCGACTCCGGCGTGAAGCGCGTCGTGGCGCTGTCCACGGACAAGGCGTCGAGCCCGATCAACCTGTACGGGGCGACCAAGCTGACCGCGGACAAGCTGTTCATCAACGGGAACCACTACGCGGCGGCGTACGACACCCGCTTCAGCGTCGTCCGGTACGGCAACGTGATGGGCAGCCGCGGCTCGATCATCCCGAAGTTCCGCGCGCTGCACGCGTCCGGCCACTCGCTGCCGATCACCGACCTGCGCTGCACCCGGTTCCTGATCACGCTGCCCGAGGCGGTCGAGTTCGTGGTCGACTCGTTCGACCTGATGACCGGCGGCGAGCTGTACGTGCCGCGGATCCCGTCGATGAAGGTGACCGACCTGGCCGAGGCGATCGCGCCCGGCGCGACCATGCACGACGTCGGCCTGCGCCCCGGCGAGAAGCTGCACGAGGAGATGATCAGCCCGGAGGAAGGCCGCCGCGCGCTGTCCCTCGGCAACCGCTTCGTGCTGCAGCCCGACCTGGCCAGCTGGGGCTACCAGCCGCCGAGCGACGGTACGCCGGTGCCGGACGGGTTCCACTACGCCTCCGACACCAACGACAAGTGGTACTCGATCGAGCAGATCCGTAAGATCCTCGAGAGCGACGCCTGACGTGCCTCAGCAAGGGACGTTGGTGCGGCCAGCGGTGGTCCAGTCGTTCGCTGGCAAGGCGGCGGAGGAGAGCAATGCGGAGCATTGTGCGACGACGACAACGCCGCCAGCGGGCGTCTGGGGCGCCGCTGGACGTGCCGAACGTTCCTTGGTGAGGCACTAATGCTTCCGTACGGGCGACAGTCGATCTCGGAGGAGGACGTCGAGGCGGTCACCGCCGTACTGCGCGGTGACTGGCTGACCACCGGACCAGCGGTCACCGCCTTCGAGAACGCGATCTCCGAGCTCTCCGGCGGGCACCGGGCGGTGAGCTGTACGTCGGGCACCGCGGCCCTGCACATCGCGTACGCCGCTCTCGGTATCGGCCCGGGCGACGAGGTCGTCACCACCCCCATGACCTTCGTGGCCACCGCCTCCTGCGCCGCGATGCTCGGCGCTCGCGTGGTGTTCGCGGACGTGGACTACGACACCGGCCTGATCGACCCAGCCGCCGTCGAAGCCGCCCTGACGGATCGGTCCCGGGTCATCTCCGCAGTCGACTACGCGGGCCAAGCCGCCGACTACCCAGCACTGCAGGTTCTGGCTGATCGAGTAGGCGCGCACACCCTCGCCGACGCAGCGCATTCCGTCGGCGGTTCGGCGTACGGCCGACCGGTAGGCGACCTCGCCGACGTGACCACCATGTCCTTCTTTCCCACCAAGAACCTCACCACCGGCGAAGGCGGTGCGGTGGTCTGCAGAGATGCTGTTGTTGGGCAGCGGGCCCACGAGTTCCACTTCATCGGCCTGGTCCGCGACCCGTCGCGCTTCGAGATCGCGGACGAAGGACCGTGGCACCAGGAGGTCCACGAGTACGGCGTGAACTACCGCCTGACCGACCTGGGCGCCGCACTCGGGCTGTCCCAGCTACGCCGGCTCGCGGAGTTCAAACGCCGCCGCACCGAGATCACCGCCCGCTACAACGCGGCGTTCGCGGACGTCGACGGACTCCGTACACCGGTGCAGCGCGCCGGCGTCGACCCGATGTGGCACCTCTACCCGGTTCGCGTCCTCGGCGGCCGACGCCGCGAGATCTTCGAGTTGATGCGCGCCGCGGGGATCGGCGTACAGGTGAACTACATCCCCGTGTACTGGCACCCGGTCTTCGCCCACCAGGGCTACCAGCGCGGCCTCTGCCCGAACGCCGAGCGTTACTACGCCGAGGAACTCTCTCTCCCCCTCTTCCCGGACCTCACCGACAGCGAGGTCGACCGGGTGATCGAGACCCTGCTGCAATTGGTTGGATAACGTGATCGATGTGACCCGGTCGAACCTGATCGGCGGCGAGATGCTCAACTGGTCGGATCTGCACCCGGGCGACGCCCGTCCCGCGGCTGCCGGACCCGCAGCATCGGCACTCCTGGCCGCCGCCCTGCAGCCTGACGACGCCGTCCTGATCGCCGGCCCGCACGCCGCCGAGCTGGTCACGGCTGCGGTCGCGCAGGTCACGTCGGTCGACCTCCTGCTCCGCTCGGCTCCCGACGCAGAGGAACTCGCCGAACAACTCGATGACGCCAAGGGGCAGGTCTTCTGCGGCTCGCTCGATCGTTGGGTAGTGGACGAAACGTACGACGTGATTGTTGCGCTGGACGGCTTGGAGCGGCTGGTCGGACCCGATACGGCGAGCTTCCCGTGGGTTAAGGCGCTGGATCGGCTGCGTGAGCGGCTCCGACCGGGTGGACGACTGCTCCTCGGCGCCACGAACTCCTTCGGATTCGAGCGGTTGATCCAGCCGGACATCACGGCGGCCCTCCCCCGCGACGAGGACTGGGGACGCGACATCGCGGACCGGCCGCCCGCAGGTCTCAAACCTCTCCTCTCTGCTCTCGGCACCTCCGACGTGCAGACCTTTGCTGTCTTTCCGTCACTGGTTCAGGCGGACCTCGCGCTCACGACAGTTGATGGGTTCGCAGGGATCACCGCAGCGCGGGCTGTTGCCTCTCGCAACGAAGGCCCGGTGTTGATGGATCCGTACCGCGTGGTGCTGGATGCCGCTGCCGCGGGGGTTGCCTTCGAGTTGGCGCCGGCCTGGTACTTCGTGATTGGTACAGAAGCGCCCGCTGTACTGCCTGAAGGTGTGGTGCCGGAGGGCGAAGGTGTCCTGTTGGAGGAACACCTCCTGATCGCCCTGCGCTGTGATGATCAGGCGGAGCTTCGGCGGGTGATTCCGGCGTACGTCGCCTGGCTGGGTGCGGGTGGTGCCGGGTCGCCGGACAACGTGATCCTGGACGGGACGTCGTACCGGCTGTTCGGGGAGGCGCAAGAACTGGATGTTGTCGAGCACCTCCAGCAGTTCGCACGGCGAGCGCTGGAAAGTGGCGCACGGCAACCATGGCCCGCGGCGGCCGACCCGCATGCGTTGACCGCACGGCTCGCGGCGATGGCGGGGATCACTCTGCCGGAGCAGGAATTCACCCCGGACGAGGTCGTCCGCCCGCGCGGCAGCGCCGAGCAGTTGACCACCGTGGCCCGCCTCGCCGACGAGCTCGCGCACGCGAGCGCCCGCGCGATCCTCTTCGAGGGCACGGTCAGCGGCATCCGCCGCTCGCTCCCGTATCGCGTCGGCCACGCCGTCCTGAACCCGGCCCGGGTGATCCGCCGCCGCCTCAAGCGGGTGCTCCGGAAGGTACGCCGCTGATGCACCACGCCAACCACTTCTACGGGCACGCCAACATCATGGCGACGTACGCCGGACTCTCGAAACCCCCGCGGATCTGGGGCTACCTGCAGCACGGCTGGAACATCCTCGACGGTTTCGCCCACGGCACGAACTTCGCGCCCGGGATGCCGAAGTTCGTCTGGTCGGACAGCGTCCGCCGCCGCGGCCACGCACTCGGCCTGCGCAACTACTCGGTGATCGGCTCTGTCTGGCTGTACCTGCTGAAGACCCACCCCGAGCTGGCGACCCCGTCCAAACGGGCCAAGGGCACCATCTTCTACCCGTTCCACGGCTGGGAAGGCCAGCACGTGCTCGGCGACCACGGCCGGATCGTCGCCTCGATCAACGAACACGAGACCGGCCCGGTGACCGTCTGCCTGTACTGGAACGAGTTCGAGAAACCCGCCATCCGCAACGTCTACAAGGACGCCGGATTCCGGGTCATCACGCACGGCTACCGCGGCCTGCACTGGCGCAAGACCGACGCCAAGTTCCTGGTCAAGCAACTGCGCGAGCTCCGCCGGCACGAGCGGGTCGCCTCCAACCGGCTCAGCTCCGCCGTTCTGTACGGCGCCTCGCTCGGCCTGGGGGCGGGGGTCTACGGTGATCCCATGGTGCTGGAGAACGAGCACCCGTCGTTCGGCGGACAGGCGCGGATCAAGCGGCTGTGGCCGGAGATGGACCAGCCGTACGTCCCGCCGGCGGTCGCCCGTGAGTTCACCGACACCGAACTGGGCGTCGACCACGTCGCCGGGCCCGCAGAAATCCGGGAGATGTTCCGATGGAACAGCTGAAGGTAGGAATCATCACGCAGGTCCGCGTGACCAGCACCCGGCTGCCGGCCAAGGTGCTGCTGACCGTCGCCGGCCGCTCCTATCTCGAGCACCACCTGGACCGGCTGAGCCGAACCGGCCTCCCGGTGATCGTCGCGACCACGACGAACTTCAACGACGACCTCGTCGTCCAGCTGTGCAAGGAGGACGGCTTCCCGGTGTTCCGCGGCAGCGAGGACGACGTCCTCAGCCGGTTCGCCGGCGCCGCCCGCGAGCACGAGCTGGACGCCGTCGTCCGGGTCACCTCGGACTGTCCGCTGATCGATCCCGAGATCGTTGCCGCGGGCGTCGATCGGTGGCGTGCCGAGAACGACCTCGACCTCTACATCTCGAACTGTCTCGAGCGCACCTACCCGCGCGGCATGGACTTCGAGATCTTCTCCGCCGCCCGGTTGTACGACGCGGAGGCGAACGCCACGCTCAAGGCGGACCGCGAGCACGTCACGCCGTACCTGCACCAGAACCGGTCCGGCGAGATGCGGCTGCTGAACCTCCCCTGGTCCGGCGCCTCGGTGTCAAAGAACGCTGCGCAGTACCGGCTCACGCTGGACACCGCGGACGACTGGAAGTTGCTCGATGCCCTCATCGAGGACTTCGGCGGGACCGAGCTCGGCTGCGCCGAACTGGTCGCGATTCTGGACGAGCACCCGGAGCTGGCCGCGCTGAACGCGCACATCGAACAGAAGAAACTCGGCGAGTAGCAGCTATCGCACGCTCCGCTGTGTTGGTTCCTGGGGCATGATTTACCGTGATGACCACCAATGATCCGGCCGGGGACTCCGCCGGTGCCCCAGACAACGGCGCGGACAACGGCGCGGGGAACGGCGCGCACGCCGCGCGGGCCACGTCGTTCGGCGCCGTCGCGGCGGCCTACGACCTGGGCCGCCCGACGTTCCCGGTCGAGGCGCTGACCTGGATCCTGGGCCCGGGCCGCGGACTGCAGGTGCTCGACCTGGGCGCCGGCACCGGCAAGCTCGCGGCGGTCGCCGCCGGCCTCGGGCACGACGTGATCGCGGTCGACCCGTCGCAGGAGATGCTCGAGGTCTGCCGCCGGCGGACCGGGATCGACACGATGGTCGGGGCCGCGGAGTCGATCCCGCTCGCGCACGCCTCGGTGGACGCGGTGATCGTCGGGCAGGCCTTCCACTGGTTCGACCACGCCCGGGCGCTGCCCGAGATCGCCCGGGTGCTGCGCCCGGGCGGTGCCCTCGGCCTGCTCTGGAACAACGCCGACACCGTGGTCCCCTGGGTCCGCCGGATCTGGCAGGTGATGCAGGGTGACGGCCATCAAGGGGAGCACAGTGGCGGCAGTGACCGGTTCGACCCGGTGCCGATCATCGAGCAGTCGAACCTGTTCACGTTCCTGGAGAGCGCCCGGTTCCGGCACTGGCACGACCTGAACCGCGAGGGCCTGCGGCAGTTGGCCCAGTCGCACTCGCGGGTCGCCGTACTCAAGGACACCCGGCGTGACCAGGTCCTGGACCAGATCGACCTGATCTACGAGCACACCGCGCGGCCCCCGGAGGCGTTGCGGATGCCGTACTTCACCGACTGCTTCCGGGCCCACCCCAGCGAGTTCGCGAACTACCGCCGTACGGTCGACGGCCCGGTGGCACCGCACCTTTAGAACGTTTTGGTTGCGGTAGGACAGAAATGCGCTACCAGGGGCTAACGTGCACCTGTTCTAGTCCACCGAAGGGGAACGCATGGACGAGGAAGTGGTGCGCGAGCGGGACGCCCGCGCCTATGAGGCGGTGCACGACGCGGCCGATTTCAAAGAACTGAAGCGGCGGTACAAGAACTTCGTCGTACCGTGGACGATCGCCTTCATGGCGTGGTACCTGGCGTACGTCGCCTGCAACAACTGGGCCCGCGGTTTCATGGATCACCGGCTGGGCGGCAGCCACATCAACGTCGCGCTGATCTTCGGCCTGTTGCAGTTCGTGTCGACGTTCGTGATCGCGGCGGTGTACGGCCGGTTCGCCAACCGCAAGCTCGATCCGCTGGCCCACGGCCTGAACGCCAAGTACAAGAGGGAGCGCCGCCGGTGAACGCACTTCTCGTCCCTCTGGCCCTTCCATTGGCCGCCGAGCCCGGCAACCGGACACTGACGATCTCGCTGTTCACCGCCGTCGTCGCCGTGACGCTGTACATCACCTGGTGGGCGTCCCGCCAGAACAAGACCGCGGCCGACTACTACGCCGGCGGCCGCTCGTTCAGCGGCGCGCAGAACGGCCTGGCGGTGGCCGGCGACTACATGTCCGCGGCGTCGTTCCTCGGGATCTCCGGCCAGATCGCCCTCTACGGGTACGACGGTTTCCTGTACTCGATCGGCTTCCTGGTGGCCTGGCTGGTCGCCCTCCTGCTGGTCGCCGAGCTGCTGCGGAACTCGGGCCGGTTCACGATGGCCGACCAGCTCGCGTTCCGGATGAAGCAGAAGCCGGTCCGGACGGCGGCCGCGACCTCGACGATCGTGGTCTCGATCTTCTACCTGCTGGCCCAGATGGTCGGCGCCGGTTCGCTGGTGGGGCTGCTGCTCGGCGTGAAGAGCGAGGGCCTGAAGGCCGCCGTGATCGTGCTCGTCGGCGCGCTGATGATCGTCTACGTGACGATCGGTGGCATGAAGGGCACCACCTGGGTGCAGATCGTCAAGGCCGTGCTGCTGATGGCGGGCACGGTGGTGATCACGTTCCTGGTGCTGCTGAAGTTCCACTTCAACATCTCCGACCTGCTCGGCTCGGCCGCGAGCAAGACCGGCAAGGGCGAAGCGTTCCTGCAGCCGGGCCTGCTGTACGGCAAGGACCTCACCGGCCAGATCGACTTCCTGTCGCTCGGCCTGGCGCTGGTCCTCGGTACGGCGGGGTTGCCGCACATTCTGATCCGCTTCTACACAGTTCCGGACTCGCGCGCCGCGAGGCGCTCGGTGCAGTGGGCGATCGGTCTGATCGGCGTGTTCTACCTGATGACGCTGGCCCTCGGGTTCGGTGCCGCGGCACTGCTGAACACCGCCAAGGGATCCGCGGTCGAGGCGTCGAAGGGCAACGTTGCGTCGCCGCTGCTGGCCGAGGCCGTCGGCGGCGGGGCGGGCTCGACGGGTGGGGCGATCCTGCTCGCGCTGATCGCGGCGGTCGCCTTCGCCACCATCCTCGCGGTGGTGGCCGGTCTGACGCTGACCTCGGCGTCGTCGTTCGCGCACGACCTGTACGCCAACGTCATGTCCAAGGAGAAGCCGACCGAGAAGCAGGAACTGCGAGTGGCGCGGTTCGCGGCGATCGGTATCGGCGCGGTGGCCATCGGGCTGGCGATCCCGGCGCAGAAGCTGAACATCGCGTTCCTGGTCGCGCTGGCGTTCGCGGTCGCGGCCTCGGCGAACCTGCCGGCGCTGTTGTTCAACCTGTTCTGGAAGCGGTTCAACACCTCTGGCGCGGTCTGGAGCATCTACGGCGGGCTGATCTCGGCCGTCGTACTGGTCTTCTTCTCGCCGGTGGTGTCCGGCAACGGCGAGAAGTCGATGATCACCGGTGCGGACTTCCATTGGTTCCCGCTGTCGAACCCGGGCATCGTGTCGATCCCGCTGGGCTTCCTGTTCGGCGTCCTCGGCACCTACCTCGGCCGGGACCGGTCGAGCGAGAACCGCTACAGCGAACTCTCGGTCCGCGCCCTCACCGGCGCCGGCGCGGAGGGTGCCGCCAAGCACTGACGCAGTACATCCCAAGGGCCGGCTCGCACACTGCGAGCCGGCCCTTCTGCGTCATGAACCGTTGACGCTCGCGTAGTCGTGCCGTAACAATGAGCCAGCGCTACGCAAGAATTGAGCAAAAGTAGAGAAAGTTCTCGACTCTCGCGTGGCGTCTGTTTCCTCTGCCTCCTCATCACCCGCCCACCAGGAGAGGCCATGCGAATCCCGAAATGGCGGCTGCCGGTCGCCCTGCTCGCTGCGAGCCTGGCGCTCGCAGCGAGCCCACTGCTCCACCCGACGAAGGCCGGCACCGCGTCTGCCGCCGTACTCGCCGGTCCCAATCTCGCCGCCGGAAAGGTCACGTCGGCCAGCAGCAGCACCCAGAACTACGTTGCGTCGAACGTGACCGACGGCAACCAGGGCACCTACTGGGAGAGCGCGAACAACGCGTTCCCGCAGTGGGTCCAGGTCGATCTCGGTACGTCGGTTGCGACGAACCAGGTCGTGCTCAAGTTGCCGACCACGAACTGGGGAGCCCGCGACGAGACCCTCGCCGTCCAGGGCAGCACCGACGGGCAGAACTTCACCGACCTGTCCGCGTCCGCGGCGCGCACGTTCAGCCCGCCGAACAACACGGTGACCGTCGACTACGGCACCGCCACCACGCGATACGTCCGGATCCGGATCACCGCGAACACCGGCTGGCCCGCCGGACAACTCTCCGAACTCGAGGTCTACGGACCGGCGACCGGTGACACCCAGGCTCCCACAGCCCCGGGCACCCTGGCTTTCACCGAACCCGGCGCCGGGCAGATCAAACTCACCTGGAGCGCGTCGACGGACAACGTCGGCGTCACCGGGTACGACGTCTACGCGAACGGTCAACTACGCACCAGCGTGGCCGGCAACGTGCTCACGTACACGGACAACCAGCCGGCCAACGTGTCGATCGCGTACACCGTTCGGGCGAAAGATGCCGCTGGCAACCAGTCCGCGAACAGCAACACGGTCACCCGTAACGGCAGCGGCGGCCCGGGCAGCAACCTGGCGCTGCACAAACCGATCAGCGCGTCCGGGTCGACGTTCACCTACGTCCCGGCGAACGCGAACGACGACGACGTGACGACGTACTGGGAGGGCAATGCCAACCCGGCCACGCTGACCACCGAGCTCGGCGCGAACGCCGACCTCAGCTCGATCGTGGTGCGGCTCAACCCCGATCCGGCGTGGGGACCGCGGACGCAGACGTTCTCGATCCTCGGGCGGGAGCAGGGCTCGTCGAACTTCACGACGATCGTCGCTTCGGCCGGCTACGCCTTCAACCCGGCGAGCGGCAACAGCGTGACGATTCCGGTCAGCGCGCGAGTGGCCGACGTACGGCTGAACTTCACCGGCAACACCGGCGCACCGGCCGGGCAGGTCGCTGAACTGCAGGTGCTCGGCGTACCGGCGCCGAACCCGGATCTCACGCTCTCCAACGTCACGTGGACGCCGACGTCGCCGGTCGAGACCGACGCGATCACGGTCCGCGCGACGGTGAACAACGGCGGTACGGCGGGCTCCGCGGCAACCGACGTGAACTTCTACCTCGGCACGACCAAGGTCGGTACGGCCGCTGTCGGTGCACTCGCGGCCGGGGCGTCGGCGACGGTCAGCGCGTCGATCGGGACGCGCGACGCGGGCTCGTACGCGTTGAGCGCCAAGGTCGACGAGGCCAATTCGGTGATCGAGCAGAACGACGGGAACAACACGGCGGCCGCTTCTGGTCCGCTCGTGGTGACTCCGGTAGCGAGCTCCGACCTCGTCGCGGCGGCGGTGAACTGGACTCCGGGCAACCCGTCGGCCGGGAACTCGGTCGCGTTCTCGGTGTCTTTGAAGAACCAAGGCAGTGTCGCCTCCGCGTCCGGTGCGCATGGGATCACGCTGACGGTTCTCAACGGATCGTCCACTGTCGCGACATTGACGGGGACCTACAACGGATCGATCGCCGCCGGTGCGACCACGCCAGCTGTTGCTCTCGGCAACTGGACGGCGGTCAACGGGCGCTACACCGTGCGGGTCGTGCTGGCGGACGACGCCAACGAGCTGCCGGTGAAGCGTTCGAACAACACCAGCGAGCGGCCGTTCTTCGTCGGTCGCGGCGCGAACATGCCGTACGACCACCTCGAGGCGGAGGACGCCACGGTCGGCGGCGGCGCGTCCGTCATCGGACCGAACCGGACGATCGGCGACCTGGCCGGTGAAGCCTCCGGGCGGCGTGCGGTCACACTCGGCGCGAACGGCGCGTACGTCGAGTTCACCACCCGCGCCAGCACGAACACGCTCGTCACCCGGTTCTCGATGCCGGACTCGTCGGGCGGCGGCGGGCAGACGTCGTCGATCAGCGTGTACGTGAACGGCACCTTCGCGAAGACGTTGCCGCTGACCTCGAAGTACGCCTGGCTGTACGGCGCAGAGGCGTCGCCGAACAACTCACCCGGGTCAGGACCGGCGCGGCACATCTACGACGAGGCCAACCTGATGCTCGGTCAGACCTACCCGGCCGGGACGAAGATCCGGCTGCAGAAGGATCCGGCGAACAGCCTGACGTACACGATCGACTTCCTCGACACCGAGGCCGCGACACCGGTCCCGAACCCCGGCGCGGGCTTCGTCACGCCGGCCGGCTTCAGCCACCAGGACGTGCAGAACGCACTCGACCAGGTGCGGCAGGACAGCAACCTGCAGGGCGTGTACCTGCCGGCCGGTGACTACGACACGTCATCGAAGTTCCAGGTGTACGGCAAGGCGGTCAAGGTAGTCGGGGCCGGGCCGTGGTTCACCCGGTTCCACGCGCCGACCACGCAGGACAACACCGACGTCGGGTTCCGGTCCGAGGCGTCGGCGAACGGGTCGACGTTCAGCGGGTTCGCGTACTTCGGCAACTACACGTCGCGGATCGACGGACCCGGGAAGGTGTTCGACTTCTCGGGGACGGCGAACATGACCATCGACAACATCTGGGTCGAGCACATGGTCTGCCTGTACTGGGGTTCGAACACCGACACCTCGACGATCAAGAACTCGCGGATCCGGGACACCTTCGCCGACGGCATCAACATGACGAACGGTTCGGCAGGCAACACGGTCAGCAACAACGACGCCCGGTCGACGGGTGACGACAGCTTCGCGCTGTTCAACGCCACCGACAACGGCGGCGGCGAGGTCCGGGACAACGTGTTCGAGAACCTGTCCGCGACGCTGACCTGGCGGGCCGCCGGGTTCGCGGTGTACGGCGGGACGAACAACGTTTTCCGGAACCTGTACGCCGCGGACATGCTCACGTACCCCGGGATCACCATCAGTTCCCTGGACTTCGGGATCCCGATGAACGGGTTCGGGGCCACTCCGCCGACACAGTTCCAGAACGTTTCCGTCGTACGTTCCGGTGGGCATTTCTGGGGCAACCAGGCGTTCCCCGCGGTGTGGATCTTCTCGGCGTCGAAGATCTTCCAGGGAATCCGCGTCAATGATCTCGACATCGTCGATCCGACGTACAGCGGGATCATGTTCCAGACCAACTACGTCGGCGGCCAGCCGCAGTTCCCGGTCGCGGACACCGTCTTCACCAACACGACCATCTCCGGAGCCCGCAAGTCCGGCGACGCCTTCGACGCCAAGTCCGGCTTCGGCATCTGGGCCAACGAACTCCCCGAACCCGGCCAAGGCCCCGCCGTAGGCTCGGTCACCTTCAACAACCTGACCCTCACCAACAACGCCAAAGACATCCAAAACACCACCACAACCTTCACAATCAACCGCAACTAACCCAACCCCAGGGGCCGCCACCTCCGGCGGCCCCTGGGCACAATCCCCTTGTTTTACGCACATCTGATCCCCCTGCGAATCTGCCCCACACTGCCCCGAGCTGCCCCGGTGTCACACCCACCAACTCGTCGTCCCCCGTGTGAAGCTCAACCCTTGCCACCCACCAAGGCGAGGAAATGCCAATCCACGTATTCGTCGACGAGTCCAAGTCCAGAGGCCTCTTGATGGCTGCCGCACGCTGCCCTGCAGGAGATGTAGCAGTCAACCGAAAGGCTCTGAGAGCACTCCTGCTACCAGGCCAGGAACGCCTGCACTTCAACCACGAAAGGCCGGCCCGACGGAAACAGATCCTTGACGTGATTGCGGGCTTCCATCTGCTGGTCGACCTCTACCGGACAGATCGTGACTCACACGCGAATCGGCGCAGCTGTCTCGAGGCGATCGTCCGCGACTGCGCTCCGGCGGCCGAACGGCTTGTGGTGGAAATGGAAGAGTCGACCTACGAACAGGATCGCCGTTGGCTACGCGACGTTTCGGGTGCCAAGAGACGTTGCGGTGGGATGTGCTCCTCGCCAAGGCAGATCCGTTGCTCTGGGTGCCGGATGCTGTTGCCTGGAGTTGGATGCGAGGAGGTGAGTGGAGGCGCGCAGTGGCGTCGTTCAGTCAGCTGAAGGACGTCTGAACAGCGCGAAACCCGGCTCGTCCACCGTCCGGTGAGCTGCCGGGTTCACTTCCGGGGGACTCCTGTCCCTCGGCGGGATCAACTGTAGCGGGAAATTGGCGGGATTGGTCAGGAATTCGCGATCTGCCCCGGGATGCCCTTGGATGCCCCGGTTAGGAGGTTGTGGGCGGTGGGGGTCAGGGCGTGGAGGGCGGTGCCTTGGGTTCTTTGGGTGGTTATCAGGGCGGCGGCTCGGAGGACTCTGGTGTGGTCGGAGGTTGAGGCCAGGGAGATGCCTACTCGGCGGGCCAGTTGGGTTGTGGTGGCGGGGTGGGTGAGGGAACGGAGTACGGCGGCTCGTGTGCGGCCTAGGAGGTCTGCCAGGGCGTCGGTGGCGGCATCGTCCGGGTCGGTCAGGTCGGCGCAGGGATAGACGAGGACGGGGCGGCGGTCGGGGGTGTCCATCGCGAGGCAGTTGGAGACCAGCGAGGACGGATAGAGCTCGAGCCCGCGGCCGTTCAGGTGGATGTCCGCGATCCAGTCGTCGACGGGGCCGTACGTCGTCAGCACCGGAGTCGCCCATTCGACATCGGGATGCAGGGACGACAGCAGCGCATCGATCCCACCGTGCAGGACCGCCCGCGACCGGATCCCGAGGTCAGCGCCGTACCTCCGCTGCAACTCCCCCGACGAAGGCGCCAGCACCTCCTGATGGAAGTCGCGAACCGCGCCGCCAAGCGCTCGCCGCGACCCGGCGCGACCGTCCAGCAATCCGCGCATGTACCGGTCGATCTCCGGCGGCAACCACGGCTCCAGCTCGTCCCGGATGACGGAGGCCGGCGTCTCCATCAACGCCTCGACGGCCGGCTCCAGACCGGGCCCCGCCACCTCCGGGATCAGGAAGTCCGGAAACATTCCGCCCGGCGAGATCAGCTTGAACAGCGGGCGCATCGATCCCCGCACCAGCGGTGCTGCCGTACGCCGCCAGCGTCGCGCGACCGGCGAGATCGACCGGTCACCGAGCGCCCGGGCCGCGAGCGCGGCTTCCCACAGCGGGTGCGGCTCGGTGGGGAACGTGACCCGGCCGAGGTCCGCCGCGGTGAAGTGGACGCGGAACATCCCTCGATTGTGACGGCCACGAGGTCATCCGCCCAGACCTCTTCGGTTCAGGCCGAATCCGGTCGCGGCCGGCCGCCGTACGCTCCGACCCTGGCCGGATGAAACGTCTCGCAGTCCTCACCGTCCTGGTCCTCGCGGCGGCCATCCCGTCAACCACCGCGCGGGCCGGCGCAGTCCACCGACCGACGCAGTACGTCGTCTCGACCACCCCCGGCGAGAACCTCGAAGGGATCGCGGTGACGCCCGGCGGCACGATGTACGTCACCAGCGTCGCCACCGGCGCGGTGTACCGCGGCAACACCCATTCGTCCCGCCTCAGCCTGTTCCTGCCGGCCGGCAGCGACGGGCGTACCGCGGCCACCGGTATCCACCTGGACCGCTGGGGCAGGGTCCTCGTCGCCGGAGCGAGTACGTCGAAACTCTTCCTGTACGACGCCCGCGGCCGGCTGCTCGCCGTACGGAAAGCGTCGGACGGCTCGTTCCTCAACGACTTCACGATCGCGGGCGACGCCGTCTACGTGACCGATTCGGCGCACAACCAGATCTGGCGGGCGCCGCTCACCCGCGACGGTCTCGGCGAGCTCGAACCATGGATCACCCGCGACCGGATCCAGCCGACGCCGTACTTCCTGAACGGCATCGTCACCGACGGACGCGTCCTCCTGGTCGGTGAGCAGGGCCAGGACGTCACGTACCGGATCGACCTCCGCACCCGGCAGGTCACGGTCCTCGACGTCCCGAACGGCATCCTGTCCGGCGACGGGTACCTGCTCGAAGGCCGCCGCTTGTACGCCGTCTACAACGCCGGCGGCGGGAAGTACGTCACCCGGCTCGCGATCCTGAACGACGATCTCACCGCGGCGACCCTGGTCGCCGACTCGGGCCCGGGCGCGGCCGGTGCGACCCCGACGACGATCGCCCGCGACCACGGCCGGCTGCTGTGGGTGAACAGCCAACTGGACATCGCACCCGGTACGCCTCCGTACACCGTGACCGTCGTACCGGGCCTGCGTTAAAGGCCGTCGGTGACCCGCATCAGGACCGCGCCGGCCTGCAGGACCAGCGCGCGGTCGGCGTCGTCGAGGCGGCTGAGGAGGTGGGCGAGCTCCTCAGCGGCCTGACGGCCGGATGCCTCGACCGTCTCAGCCCCTGCCTCGGTGAGTACCACCGCGGTCGCCCGGCCGTCGACGGGGTCCGGTTCGCGCCGGACCAGGCCGGCCTCCTCCAGACCGGCGACCGTCGTGGTCGCGGTGGGTTGCGAGCACGGGACCCGGGCGGCGATCTCGCCGATCCGGATCGGTTGCTCGTCCGCGATCAGCATCAGCGCCAGGAACTGCGTCGGGTGCAGGAGCGTGGTGGTCCTGTTCCGGCGCAGGTGCCTGACGATTCGGTGCATGCTGACCAGCAGCTGCAATGCCTCCTGCGCCATCCAGATCACCTCCGTCGGGAAGCGCAATCCTGGCACAGGCACCCAAACATCTCCTACCGCTGCGGCCTTCTGGCCGGATCGAATCGGCGGGTCAGGAGGGCGGCACCTCGCCGTTGGCCGGTGCGGCGACGACGCGGTTCCGGCCGGCGTCCTTGGCCTGGTACATGGCCAGATCGGCGGCCATCTGGAGCTCGTCGAGGCTGGCACCGGACTCCGGGAACGTCGCGGCGCCGATCGAACACGTGATGGGGCCGCACAGCACCGGGCCGTTCGGGGCGGCGACGGTGACCGCCAGCCCCGCGACGCGACGCCGGATCCGCTCGGCGGCCAAGGCGGTATCGGCCGCCGAGGTCTGCGGGAGCAGGATGGCGAACTCTTCGCCGCCGAGCCGTCCGACCAGGTCGTTGTCGCGGACCTCGTGGCGCAGTTCGGCAGCGACCGCTTTCAGGGCCTCGTCACCGGCGAGGTGACCGTAGGTGTCGTTGATGGCCTTGAAGTGGTCGAGATCGAGATAGAGCACGCCGAGTGGGGAGTTCGTGCGTTCGGCGCCGGCGAACTCACGACGCGCGATCTCGTGCCAGAAGGCCGCATTGGCCAGGCCGGTCTTGGGATCGGTACGTGACGCCGTCTGGAACTGCTCGACCAGAAGCGCGCGGTGCAGACCGAGGATGGTGAGCAGCAGAACGGCGACGGCCCACGGCTGGCTGAGCAGCAACGCAGCGGTCGCGACACCCAGACCGAGAGAACCGGCGACGATCAGCTGGTCCGAGAGCCGCCCGAGCGCGTTGCGGCCCGGGGAATCGGGGTTGGCCATCATGATCGCGCCCGCTACCAGCGCGTAGTTCACGAACCAGTACGCCAGACCGGCCGCGACAACAGCGACGAGTCCGAGTGGGCCGGACGGGTAGCCCGGGTAGACACCGGGACGGATCGTGGCCAGCACGACAGCCCCTGCGGCGCCTGCGAGCACGAGAGTCGTCGCGGTGAAGACCGATCGGTACGGCGGAACTCGGCGTACCCGGAGCCAGGAATGTACGTAGGTGGTGACGATCAGCCCCGCGGCCAGGGGCGGAGGCAGGATGAGGACGCCGGCGAAGGTCCACATTCCCTTCAGATTGACGTACGGAATACCTTCGGCGCCGACCTTGCGCAGCCGCTCGATGTCGCGGGCGGCCTCCAGATGGATCGCCGATCCGGCAGCGAGGACCAGTAACCGGATCCAGTCACCGGCGGTGACCGACACCAGGTCGAACGTCGACGCGACGACCACAACAGTGATGAGCTCGACCGCGAGGACGTAGCCGAGCACGCTCCGCGGCTGCGACCACAGCGCCCATCGTGCCGGGCTCCGGGACGCGTCTTGACGTCGGCGTAGGCGACGGTGCGCCAGCCGATGCCGGATACTCATGAAAAAGACCCCCGCCTCACAGTCGGTCCTTGTCACAGAGTAGCCGGGATGTGCACGCAATGTCATGGCTTCCCTGTTATTTGCCTCGCTGCGCTCAACCCCGATGCGCCCAGATCCCGCGAGAGGAGGCGGCCACCATGCAGAACAACGACTGGTGACCCATCACTCAGGTTGTCGCGTGGCGCGGACGTATCCGTACGCCGCGCCCGCCGCGACCAATACGCCCACAATCCCCGCTGCCGCCACGACCGGCGCCGGCTCCCACCGGTCCGCAGCGGCCCCGGCGACCAGCACGCCTATTCCCTGGGACACGATCAGCGCGGTGCGCGCCAGGCCGAACGCCTGGCCGCGCTGCGCGTCGGGCACGTTCAGCACGAACGCCGCACTCGCGGCCAGCTGGTACGACGCACACAACCCGGATACGAACCACAACGCGACAGTCACCCACAGTCCCGGCTCGGCGATACAGCCGATCAGCGGCGCACAGGAACCGATCGCGAGTGGGCCCATCAACCTGAGCCGCCGCGCCGGCGCGGCTCGCGTCAGCAGCAGCATTCCGATCATCTGCCCGGCCGGGTTGGCGGCGAGCAGGATCCCGACGGCGGCCGGCCCGCCTCCGACCACTGCGGCGTACGGCGCGGCAAGTCCTTCGATGCTCACGTAGAAACCGGCGACGCAGGCCAGCGCGACCAGGTACCGCAGCCGCCTATCGCTCCAGACGAGCCGCGCGCCGGACGACAGCGAGGGCCACCATCCCGGGCGCGAATCGGTCGACCCCGGCAACGGACGTTCACGAACTCCGAGCCTCAGCAGCACCGCCGACAGTGCGAAGGTGACGGCGTCGGCCAGCAGCGCGTTCCCGGCGCCGAAGGCTGCCACCAGGGTGCCGCCGGTCACGAATCCGGCGAGTTGCGAGGCCTGCGCGGTGATGTTCGACACCGAGCTGGCCAGGACGTACTTGTCGCCGGTCAGGATCGACGGCAACAAGGCGGCTCTGGCGGATTGGAACGGCGACGCGAGCAACTGCACCGCGACGAGCAGCACACACAGGATCCACAGCGAGGCGCCGGGGATGGCCATCGCCGCCACGAGCACAGCGCGGGCGACGTCACAGCCGATCATCAGCCGGCGGCGCGGATAGCGGTCGGCCAGTCCGGACAGCAACGGGCCGCCCGCGATGTCGGGCAGGAAGGTCAGTGCATACGTGACCGCGGACAGCCCGGCCGATCCGGTCCGGTCGAAGACGAGTACGGCGAGCGCGACCCGGGCCAACTGGTCCCCGATCACCGAGCCGAGCTGCGCGAACCACAGCCATCGGAACTCGGCCACGCCGAACACCTCGCCGTACGTGGCGGGCTGATCAGCGGGATCTGCGGAGGAAGGGTGTGCTGGGCGGGTCACCAGGTCAAAATACCCACGATCCGGAACCGGCCGCGCACGCTACGGTGCGCCGGTGGTTGTTCAGAGGTGCTCGGCGAGGACGCCGAGCGCGAAGGCCGTTCCCGCGAGGCCGAGCATTGTCGTCGCGAGCGTGATGAGCCGTGCCTGCAGCTTCGGCAGCTCGGCCGCGGTCGCGAACACGCGCTGCGGCCAGTGCCGCCAGGAGACGTACCAGAAGATCGCGGTGGCGATCAGCAGCAGGAATCCTTTGACAGCGTGGATCCACCAGTGCTCGTGGTTGATCGCGAGCAGAGCGCCACCGGTGAGCGTGATCGCGCCGATCAGCCCGATCACCTTCCACCGGTTGCCCGAGGCAATCACCGCGGTCAGCATCTCGCGGCCTTCCTGGTCCTTCCCGAAGTACTTCTTCAACTTCGGCTGCACCACGAACAACGAGTACGCCATCCCTCCGACCCATGCCGCGGCCAGCCCGACATGGATGATCGCCAGCACGGCCGTCGTCGCGGTAGTCACGCCCCGAAAATATGCCCCAGCGGGGGCCACCGCCTTATAGCCTCGCGGCATGGACCCCTGGCAAACGCTGACCACCGACTACGAACAATCCCGGGCCCGCGAGGACTCCCTCGACCAGCTGATGGAGTGGGACGCGCAACGCTCTTTGATCGGCCCGGTCGAGGGCAAGACCGTTCTGGACATCGGCTGCGGCAACGGCGAGAAGGCGATCGAACTCGTCCGCGACCACGGCGCGACCGCGGCCGTCGGCGTAGACGTCGGCGCCCAGTTCCTGACACCGCCGGACGGCGCCGACGTCACACTGCTCACCGGCGACCTGTCGACCCTCGACGAGATCCCGGCGCTGGAGGGCCGCAGGTTCGACGTCGTACTGTTCCTGCAGTCCCTCGCGTACGCGCAGGATCGAGGAAGAACCCTTCGCGCAGTGCGATCATTGCTGGCCGACGACGGCGTACTCGTCGTCTCGATGGCGCATCCCATCCGCTGGGCGGTGGAACGCTCCGAGCGGGACGACCTCCGGCTCGGGGACGCGTATCACACGGTCGGCCCGTACTCGTACCCGTCGCGGTGGAACGAGGACGTGACCATCACTCACACCACCGACACGTTCTCGTCGATCCACAACTCCTTGACCGACAACGGTTTCCGGGTTGAGCGAGTCCTCGAACCACAACTGTCCGAGGAGAAGAAGCAGCAGTACCCGCACAAACAGGAATGGCTCGCACAGTACGTCGGAATCATCATTTTCCGCGCCCGGCCGGTATGAGAGTCCTGCACCGGACCGGACAGTGGTGTCCGGCGCGGCAGGTCGGAGACGTTGTCGCGTACGACGTGCGGATCCTGCCCGAGTACCAGGTTGCCGGCCGTCCGACTGTCGATCGGTGTTACCTCCTCCTCGACGAGGCAGCCCAGCTCACCAAGCCGGCGGTCTTCGAGGGGCCGGTCGAGGGCTGGTGGTACGTCGACCTGGTGGAGATCGAGCGCTCCGGCGACGACCTGATCGTGCACGACCTGTACGTCGATCTGCTGTTCCCGCCGGCGTTGAACCGGTATCAGGTCCTGGATCTGGAAGAGCTGGGCGATGCCCTGAGGGACGGCAAGATCACGGCCGCCCAGTGCGCGGACGCTCTGACCGCAACGCAGCAGTTCGTGCACCGGTACCTGCGCGGCGCGGAGGAAGGGCCTAACGGGCCGTCCGCGCCGTTCCCGCCGGCTGCGGTCGTCGAGCTCGAGCAGATGCCTTCTTTCCTCTGAACACAACAGGCCCCGGGCATGCACCCGGGGCCTGTTGTTCTGGAGTTGTCAGTCCTCGTCGGACTTGCCGGCGGCCAGGTTGGTTTTGATGAGGTCCATGACCGTGGAGTCGGCGAGGGTGGTGACGTCGCCGACCTCGCGGTTCTCGGCCACGTCGCGGAGCAGGCGGCGCATGATCTTGCCGGAGCGGGTCTTCGGGAGCTCCGAGACGACCATGATCTGCCGCGGCTTCGCGATCGGGCCGATCTCCTTCGCGACGTGGTTGCGCAGCTCCTGCACCACGTCCGGTCCGCCGTCGCCGGCCTCCGAGCGCAGGATCACGAACGCGGCGATCGCCTGGCCCGTCGTCGGGTCGGACGCACCGACCACGGCGGCCTCGGCGACCTTCGGGTGCGAGACCAGCGCGGACTCGATCTCGGTCGTCGACAACCGGTGACCGGACACGTTCATCACGTCGTCGACCCGGCCGAGCAGCCACAGGTCGCCGTCCTCGTCCTTCTTCGCACCGTCACCGGCGAAGTACACGCCCGGCCAGCGCGACCAGTACGTGTCGACGAACCGCTGGTCGTCGCCCCACAGCGTCCGCAGCATCGCCGGCCACGGCTTGGTGATGACGAGGTAGCCGCCGGAACCGTCCGGCACCGGCTTGCCCGCGTCGTCGACGACATCCACGCTGACCCCCGGGATCGCCTTCATCGCGGCGCCCGGCTTGCCGGCGGTCACGCCCGGCAGCGGCGAGATCATGTGCATGCCGGTCTCGGTCTGCCACCAGGTGTCGACGACCGGCGCCTTGTTCCCGCCGATGTGCTCGCGGTACCAGATGTAGGCCTCCGGGTTGATCGGCTCGCCGACCGACCCGATGACCCGCAGCGACGACAGGTCGAACTTCGCCGGGATGTCGGCGCCCCACTTCATGAAGGTCCGGATCGCGGTCGGCGCGCAGTACAGGATCGAGACCTTGTGCTTCTGGACGATCTCCCACCAGCGGCCCTGGTGCGGCGTGTCCGGCGTACCTTCGTACAGCACGGAGGTGGTCGCGTTCGCGAGCGCGCCGTACACGATGTAGCTGTGGCCGGTCACCCAGCCGATGTCGGCGGCGGTCCAGTAGACGTCGGTGTCCGGCTTGAGGTCGAAGACACCCCACTGCGTGTACGACGTACCGACGAGGTAGCCGCCCGTGGTGTGCAGGATGCCCTTCGGCTTGCCCGTGCTGCCGGACGTGTACATCACGTACAGCGGGTGCTCGGCGTCGAACGCCTCCGGGGTGTGCTCGGTCGACTGCTTGCCGACGAAGTCCTCCCACCACAGGTCGCGGCCGTCGGTCATCGCGATCTCCTGGCCGGTGCGCTTCACCACGAGCACGTTGCGCACGTCCGGGCAGTCGACCAGCGCGGCATCGACGGCCGGCTTCAGCGCCGACGCGGCGCCCCGGCGGTAGCCGCCGTCGGAGGTGATCACGACGCGGGCATCGCAGTCCAGGATCCGGCCCTTGAGCGCGTCCGAGGAGAAGCCGCCGAAGATGACCGTGTGCGGGGCCCCGATCCGGGCGCAGGCGAGCATCGCGACCACGGTCTCGGGAATCATCGGCATGTAGATGGCGACGATGTCGCCGGGCTTGACGTTCAGCTCGAGCAGCGCGTTCGCGGCCTGGCTGACCTCGTCCTTGAGCTGCGCGTACGTGATCTCGCGGGTGTCACCGGGCTCACCCTCGAAGTAGTACGCGACCTTGTCGCCGAGACCGTTCTCGACGTGCCGGTCGACACAGTTGTACGCCGCGTTCAGCTTGCCGTCGGCGTACCACTTGGCGAACGGCGGGTTGCTCCAGTCCAGCGTCTCGGTCGGCTCGGTCGCCCAGGTCAGCCGCTTGGCCTGCTCGGCCCAGAACCCCTCGAAGTCGGCCGCGGCCCGGTCGTAGGCGTCGGCCTTCAGGTTCGCGTTCGCCGCGAGCTCGGCGGGCGGCTCGAACCGGCGCTCCTCGTGCATCAGGTTCGACAGCGCCTCGGACTGGGCCCCGGACTGGCTCTCGGACTGGGGTGACTCTGCATTCGTCACGTCGACGACTCCTCATCGCTGGCTTCGGCGCGCTGGAGCGCCCGGTTACCTTTCTACCAACGCCGACCCCACCACGGGAACCGGCCTGTCGCCCAGCCGCTCCAAATCTGCGCCGAACAGGCCGGCTCAGCGGACGGGCGGCCGCGGAATCCCGGCGTACGGCGGAACCAAACAGGCGCCCTGCGCATCGGACGGTATGTGAACCAGATGCAGCCGATGGTCCAGACGCCGATTCTCGACGCCGCGGAACGCCGGAAGATCTCGCGGGCCGCGCGCCGCCGGGTGCACGCCCGCGAGTTGCGCGTTCGCCGTACCCAGAAGGCGGCCCGCGCCCAGCTCCCGCGCTGAACTACTCCTGGTGGTAGGCGAGGAGCTTGCCCAGAATCGTGGTCAGCCGCGTACGGTCGGTGGCCGACAGCGGGGCGAAGATCTCCTCCTGCGCCTTGCCGACCAGGGTCGTCAGCCGCCGGTACTGGCGTTTGCCGGCCGTGGTGATCGTGATGACGTTACGACGGCCGTCGGCGGGGTCGGGGCTGCGTTCGACGTACCCCTCGGCCTCGAGTTCGTTGAGCGCGGCAACCACATCGCTGCGGTCGATCGAGCTGCGCCGCCCGAGGGTCGCCTGACTGGCCGGCCCGAACTCCACCAGCGTCGCGAGCAGCCGGAAGTGGTAGGCCCGCGCACCTCCGGCGGCGAACGACTCGGTGACGATCCGGTGTGCCTGGCTCGCACTCTGGGTCAGCAACCAGCTCGGCAATTCGGACAGGGCGGTCGGGGTCTGCTCATCCACCCGCGCAGTCTAGGTCGTCAACGGTTCGCTTCCGCCGATGTTGGCGTCACCTACGATTCGCGGGCGTCCAGGAGCTCGTCCCAGTGGTCCTCGGCCCAGGCGCACATCAGCTTCAGCGGTTCGAGCAGGCTGCGGCCGAGATCGGTGAGCTCGTACGTGACGCGGCGCTCGCCAATCGTCCGCCGAACGAACCCGTCACGCTCGAGCGCCCGCAGCGACTGGGTCAGCATTTTCGGGCTGATCCGGGCGAGCGGAACGCGCAACTCGGAGTACCGGCGCGGGCCGTCCTCGAGGCAGCGCAGGACCAAGCCCGCCCATTTGTCGGTGCCGATCCGGAACGGGAGCAGCGTCGACGGGCAGATCTCCTCGAACATGTCCGCACGCAGCGCCGCCATGCTCACCACGGTATCCAATCGGTAACCATCCTTCCTCCTACGGTCGCCGTACCACTTTGTCGAGGAGGTTGCGGTGAGCAAGATTCTGGTGATCGGCGCGCGCGGACGGGCCGGATCGGCGGCCGTCACAGAGGCCCGAACCCGCGGGCACTCCGTCGTTGGCGTCGCCCGTACGACGACTGCCGGGCCGGTCGTTGGAGATGGGACGGACGCGGGGCTGGTCGTGGGGGATGTGACGGATGCGGGGCGGCTTGCGGAGTTGGCGGCGGGGTGCGATGCGGTGATTGCGGGTGTGTACGACGGCGGGAGCGACCCGGGTGAGTTCTTCCCGCGGGCTGCCCACGCCCTCGTCGACGGGCTCGAGAAGGCCGGGGTACGACGGCTCGTGTGGGTCGGGCTGGCGTCGATCCTGCCGACCGCGGACGGGACGTTGCTGATGGACACCGACGGATACCCGCGGGAGTATCGCTCGTTCTTCCTCGCCCACCAGGCAGCGCTTGACGTCTTCGCGCGGTCGTCCCTCGACTGGGTCTCGATCGCACCCACTGGGGACTTCGACCACGCCGATCCGTCCCGCAAGGGCGCCTATCGCGTGGCACCCGGGAACGCGCAGGACCTGATCTCGTACGCCGACTTCGCGGTCGCGCTCGTCGACGAGGTCGACCGTCCGGAGCACCATCGCACCGCGATCGGGGTAGTGGTCTAGACGGGTGGGTCGCGGGCGCCGACGTACGGACGATAGGTTCGGCGTATGGCTGGGGCGGAGGAGTACTTGGGCAAGGCGTTGGCGATCGCGCAGCAGGCGGCCGAGACGCAACTCGGCGCGATCCGGGTAGCGGCGGGGCTGGTCGCCGACGCGCTCGCCGACGGGAGGACGTTCTGGGTGTTCGGGACGGGGCACAGTCACACGCTGGCCGAAGAGTTGTACGGGCGCGCCGGCGGACTGGCCGACGTACGGGCGATCCTCGAACCGGGACTGATGCTGCACGAGGGCCTGCAGAAGAGCTCGCTCCTCGAACGCCTCCCCGGCCTGGCCGACGTCCTGCTGGAGATCAATCCGCTGGCGTCCGGCGACGTACTGCTCATCGCGTCGAACTCCGGCCGCAACGCCGTACCCGTCGAATTCGCCCTCGGCGCCCGCGCCCGCGGCGTGAAGGTCATCGCCCTCACCTCACTGGCCCACTCGAACGCCACCACGTCCCGCGCCCCCAACGGCCAACGCCTCTTCGAAACCGCAGACGTCGTCATCGACAACTGCGGCGTACCCGGCGATGCCCTCATCAAGATCCCCGGTACGCCGGAACCCACCGGCGCCACCTCCACGTTGGTAGGCGCCCTACTCCTCCAGGCCCTAACCGTAGAAGTAGTAACCCGCCTGACCGACCGCGGCCAACCCCCCAACGTCCTCCGCAGCCTGAACGTCTAGCCCCACGCGTGCTGCGCAGCCGCTTCCTTCGTCGCTCCGCTCCTCAGCGCGGCCGCTCCGCGCGCTCCCACCCGCCCTCGGCTTGGCGCCGAAGCACCTGCTTCCGGCTGACGCCGAAGTTGTCGGCTACGCCGACGAGCTGCGAGCTGCCGCTCGCGTGCGAAAGCTAGCCCGGTGCCTCTCGATGGGCGGTCTGCGGCAGGAGACCCGCATCCCGGGCGATCGTCGTCTACATGAGCTCGGCGCACCACATCTGCGTGGCACGGTCAGGTCCACCGCCGAAACAGCCCGTTGTGCGGTCCGCCGGGGAACACGGGACACTCGATGGGGACTGGAGACCCGGTATTACCTGTTCGAGGTCACCGTCGCCTGTTCCGAGTTCATCATTCGCGCCCATGAACGCTCGCTCACAACCACAGCCACCGGTCGGGGAAGGGGCGACAGCCGGCAGCTAGAAGATCCGGCGCTGGCCGGGGTGGGGTGCGCGGGCTTCCCTCACCACCCACGCAGGCCCAGTGGCTCAGGTGGCGCGGTAGGCGACTGTTATGTCGTAGCGGTCTGAGCGGTAGATGGAGCGGCCGAACTCTATGACCTGGTCGGTGGCGGTTCGGGGGGCCGAGGTGATGATCAGGCAGGGGGTGGAGCTGTCGATCTCGAGGAGTTCGGCGTCGCCTGGTTCGGGTGGGGCGGCGACGATGGAGGCGGAGACCATGCCGAGCGTGACGCCGTACCGGGTAGCGAGGATCGTGTAGAGGGACTTCTCGGCGAAGTCGATCTCCTCCAGGCCGGGGTAGCGGTTCAGGGAGAGGGCGGTGCGTTCGATCGCCATCGGGTCGCCGTCGGCGGTGCGCAGGCGGACCAGGTGCAGGACCGGGGCGCCGACGGCCTCTTCGAGCTCGCGGGCGAGGTGCTCGTCCGCGGCACCGACGCGGTGTTCGAGGACCTTGGCGCCGGGCTCGATGCCGCGGTTGATCATGTCCTGGCTGAACGAGGACGCGAGCATCCGGGACGGGCGCGGTTCCGCGACGAAGGTGCCGCCGCCGGGGCGGCGGTTGGCCAGACCCTCGGCCACGACGCGGTCGACCTCCTGCCGGACGGTCATCCGGGCGACGCCGAAACGCTCGGCGAGGACGCGCTCGGACGGCAGCACGGTACCGACGGCCAGCGAACGGGTGAGGTTCTCCAGAATCTCGCGAATCTGGTCACCCTTCGGACGATCGGGCCGCAGCGCGGTAGGGAGCTCGGCGAGGTCGCCGGGGTTGTTCCGTGGGCGGGCCATGAGGTCAGTATCCCTGGGAATCTGCCCGGCAAACCGGTTGCCGGGGAACGCGGGCCGCGGCTGGGTCCTGGCCGCGTAAGGCCCCCGCGACCACTTCGTCCCGGACGACCTTGTCAGGCCGACTGTAACGTCCGGTGCCGCCTCACGGCCAGCGACGATCCACAGGCCCGGCAATTCCCGCCGGGGGTAGTTTTAGCGCTATGACCTCGGGACAGTTCGTGCAGGAGACGTCGTCGACCGGTGAGTGGAAGCGGCAGGGCAACAGATTCACGGGCCGGATCTCCCGCGACTCCACGGCAGCACCCGGCGAAGGACCGGACGACCAGGGCCGCTGGCCGGTCGAGCCGGGTCGGTACCGGCTGGTCGTCAGCCTGGCCTGCCCGTGGGCCCATCGCTCGATCATCGTCCGCCGGCTGCTCGGCCTCGAGGACGCGATCAGCCTCGCGGTCGTCGACCCGATCCGCGACGAGCGCGGCTGGCGGTTCACGCTCGACCCGGACGGTCGCGACCCGGTGCTCGGCATCGAGTACCTGTCCGAGGCGTACCTGCGCACCGACCCGTCGTACGACGGCCGCGTGACGGTGCCCGCGATCGTCGACACCACCACGCGTGAAGTGGTCACGAACGACTACCCGCAGATCACTCTGGACCTCTCCACCGAGTGGACCGAGTTCCACCGGCCCGACGCCCCGCAACTGATCCCGGCCGATCGCGCGGAGATGGACCAGCTGATCGAGGAGATCTACCGGGACGTGAACAACGGCGTGTACCGGTGCGGTTTCGCGACCAGCCAGGAGGCGTACGACGCGGCGTACGACGCCCTGTTCGCGCGGCTCGACGTACTGGAGGAACGGCTCGCGGATCGCACGTATCTGCTCGGCGACATGTTGCGCGAGGTGGACGTACGGCTGTTCACCACGCTGGTCCGCTTCGACGCGGTCTACCACGGGCACTTCAAGTGCAACCGGCAGAAGCTCACCGAGTTCCCGAACCTGTGGTCGTACGCGCGCCGCCTGTACCAGCTCCCCGGCTTCGGCGAGACCGTCGACTTCGACCAGATCAAGCGGCACTACTACGTCACCCACGACAACATCAACCCGACCGGCATCGTCCCGAAGGGCCCGGACCCGCTGGCCTGGATCAGCTAGCGAGCGCGGCCAGTGCCGCGTCGACCGCCGACCTCAACTGCGCCCGGGTCGCCCCTGATCGCGAACGCAGGTTGATCGCGTACGCGAGCAGTGTGAGCATTTCCGCCGCGCCCGGCACCTCGGTCCCGGACCGCAACTCCCCGTTGCCCTGAGCAACCTTCAGGGCGGCGGCCAGCGAATCCCGCAGTACGGCGTGATGCTCGGACAACACCGCCCGTACGGCGTCCGGCGGGTTCTCGGCGTTCGCGTTCGCCATCATGCACCCCCACCCGGCGTACTCCCCGGAACACCGCAGCCGCAGCAGTTGCTCGAAGAACGCCCGCACCGCGACGAGACCGCGGTCGTCCGCGGCCAGCTCGTCGAACATCGGCCGCGACCGGTGTTCGAGGTACCGCCGCGCGGCGGCCGCATACAGGTCGTCCTTGCCGCCGAAAGCGTTGTACAGGCTCGACCGGCTCAGCCCGGTGGCCGCGACCACATCCTGGATCCCGGTCGCCGCGCTCCCACGACGCCAGAACAACTGCTCGACGGCAGCCAGCGCCTCCGCCTCGTCGAAGTGTTTGACATCGGGCATACCCCGCATCATATCTTGGAACGACCGATCCAAGATAGCGAGGAGCCGTGATGATCGACGTGCTGGTGCTCGACGTCAACGAAACGCTGACCGATATGGAGCCGCTGCGGGACGGGTTCGAGGCGGCCGGGCTGCCCCGGCACAGCCTCGACGCCTGGTTCGCCGCGACATTGCGGGACGGGTTCGCGCTGACTGCGGTCGGTGCGTACGCCGCTTTCCGCGATCTGGCCGCCGAACTCCTCGAGGCGCAGCTCGTCACGGCCGGCATCGAGCCGACCGCGGAAACCACGAAGAACGTACTTTCCGGATTCACCCGCCTCCCGCTGCACGCCGACGTCGCACCGGGTCTGCACAAGATCCACGAGGCCGGCGTACGCATCGTCACTCTGACCAACGGCTCGGCAGCGATGTCCGAAAACGTGTTCCGGGACGGCGGCATTCTGCCCCTGCTCGAGCACCGACTCGACGTGTCGGTGCCGCAACGCTGGAAGCCGCACCCCGACGCCTACCGGTACGCGGCGGAGGTCTGCGGAGTGCCCGTGGAACGGATCGGTCTCGCCGCCGTACACCCGTGGGACATCGACGGCGCCCAGCGCGCCGGGCTCCAGGGTTTCTACATCGACCGCCGGAAAACGCCGTACCCGAAGGTGTTCGCCGCGCCGGACCACACCGCCGCGGACTTCGAGGCCCTGGCCGAACTGATCCCGGAGTAGCGGTCGGAACACGTTAGGATGGCGGTGGTGCGCCGGGAAGTCTGGTCGGCAGTCCGTCCGACCGACCCCGAACGAAGGGCCGTCCATGAGCGAGCACCCACGGATCCGGCAGCGTAGGCGCGCATTTCCGCGCATTCTCGGCCGTGAGCGGGCATTTCTCGCCGACACGCTGCGCGCAGAGACGACCGGTGGTTTGCTGCTGCTCGCCGCGGCCGTGGTCGCGTTGGTCTGGGCGAACTCGCCCTGGCAGGACGCGTACCACCACGTCCGCGAGACGCAGCTCGGCCCGCTCACCGTCGAGGCCTGGGCCTCCGACGGCGCGCTGACACTGTTCTTCTACCTGGCCGGGGTCGAGCTGAAGCGCGAGATCGTGGTCGGCACGCTGTCGAAGCTCAACGAGGCCGTCGTCCCGGTGGTCGCGGCAATCGCCGGAATGGTGCTCCCGGCAATGATCTATCTGATCATCAACCTGGTGACGAACGACGGCAAGCCGCAGGGCTGGGCGGTGCCCACGGCAACCGATATCGCCTTTGCACTCGCTGTCCTCGCGATCGTCGGCTCGTCGCTGCCGAGCGCGCTGCGGGCGTTCCTGCTCACCCTCGCCGTGGTCGACGACTTCGGCGCGATCCTGGTGATCGCCGTGTTCTTCTCGCACGGCTTCCACCCGTTCCAGCTGCTGGCCGCGGTCGCCCTGGTCGCGCTCTGGTACGTCCTCCAGCGCCGCCGCGTCCGTACGCCGTTCCTCTACGTGCCGATTGCGATCGCGGCCTGGTGGTTCATGCACGAGTCGGGGATCCACGCGACGATCGCCGGTGTCGCGCTCGGGCTCGTCACGCGGGTGGTCGCGGATCCGGGTGAGGACGAGGCGCCGGCCGAGCGGATCGAGCACCGGCTGCGGCCGTGGTCCGCGGGGGTCGGCGTACCGTTGTTCGCATTGTTCGCCGCCGGGGTCACGTTGAGCGGCAGCGCCGTACGGCAGTTGCTGACCGACCCGGTCGCGATCGGCATCGTCGCCGGGCTGCTGGCCGGGAAGGCCATCGGGGTGTTCGGCGGATCGTGGTTGACCGCGCGCTTCACCCGGGCCGAGCTGAATTCCGACCTGGCCTGGCGGGACGTCGCCGCGGTGTCGGTGCTGGCCGGGATCGGGTTCACGGTCGCGCTGCTGATCGCGCAGCTCGCGTTCGGGTCGGACGCCGCCCAGGTCGAGCGCGCGAAGGCCGCCGTACTGATCGCCTCGGTGCTGGCCGCGGTGGTCGCCGCACTGCTCCTGGCTCGCCGGAACCGCGCGTACACCGATTGACCCGCGGGCCTGGGCGGTAGTGTCAGAGCACGGACGTGCGGGAAGGAGTCGCGATGTCGATGAATGGGGACGAGCCCACGGTCGGCCAGCTGGTGGCGAATGCCAGCAAGGAGCTGTCCAGCCTGGTCCGCAGCGAGATCGAACTCGCGAAGACCGAGCTGAAGAAGACCGCGGTCGCGGCCGGAACCGGCGCCGGGATGTTCGCGGCGGCCGCGTTCCTGGCGCTGCTCGCGGTCATCCTGCTGTGCATCTCCGCGGCGTACGGCCTGACCGCGGCGGGGCTGCACCCGGCCATCGCGTTCCTGATCGTGGCCGGCGCGTTCCTGCTGATCGGCGCGATCCTGGTCTTCATCGGGATGCGGGCGCTGAAGCGCGCGAAGGGTCCGACGCGGGCCATCGAGACCTCGAAGGAGTCGGTCGAGGTTCTCAAGTCGATCGGCAAGGGCGACGACGAGACGTTGGCCTTGCCTGAGCCGGGCGCAGGGCGCTGAGCCCGGCAGGAGTCGTCGACCTCCTGGTCGACGGCCCCTGGTCGCACTCACTGGTCGCGGCCAACGGGGCCCGGTTCCACGTCGCGGAGTGTGGCGCGGCGCAGGATCCGCTCGTCCTGTTCCTGCACGGCTTCCCCGAGTTCTGGTGGGCCTGGCGGCACCAACTTCCCGTGGTCGCGGCCGCCGGATACCGGGCGGTGGCGATGGACCTGCGGGGGTACGGCGCCAGCGACAAGACGCCCCGTGGTTATGACCCTTACACCGCGGCCGCCGACGTGTCCGGGGTCATCCGGTCGCTCGGCGCGACCGATGCGGTCGTCGTCGGACACGGGTGGGGCGGGTTCATCGGGTGGTCAGCCGCCGTACTGACGCCGCGGCAGGTCCGAGGACTGGCTGCCGTGTCGGCACCGCACCCGCTGCTGCTGACCCAGTCCGGGCGGGCGAAGGCGCTGACGCGAAGCGCGTGGTTCCAGCTGCCGATCCTGCCCGAGCGCCGGCTGCTGGCGCAGGACGGGATCCACATCGAGCGCCTGCTCCGCGCCTGGGCCGCGCCGGGCGGGACCTTCCCGGACGCGGAGGCGTCGCGGCGCTACCGGGCCGCTCTCCAGGTCTGGCCGGCACCGCACTGCGCGCTCGAGTACCACCGCTGGTTCGCCCGGTCCCGGTTGCGGCCGGACGGGCGCAAGTATTCGGCCAGGATGCGTACGCCGGTCGCCGTACCCGTGCTGCAGATCCAAGGCGCCCGGGACGCAGCGGTGTCCCCCACCGTGGTCACACCCCCGGATCTGGTCACGGCACCGCTGCGCCACGAACTCATCACCCCCGCCGGTCACTTCCCCCATGAGGAAACCCCGGACCTGTTCAACACCCTTCTCGTGGACTGGCTGAAGGACATCCACCCGCAGGCGCGACGCCGATGACGTGGCCGACAATGCCGGTGACCTTCCAAATGCCGGCCGCCTGCTCGATCCGGTAGGTCAGGATCGAGCCGCGGCCGCAGTCGTAGAAGATGCTGGTGTGTACTTCCTTGTGGTCGGTCTTGCTGACCACGGGGCCGAGGGTGACGGTCGCAACCCGTCGGTCGGCACAGGACGGGTCCTCGCCGTCGAACGTGACCGGCGCCAGCGGCCGGACCGCCATCTCGATCCGCGCCTTCGCGGTGGCCGAGAATGTCACGACCGGGGCCGGGGATGCTTTCAACGCTTGAGTTTCTGCACGCTGGCCTTGGCCGAATACCTGCACGACCTGCCAGCCGTCAGCAGGCTCGACCCGGCGTGCGATCGAGACGACGGCGGCAGCCCAGATGCGGCCGTCATCAGAGCCCTGCGACGTCGCCGCCGGGGTCGCTGTCAGAGGCTGACTGGGGCGGTCGGGCCGGTGGACGCCGTACAGGACGCCGACGAGGACGACGAGGACCGCGGCGGCCGCGAGCAGGACCGGGACCGGGTTCCGCCGCTTGGTTGCCTCGGGCAAGTGATCGGCCAGGGTCTCACGCTCGGTGAAGGTCTCGCGGAGGAGGTCGCCGAGTTCCTCGTCGGTCAGCCGGGTCGGCTTGGTCATGTCAGGCCTCCTCTGCGGGCAGTTGGTCACGAAGAGCCGCGAGGGCTCGGGAAGCGTTGGATCGGACGGTGCTCGGGGTGATGTCGAGAAGCGTGCCGATCTCGTCGTCCGGAAGGTCCTCGTAGTACCGCAGGACGAGCACGGCGCGCTGCTTGCGGGGCAGGCCGGCGAGCAGGCGCCATACCGCATCGCGCTGGGCGTGCCGGTTGCCGATGTCCTCGTCGGTGGGTACGTCGCGGGTCTCGGCGACCGGCAGCTCGCCGTGCTTCAGCAGCCGGCGCCAGCTGAGGAACTCGTTGAGCACCATCCGGCGCAGATAGGCCTCGGGCTGGTCGACCTCCCTGATCCGGCTCCACTTGCGGTACGCCCGCGTGAAGACGGTCTGGACCAGGTCCTCCGCACTGTGCCGTCCGCCGGTCAGCATGACGGCGAACCGCAGCAACCGTTGCTCGTTCGCCGCTACCAGCTCGTCGAACGACAACTCACGCCCCACCTCACTCGCAGTCACCGCCACAATCCTTCAACGCGGTGACCAGTACGACCTGCTGCATCAGGTGCAGGATTGGGTGGAGACCTCTTGGGTGGCGGAGGCGCCGGCGCGGGCGTCGTCGGCGACCTGCTGGGCGGTGAGGACGTAGCCGGTGCGGTTGTCCTCGACGGAGGCCGCGAAGACCACGCCGTACACGACGCCCTTCGCGGACAGCAGCGGACCGCCGGAGTTGCCCGGGCGGACCGAGGCCCAGATCGAGAACGCCTCGCGGGTGACCGTCTTGTCGCCGTAGATGTCCGGGCCGCGGAGCCGTTCCTCGGAGCGGATCCGGGCCGGCTCGGAGTCGAACGGGCCGTTCTCCGGGTAGCCGAGCACGACCGCTGGGTCGTCGGCCTTGCCGGTGAGGTCGAAGGCCAGCGGCTTCACGGCCGGGTCGGTCAGCTTCGACACGTACAGCACCGCGATGTCGGTCTCCGGATCGAACACCACGACCTTGGCGTCGTACTTCTTCCCGTTCACCTCGACCTGCGGCGAGCTCACCCCGGCGACGACGTGAGCGTTCGTCATCACCCGCTTCGGCGCGTAAACGAACCCGCTGCCCTCCAGGCCGCGGGAGCAGCTGGCGACGCCGGTGACCTTGGCGATCCGGGTGTACGCGTCCCGGACCGGCTGTTGGCGGGCGATGGCACTGTCCGGCGGCTGCGTGTCCCGGATCCGCTCCGGGACGAACGGGTCGAGGAACCGCGGGAACAGGTCCGTGTTCACCACGTCGTTGAACGACTGCAACGCGCGGTCGGCGCTGTTCGGCAGTAGTTCGTCGACCTTCGCGAGCACCTGGGACCCGCGGACGGCGGACGTGACGCTCGGGATCCGGGCGCCGCTCACCGCGACTCCGAGCACCCACGCGACGATCAGGGCCGACGCGGCGGCCAGCGCCGCACCGGCGAGTGCATCCAGGAAGCGCACCGGCCGCCACGACATCTTGTTGCGTAACCAGGCGCCGATCACGGCGGCACGCCATCGCCCGAACGACGCGAGCGCCACCACCAGCAACAACGCGACGAACGACACGGTGACGCTCGGTGAGAAGTGGTCGAGCGCCTTGGGGACTCCCCAGACACCGAGCGCCGCACCACCGAGCAGGCCGAGTGTGGCGCAGGCGCCGACGATGAAGCCCTCGACGTACCCGGAGATGGCCAGCGCTACCGCCGCACCCACGACCACCCAGTCGAGCAAGCTCATTCCACGCCTTCCGACTTGTCACCTGGCGTCCGGCCGAGATCGTGCTCGATGGCGGTCATCCGCCGCACGTCCTCCGGTCGTCGTCCCTCGCTCCGCCAGGCCGCCTCGACCAGTCGGTCGGGCAACGGTACGACGTTCGAGGGGTCCCAGTCGCGGTACCACCCGCCGAGCTGCAGCATTTTGTCCAGCAATCCGGCCGTGAACCCCCAGATGTAGAGGTCGCCGATGATGAACGCCGGGCCGGTGAAACCGCTCGGGTGCAGGCAGCTGACCCGGTTCGCCGGGTCGGCGAGCGCGCTGACCGGCACCTGGTGCACGGACGCGACCTCGGCCGGGTCGACCACCGCGACCGGTGACGGCTCCCGCCACCAGGCCAGCACCGGCGACACACCGAAGTTGCTCACCGGCACCCAGAGCGCCGGCCAGATCGCGAACGGTACGACGCCGGCCGGGTCGAGGCCGGTCTCCTCCTCGGCCTCGCGCAAGGCCGTGCGGACCAGACCACTCTCTCCGGGGCCGTCCTCCGGGTCTGCGCCGCCGCCCGGGAACGCCATCTGCCCGGCATGCTTGCGCAGCGTCCAAGCCCGCTCGGTGAGCAGCACCTCGGGCCCGTCGTTGCCGTCAGCAAGCAAGATCAGGACGGCGGACTTCCGCACCGACGGGTCGTCCGGCGGCAGGAACCGGGACAACACGTTCGGATCCACGTCCTCGGAAGCCTTCGCCAGCGGCCGCAGCCACTCGGGGATCCCGACGTCGGAGAAGATCATCGGGTCACTCCCAGCTTCTCCTCGAGCAACTGATCCAACTGCTGCTGGGACGTCAGTACGCCGCGGTGCACGTAGGCGACCGTGCCCTTGTCGTCGACGAAGACGGTCAAGGGCGGGCCGCCGACCTTCAGCGCCCGCTGGATCGCCTTGTCCTGGTCGACGACATGCGGATAGGCCAGGCCCTCCGCGTCGGCGAACTTCACCGCGAGCTCCGGCCGCGGGTCGTCGTAGTCGATCCCCAGCATCGTCACCTTGCCCGACTTCGCGAGCGCGGCCAGGTACGGCGCTTCGTCGCGGCACGGGCCGCACCACTGCGCCCACACGTTGATCACCAGCGGCCCCCGGAGATCGGCGAGCCGGACGTCCGGTCCACTACCCAGACACGGCAGGCTGATGTCCGGTAGTCCGTTGCTGACCGGTGGCTTCGAGGGCGCGGACGGGCAGACCTCGAGACGGTCCGCGCCCGGCACCGCGCTCCGCCCGGACGACGGCGTACCGCTGTCACCTGCTTGCTCCGATCCACACGCCGCCAGTGTCACCGACAGCACCAACGCGACCGCCCCGACGAGGGCATGCCCTAGGCGCGATCGCGTGCCGCGGGACGACGTACCGGATCTCACGCTGGGGCCTTCACCAGCTTCGCGGCGACGTCGGGGGCGGTGGGGCCGGCGCCGTACGACGGGCACCACTGGGCGATCGGGCAGGCGCCGCAGGCCGGCTTCTTCGCGTGACAGCGCCGGCGGCCGTGGAAGATCAGCCGGTGCGACAGCATCGTCCAGTCCTTCTTCGGGAACAGGTCGCCGATGATGTGCTCGACCTTGACCGGGTCCTCCTCGGCGGTCCAGCCGAACCGGCGGACCAGGCGGCCGAAGTGCGTGTCGACAGTGATCCCCGGGACGCCGAACGCGTTGCCGAGCACCACGTTCGCCGTCTTCCGGCCGGTGCCGGGGAGCTTCACCAGCTCCTCGAGCTTGTTCGGTACGACGCCGTCGTAGTCGTCGACGAGCGCCTGGCCGAGCTTCATGACGCTGTTCGTCTTCGCCCGGAAGAAGCCGGTCGGTTTGAGGATCGCTTCCATCTCGTCCCGGTCGGCCTCGGCGTACGCCTGCGCGGTCGGGTACTTGGCGAACAGCTCCGGCGTCACCTTGTTCACTGTGACGTCGGTGGTCTGGGCCGAGAGAATGGTGGCCACCAGCAGCTCGAGCGGGGTGGTGAAGTCCAGCTCGCAGTGCGCGTCGGGGTAGGTCTCGGTCAGTACCTTGTGCATTTTCCGGGCCCGGCGGACCAGTTGGGTATGCGTCTCGTCGACGTACACCGGGGCCTTGCGGGGGAGCTTGAGCGGGACCGCCACGAGGGGCTCCGCGACGCGCGGGGATGGCATGGAGGCCAGCCTACGTCCGCCCACCGACAGCCCGCGCTGCCGCTGCGGCACAGCAATCGGGGGTTACTGAGGGTGCTGAACGGCATACTGTGTGGTGCTCCGGCGAGTCGGGGCGAGCCTACATGGCGGTGCCGACACCCGAGGAGCTACGGTTTTGGGGCGACCGGGTGTACACATATCGGTCGACGGACGTGGCGGATCCCACGTTCGTAGTCGTGGTCGAAGGTCCTAGGAGGCCCAGAAGTGGATGCCGCAGTGCTCCGACAGGCACCGCTGTTCAGTCAGCTCGACGACGAGGCGGCCGACGCGCTGGCCGCATCGATGACCGAGAGCCGGCTGCGCCGCGGTCAGGTGCTGTTCCACGAGGGCGATTCCGGTGACCGGCTGTTCGTCGTGGTCGAGGGCAAGGTCAAGCTGGGCCGCACCTCCGCCGACGGCCGGGAGAACCTGATCGCCGTGCTCGGGCCGGGACAGATGTTCGGTGAGCTGTCGCTGTTCGACCCGGGGCCGCGGTCCGCGACCGTCACGGCCGTCACCGACGCCCAGCTGATGTCGCTGACCCACGACGAACTGCTCCGCTGGCTCGACGGCCGCCCCGCGGTCGCCCGCGGCCTGCTGCTGCAGCTGGCCGGCCGGCTCCGCAAGGTCTCGGACGTGGTGGCCGACCTCGTCTTCTCCGACGTACCGGGCCGGGTCGCGAAGGCCCTCCTGGACCTGGCCAGCCGCTTCGGCCGCACCGCCGACGACGGCGTCCACGTCCACCACGACCTCACCCAGGAGGAGCTCGCCCAGCTGGTCGGCGCCTCCCGCGAAACCGTCAACAAGGCCCTCGCCGACTTCGCCTCCCGCGGCTGGGTCCGCCTCGAACCCCGCTCGGTGGTCCTCCTCGACGTAGACCGCCTCCAACGCCGCGCCCGCTGAAACGCTCCCGCCCAGCTCCCTCGCCGCCCCCCGCTCCCGGCCAGGCCCACCCAGCCGCCCACGGCGAACCCTCCAACTCAGTGGGCATCCCCCCGACTGGAGGGTTGCCTACTGGAAACACGAGGGGGCAACCGTCCAGTTGAGTGGGCAACCCCGGCGGTCAGGCGCGGCGGTCAGGCGCGGCGGTCAGGCGCGGCGGTCAGGCGCGGCGGTCAGGCGCGGCGGTCACGCGCGGGCGAAGGCTGCACGGATGCGCGCGATGAGGCGGGCCGGGTGGTCGAGGTCCGCCCACGTGACGCGGATGACCTGCAGTCCGAGGGCGCGGAGACGGTCTTCTCGCAGCTTCTCCCGGATCAGCGTCTCCCGTGCCCCGTCGCCATACTTGAGCAAACCGTCGAACTCGACCACCGTCCGCTCGGCGGCGAAGAAGAAGTCGACACGGCCGACGAATCCGGCGGCGTCGGTGATGACGGCCTGGAGCACCGGTACCGGCAGGCCGTAGGTGTGCGCCAGCACCCGGAATCGCGACTCGCCGACCGACTCCGACAACGGATCGCTGAAGCCCAGGGCCGCCCTCGCTGTCGCACTACCCGGCCAGAACTCGGTGACCCGCAGCAAACGCTGCAGCTCGACCTCGCTGATCGGATGATGACGACGTACGGCGTCCGCGCTGACGACGGCCGCTTCGAAGGACGACGTACACGCCGTCTCGAACAGGGCCCGTGGCACCGTCGTGGCCGGCAGACTGTCCGTGAAGGTCAGATCGACGTCCGCAAGCTTGCCGCGATGATGACGGACCCCCGCAATGAGACCCCCGCGGTGCCGGTCGAGACGACTGACCTGAACTTCTGCGAGATTTGGCCCCCACAGCGGTACGCCGTGTAGAACCAGGGCTGACTGATGACTGACAGCGACACTGCCGGGTCTCATCGAATTCATCACCGCGTGGACGAGTCGCCGATGGTTCAGGCTCTGCTGGTCCCACGGCGGGAGGTGGCTCGTTTCGACCGCTTCGGCGTACTGCCCGCGGCGGATCCGCTGCCAGCGTCCGTCCTGGATCCGGTCGTGGATCTGCCCCGCGGTATAACCGCACTCCGCGGCCTGACCGCGGCTGTACACCCCGCCCTGGCTCTCAGCGAGCAGCTTCAACTTCGGGTTCACCCACCAAGCATCAGCCGAATCGACCGCCTCCCGCTGCCGTCAACCCGTCGCCTGTGGATAACCGCGAACCCTCCAACTCAGTGGGCATCCCCTCGCTTGGAGGGTTGCCCACCGAAAATACGAGCAGGCAACCCTCCAAGTGAGAGGGTAAGCCGTCAGCCAGCCAGGTAGTCGAGCTGAGCTCGCACTGAGCGTTCGGCGGCGGGCCAGAGGGGTTGGGGTACGTCGGCGTAGACGTGTTCGACGATGGACTCCGGGGTGGTGTGGCCTTGGGCTATCGCTTCGCGGACCTGGGCCAGGCGTTCTTCGCGGTGTTCCAGGTAGTAGGTGAGGACGCCGGACGGGTCGTCGATCACGGGGCCGTGGCCGGGGAGTAGGCGGAGTACGTCGGCCGGGGAGTTCGCGAAGGCCCGGAGGCGCTCGAGGGAGTCGAGATAGGGGCCCAGGGCACCGTCCGGGTGCGCGACGACCGACGTACCGCGGCCGAGGACGGTGTCTCCGGTGAGGAGCGAGCCGTCCTGGGGCAGCCAGAAGCAGACCGAGTCGAGTGTGTGGCCGGGCGTCGGGAGGACCTCGATCCGGAGGCCATCGGCGGTGATCACGTCGCCCTCCGCCAGGCCGTGGGCGTGATCGGTCGGGATGCGGAACTCGGGATCCACAGCCCGTACGCCGCAACCGGCCTGGTTGGCTAACCACGCGGCGCCCTCGGAGTGGTCCGGGTGCTTGTGGGTCAGCAGTACGACGGCGACCTTGCCGGCCGCGTCCAGGACCGCGCGGAGGTGGTCCTCCAGCATCGGGCCGGGGTCGACGACCACAGACCGCTCGGCGTCCGGGGCGCGGAGGATCCACGTGTTGGTGCCGTCCAGCGTCATCAGGCCGGGATTGTCGGCCCGCACCAGCTTGGCGTACTCGGTGACGTTCATGTGGTCTCCAGATAGGCCTGGTCGCCGTCGATGCGCACGGTGGGCATGATCGCGCGGATCTCCCGCTCGCCGGCCGCGTCCAGGATCGCCGCGACATCGTCGTACTGCGAGAGCTCGTGGCAGCAGATGTACGTCGGGGGCAGCATCAGCATCTCGCCCGCGTCGACGGCCGCCACCGCGTCCGCCGGGCGGATCCACGTGACCTGGTCGGACTCGCTCGTCACGTCCCGGGTGACCTGCCCCGCGGGGAGCGCGGCGACGAAGAACGCGGTGTCGTACCGCTTGGGCTCGAACTCCGGGGTGATCCAGTGCGTCCAGGGGCCGAGCAGGTCGGCGCGCAGGACCAGCCCACGGCGGTGCAGGAACTCCGAGAATCCCAGCTCACGGGTTTCCAGGGCGACCCGGTCGGCCTCCCAGTCGGCTCCGGTGGTGTCGCCGACGACCGAGTCCTTCGACGGTCCGGCGAGCAGGACGCCCGACTCCTCGAAGGTCTCGCGGACCGCGGCGGCGACGTACGCCGCTGCTGTCTCCGCGGAGCAGCCGAGCCGCTTGCCGAACCACTCGGGCGTGGGCCCCGACCAGGAGTCCGCGACGGTGGAATCCGTCGCGTCGACCCGTCCGCCGGGAAAGACCGTCATCCCCGCCGCGAACGCCATCGTCCGCTGCCGGCGCAGCAGATAGACCTCCGGTCGACCGGTCTCCGCTCCGGCGGGTCGGGCTGGGTCGGTCGGGCCGGTCGCTGGTGCGGCGGGTCGGGGTGGGTCGGCCGGCGCGGTCGCTGGTGTCGCGGGGCGGGGCGGGGCGGTTGGTGGTGGGTTGCGGAGGAGGATGACCGTGGAGGCGGGGCGGGGATCGGCCGGCGTCCGGGTGCCCTCGGCGTACTCGAGGGCCACCTCGGCCATCCGGCCGGTCATCGGCTGCGACTTCAGGTCCCGCACGAGCGGTCAGCCGACCTCGACGATCAGTTCGATCTCGACCGGGGCGTCGAGCGGGAGGACCGGGACGCCGACCGCGCTGCGGGCGTGCTGCCCGGCGCCGCCGAAGACCTGGCCGAACAGCTCGGAGGCGCCGTTCGCGACCTGCGGCTGACCGGTGAAGTCCGGCGTGGAGGCGATGAACGCGACCGCCTTCACGATCCGCTTCACGTTCCCCAGGTCGCCGATCTCCGCCTTGACCGCGGCCAGCGCGTTCAGCGCGCACTGCTGGGCGCACTCGCTGGCCACCTCCGGCGTGACCGCGTCCCCGACCTTGCCGGTGGCGATCAGCGTGCCCTCGCGCAGCGGCAGCTGGCCGGACGTGTAGACCAGGTCCCCGGTCCGGACGGCCGGGACGTACGCCGCGACCGGCTTGGCCACCTCGGGCAGCTTCAGGCCGAGCTCGGCGAGCTTCTCCTCGGGGTGGCTCATTTGTCCTCGATCTCCCGCTTGAAGTAGGCGACCAGGTTCTCCGGGTTGAGGCCCGGGACGACCTGGACCAGCTCCCAGCCGTCCTGGCCGAAGTTGTCCAGGATCTCCTTGGTCGAGTGGACCAGCAGCGGCGCGGTGAAGTACTCGAACTTCTTCATGAAGGGGACTCTAACGGTGTGTCGCGGGACACGTCCTACCCTGGGACCTATGGCGCGACTGCACGTGGTGACCGGCAAGGGCGGCACCGGGAAGACCACCGTCGCGGCCGCGATGGCGCTCGCGCTGGCCGAGCAGGGCAAACGGATCCTGCTGGTCGAGGTCGAGGGCCGTCAGGGTCTCGCCCAGCTCTTCGACGTACCACCCCTGCCGTACGTCGAACGCCGGATCGCGCACGGCCCCGCGGGGGGTGAGGTGTTCGCGCTGGCCGTGGACGCCGAGGCCGCGCTCCTGGAGTACCTCGACATGTACTACCACCTCGGCCGCGCGGGGAAGGCGCTCGAGAAGGTCGGCGCGATCGACTTCGTCACCACGATCGCCCCCGGGCTGCGCGACGTACTGCTCACCGGCAAGGTGTACGAGGCCACCCGCCGCAAGGTGCAGGGGAAGCTCGCGTACGACGCCGTGGTGGTGGACGCCCCGCCGACCGGGCGGATCGCGCCGTTCCTGAACGTGAACACCGAGGTCGCCGGACTCGCCAAGGTCGGGCCGATCCGCAACCAGGCGGACGCGATCATGGGCATGCTGCGCTCGGACATCACCCGAATCCATCTGGTCACGCTGCTCGAGGAGATGCCGGTCCAGGAGACCCTCGACGCGGTCGGGCAGCTGGAGGCGCTGGACCTGCGGATCGGGTCGATCGTGGTGAACATGGTGCGCAACAGCCCGCTCGACGACGACGCGCTCGCCCTTGCGGTGAAGGAGAAACTGCCCGCTGCCGAGCTGACCAGGGGCCTGAAGGCGGCCGGTCTGACGATCGGCGACGACCTGGTGAAGACGCTCGCGAGCGAGGCGCACGACCACGCGATCCGGGTCGGGCTCGAACGCGAGAACCGCGACCGGATCGATGCCCTGAGCAAACAGGTGACGGAGCTGACGCTGCAGCCGGACGGGATCGACCAAGGCACCCTGATCGACCTGGCTGAGGAGTTCCGGGCATGAACCTGGACCTGGACGCGCTCATCGATGACGGCGAAACGCGGATCATCGTCACGTGTGGTTCCGGCGGGGTCGGGAAGACCACGACCGCGGCCGCGCTCGGCCTGCGCGCGGCGGAGCGCGGCCGGAAGGTCGTCGTACTCACGATCGACCCGGCCCGGCGGCTGGCGCAGTCGCTGGGACTGACCGAGCTCGACAACACCCCGCGTGCGGTGGCGGAGGTGAACGCGAAGAACGGCGGCCGGCTGGACGCCATGATGCTCGACATGAAGCGGACGTTCGACGACGTCGTCCTGCAGCACGCGACGCCGGAGAAGGCCGAGCAGATTCTCGCGAATCCCTTTTATCAAGCGCTTTCCTCGTCGTTCGCCGGCACGCAGGAGTACATGGCGATGGAGAAGCTCGGGCAGCTGCACAAGCAGGCCGAGCGGACCGGCGAGTGGGACCTGATCGTGGTGGACACTCCCCCGTCGCGGTCGGCGCTGGACTTCCTGGACGCGCCGGAGCGGTTGGCGTCGCTGCTCGAGGGCCGCTTCCTCCGGCTGCTGCTGGCGCCGGCGCGTGGCCCGTTCAAGCTGATGTCGGCCGGGGTGAACATGGCCATGTCGGTGCTGAACAAAGTGCTCGGCGCTCAGGTGCTGACCGACGTACAGACGTTCGTGGCGGCGTTCGACACGTTGTTCGGCGGGTTCCGGCAGCGGGCCGAGCAGACGGTCGCGCTGCTCCGGGAGTCGCACACCGCGTTCCTCGTCGTGGCCTCGCCGCAGAACGATGCGCTGCGGGAGGCGTCGTACTTCGCGGAGCGGCTGCGGGCCGAGGGAATGCCGCTCGCGGGCGTCGTGCTGAACCGCGTGACGAACACGGAGGCGCCAGAGCTGTCGGCGGAGCGGTCACTCGCTGCAGCAGAGAAGCTGGAGGAAGCGGACAAGTCGCCGCTGACGGCCGCCGTACTGCGGTTGCACGCGGACAAGATGCAGCAGGTCGTAGGCGAGCACAAGCGGGCCGAACGCTTCCGGCGAGGTCACCGCGCGATCCGGACCGTCGAGGTCCCGGCCCTGGCCGACGACGTCCACGACCTGACCGGCCTACGCCAGATCGGCGAGCTGCTCACCGCCTAGTCATGGGGCCTCCCGGCCTGGACTGAGGAGCGGAGCGACGAGGGAAGGCCGGGAGTTACAGCCCCATGACTCGCCGCGACGGAGTCGCGGCATTCAACACAGATTTCACCGTCAGCGAACGTTGGGAAGCGCCGGGAATTACTTGCTTACACCTGTGGTTGAGCCCATCAGACTCAACTTGGAAAAGGGTGTGACAGCGTGACCGATACGTTGAATCTTCCTGTACTGCCGCTGGACGACGTCGTGGTCCTGCCGGGAATGGTCGTGCCGGTCCGACTCGCCGACAGCGAGGCCCGGGCGGCGATCGATGCCGCGCAGGCCGCCGGTCAGGACCAGGTGCTCCTGGTCCCGCGGCTGGACGGAAAATACGCCAAGGCCGGGACGCTCGGTGAGATCGAGCAGATCGGCCGGCTGCCGGGCGGTGACCGGGCGGCCGTGATCCGCGGGACCCAGCGGGTCCGCATCGGCGCCGGGACCACCGGCCCGGGTGCGGCGCTGTGGGTGGGCGCGACGGTGATGCACGAGATCACCGACGACCGCTCCGTCGAGCTGGCCCGCGAGTACAAGACCCTGACCACCTCGGTGCTGCAGCGGCGCGGCGCCTACCAGGTGATCGATTCGATCAAGCAGGTCGACGACCCGGCGGAGCTGTCCGACCTGGCCGGCTACGCGTCGTACCTGAACAACGAGCAGAAGTCCTGGCTGGTGGAGAACGCGAACGTCTCCGAGCGCCTGGAGAAGCTGATCGGCTGGGTGAAGGACCACCTCGCCGAGCTCGAGGTCTCCGAGACGATCCAGAAGGACGTCCAGGAAGGCATGGAGAAGCAGCAGCGGGAGTTCCTGCTGCGCCAGCAGATGGCCGCGATCCGCAAGGAGCTGGCCGAGCTCGACGGCAAGGCCGAGTCCGAGGAAGAGGACTACCGGGCCCGCGTCGAGGCGGCCGACCTGCCGGAGCACGTGCAGAAGGCCGCGCTGGCCGAGGTCGACAAGCTGGAGCGGACCTCCGAGCAGTCTCCCGAGGTCGGCTGGATCCGGACCTGGCTGGACACCGTTCTCGAGCTGCCCTGGAACGAGCGGACCGAGGACAGCTACGACATCCGTGAGGCGCGGGCCGTGCTGGACGCGGACCACGCCGGCCTGGACGACGTGAAGCAGCGCATCACGGAGTACCTCGCCGTACGGCGTCGTCGTGCGGACCGTGGTCTCGGTGTCGTGGGCGGTCGCCGCAGTGGCGCCGTACTGGCGCTGGTCGGTCCTCCTGGTGTGGGTAAGACCTCGCTGGGTGAGTCCGTGGCGCGTGCGATGGGCCGGAAGTTCGTCCGGGTCGCCCTGGGTGGCGTGCGGGACGAGGCCGAGATCCGCGGTCACCGGCGGACGTACGTCGGTGCGCTGCCGGGCCGGATCGTCCGGGCCATTACCGAGGCGGGCTCGATGAACCCCGTCGTACTGCTGGACGAGATCGACAAGGTCGGTGCGGACTACCGGGGCGACCCGACGGCCGCGCTGCTCGAGGTCCTCGACCCGGCGCAGAACCACACCTTCCGGGACCATTACCTGGAGGTCGAGCTGGACCTGTCCGACGTGGTCTTCCTGGCCACGGCGAACGTGCTGGACTCCATCCCGGCGCCGCTGCTGGACCGGATGGAACTGGTGCAGCTGGACGGTTACACCGAGGACGAGAAGGTCGTCATCGCCCGTGACCACCTGCTCCCGCGTCAGCTGGAGCGGGCGGGCCTGACGGCGGACGAAGTGACCATCGAGGAGTCGGCGCTCCGGGTGCTCGCGGGTGAGTACACCCGGGAGGCCGGCGTACGGCAGCTCGAGCGGTCGATCTCGCGGGTACTGCGGAAGGTGACCGCCAAGCTCGCCCTGGGCGAGGACGTTGGCAACCTCACGATCGACGGCGGTGGGCTGAAGGGGTACCTGGGTTCGCCGAAGTTCACGCCGGAGTCCGCGGAGCGTACGGCGCTTCCGGGTGTGGCGACCGGACTTGCGGTGACAGGTGCGGGTGGTGACGTGCTCTTCGTCGAGGCGTCGCTGGCCGACAAGGAGACCGGTCCGACCGGAGTCACGTTGACCGGGCAGTTGGGTGACGTGATGAAGGAGTCGGCGCAGATCGCCCTGTCGTACCTGCGCTCGCACGGCGCGGAGCTGGGACTGCCCGTCGGTGACCTGGCCGAGCGGAACGCGCACATCCACGTTCCGGCCGGTGCTGTCCCGAAGGACGGACCGTCCGCGGGTGTGACGATGACGACGGCGCTGGCGTCGCTGCTGTCCGGGCGGCCGGTCCGCTCGGAGGTCGCGATGACCGGTGAGGTGTCGCTGACCGGACGGGTGCTCCCGATCGGTGGGGTCAAGCAGAAGCTGCTCGCCGCGCACCGGGCCGGGCTGACCACGATCCTGATCCCGAAGCGGAACGAGCCGGACCTGGAAGACGTGCCGGCGTCCGTGCTCGCGGAGCTGACCGTGCACCCGGTGAGTGACGTCCGTGAGGTGCTGGATCTGGCACTGGAGCCGGCCGAGGTCGGCGCACACCAGTTCGCCGCCTGACCCGGCGTACCGGAGGAGGGCCCGAGCATCTGCTCGGGCCCTCGTCCTTTTGGATGAACTTTGTCCAGCCAGGGTGACCGAACTCACACGCGGAGCGGTAACCCTGATCTGCGGTCCCGTAGTCTTAACAACCATGCGCGTCAAGGAAAAGGGCGACCGGGGCGTCGTCCAATCTGTGGTTCTGTTCCTAGGGGTGAGCGTGCTGTCGGGGGCCTTGGCCGCCGGTCTCGCCATCCCGTTCGCCGGCCTCGCCGGATTCACCACGGAGAAGACTTCCGACACGCTGCAGGACCTGCCGCAGCAGTTCGACGAGGTGCCGCTCAAGCAGAAGAGCACCATCCTGGCCGCCGACGGTACGGTGATCGCCACGCTCGCCGAGCAGAACCGGGTGCCGGTGAAGCTCAAGGACGTCGCGCCGATCATGCAGAAGGCGATCGTCGCGATCGAGGACGACCGCTTCTACGAGCACGGCGCGCTGGACGCGAAGGGCACGCTGCGCGCGCTGCTGCAGAACCAGTCCTCGGGCTCGGTGCAGCAGGGTGGTTCGAGCATCACCCAGCAGTACGTGAAGATCAGCCTGGTCGAGAAGGCGAAGACGCCGACCGAGGTGGCCGCGGCGACCGCCGACACGTACCAGCGCAAGGTCGCCGAGCTGCGGTACGCGGTCGCGGTCGAGAAGCAGTACTCGAAGAACGAGATCCTGGAGAAGTACCTCAACCTCGCCAACTTCGGCGACGGCGCGTGGGGCATCCAGGCCGCTGCACAGCACTACTTCTCGGTGAACGCGTCCCAGCTGACGCTCCCGCAGGCCGCGATGCTGGCCGGCCTGGTCAAGAACCCGACCGGCTATGACCCGACCAACAACGCCAAGCGCGCCAAGGACCGCCGCGACGTGGTCATCCGCCGGATGCTCGAACTGCACGTCATCTCGGTGGCCCAGGCCAACTCGGCCCTGAAGACCCCGGTCATCGACCCCAACAAGGTCCGCCCCAACAAACTCGGCTGCGCAAACGGCCCGTACCCCTTCTACTGCGAGTACATCGTCTCGCTGCTCGAGGACAACCCGGCCTTCGGCAAGACCAAGATCGACCGCGCCAACTACATCAAGACCGCAGGCCTGACCATCAAGACCTCCCTCGACCGGAAGATCCAGGCCGACGCGCAGCGCTCCATCGACACACACTCGCAGACGACCGACCAGGCGGTGGCGGCGATCACCATCGTCGAGCCCGGCACCGGACTCGTGAAAGCGATGGCGCAGAGCCGCGGCTACGGCAAGAAGCGTGGCCAGACCTTTTACAACTACAACGTCCCGAAGAGCTACCCCGGCGGGTTCGGCGGTTGGCAGAACGGCTCGACGATGAAGGCGTTCACGATCGCGGCCGCGATCCAGAAGGGCATTCCGCTCAACTACAAGATCAACTCGCCCGACCCGCTGCCGATGGGCGGCCAGAAGTTCAGCACCTGCAACGGAACCTACAAGACCCCGGACGGCTACAGTCCGAAGAACTCGACGACGAACGTTCCGGTCCCGACCATGATCCAGGCGGCACAGAAGTCGACCAACACCTACTTCCTGCAGCTCTCACAGCGGACCGGTCTGTGCCCCATCGCCAAGATCGCTGCATCCCTCGGGCTGTACCAGGCCCAGAACGGCGAACCGCTCGAGCAGGTCGCCTCGATGACGCTGGGCATCAACCAGATCTCGCCGCTGCAACTGTCGAACGCGTACGCCGCCTTCGCGGCTCGCGGAATGTACTGCCAGCCGTGGCTGATCACCTCGGTGAAGGACTCGGCCGGCAAGTCGGTGAGCATCCCCGGCGCGCAGTGCAAGCAGGTGTTGTCACAGGAGGTCGCCGACGGCGTCAACGCGGTACTCCACCAGGTCATGGAGACCGGCGGCACCGGCAGCAAGCTGAAGTTCGGCAAGAGCGATCTCGCAGGCAAGACAGGAACCATCAACGAGGCCAAGGCGGTGTGGTACGCCGGTTACTCGTCGAAGCTCGCCGCAGCCGCCACGGTGGCCGACGCGTCACCGCCGTACAAGGAGCTGCAGGGCCAGACCCTGAACGGCAAGCCGATCCACGACGCGTCGGGTTCGGGCACCGCCGGTCCGATCTGGGAGGCGGCGATGAAGGCCGCCCTGCAGGGCTATCCGACGACGCGCTTCGTGGCGCCGTCCGCCGTCATCCAGCGAGGCAACGTGAAGGACCTGCCGTTCGTGAACGGCATGAACCCGGACGACGCCGCGAACAAGCTTCGCCAGGCGGGCTTCGAGGTCGCCATCGCCTCCGGCACGGTGAACTCCGAGGAGACCGCCGGCACGGTCGCCTACACCGACCCGAGGCAACGCGACGGCGCCCCCGCCGGCTCGCTGGTGACGATCTACGTCTCCAACGGCAGCAAGCAGGTCAAGCCCGGGAAGCCGACGACCACACAGACCGTGCAACCACCGGGGACGCCGACCACGCTGAACCCGAACTGCCCGCCCTGGAACCCGAAGTACCCGAACTGCGGCGGCCGCGGCCACGGCTGACCGGTCAGGCGCCGAGTTGGCGCTTCACCTCGGCGGAGACGACGGCGCCGTCGGCTTTGCCCTTGACCTTGGGTTGGAGGGCGCCCATGACCTTGCCGATGCCGCGGGGGCCGAGGTCGGCGGCGCCGGTGGCGGCGATGGTTTCGGTGACCAGGGCCTTGATCTCGTCCTCGGTGAGCTGCTCGGGGAGGTAGTCGGCCAGGATGTCCGCCTCGGCCTGCTCCTTCTCGGCGAGCTCGGTGCGGCCGGCGTCGCGGTAGGCGATGACGGACTCGCGGCGCTTCTTGGCCTCGGAGCTGAGGACGTCGACGATCTCGGCGTCGGTGAGCTCGCGGGCCTCTTTACCGGCCACCTCCGCCTTGGTGATTGCCGTGAGCGCCATCCGCAGGGTCGACTTGCGGATCTCGTCGCGCGCCTTGAGGGCGGCGGTCATGTCGTCGTGCAGGCGCTGCTTCATTCCGGAGTTGGACATACCTGAGATTGTGGCAGGCTTGTGAAATGAGCATCGTCAGGACCGCCCTGAAGACTACGGGCATTGTCAGCGCCATCGGCGCCGCCTGTGTCGCGTATGCGGCCGGTATCGAGGTGCGCTGGTTCACGCTGCGAAGAGTGACAGTGCCGGTGCTGCCGGAGGGGACCGCGCCGCTGCGGGTGCTGCACCTGTCCGACCTGCACCTGATGCCCAAGCAGGAGAAGAAGATCCGCTGGGTCAACGACTTGGCCGCGCTCGAGCCCGACCTGATCGTCAACACCGGCGACAATCTCGCGAGCGAGCACTCGGTTCGTCCGCTGCTGCGTGCGTACGGCGATCTGCTCGATCTTCCCGGCGTGTTCGTGTTCGGCTCCAACGACTACTGGAAGCCGCACTTCAAGAACCCGGGCAAGTACCTGCTGCCCGCGAACAAGCAGCGCCACAAGCCGCACGGCCCCGACCTTCCGTACGAGGAGATGCGCCGGGCGTTCAGCGGCGCCGGCTGGACGGATCTGAACAACGCCAGGGCGACCCTGAAGGTCAACGGGCTGCGCCTGGACTTCGCCGGCACCGACGACCCGCACATCAGGCGCGACCGGTACGACGAGATCGCGGGCGAGATCGACCCGACGGCGGACCTGGCGATCGGCGTCACGCACGCGCCGTACCAGCGGGTCCTGAACGGCTTCGTCGGCGACGGTTATCCGCTGGTCCTCGCCGGTCATACACACGGCGGTCAACTGGCAGTGCCGTTGTACGGCGCGCTGGTGACGAACTGCGACCTCGACACGTCGCGCGTGAAGGGCCTGTCGACCTGGGAGTACGGCGGCCGTCAGGCAGCCCTGCACGTGTCGGCAGGGCTCGGTACGTCGCCGTACGCGCCGGTCCGTTTCGCCTGCCGCCCGGAGGCGACCTTGCTCACTCTCGTCCCGCGCAATAACCCGATTTCGTCCGGACGCTGAGCCCATGTAAGCTACTCGCGACTTCGGGCTGTGGCGCAGCTTGGTAGCGCGCTTCGTTCGGGACGAAGAGGTCGCAGGTTCAAATCCTGTCAGCCCGACCACCATTGAGGGTCAGTCACTGCGGTGACTGGCCCTCAGTGCGTTCTGTCGTGTCGCGGAGGTGCTGGGGTGAGCGGGGCCGATCACTACGAAGTGCTGAATGTCGAGCGCACGGCCAGCGCCGCCGAGATCAAGACCGCGTACCGGAAGCTCGTTCGCCAGGTCCATCCGGACCAGGGCGGCAACGCGGCGCTCTTCCGCCTCGTGCAGGAAGCCTGGAACACGCTCTCGGACCCGGTCAAGCGCGCCTCCTACGACCGCCTGCTCGCCGGCCAGTCGACGACGACCAGCCGCGAGCCGGATCCGCAGCCCTACGCCGATCAACAGCCCGATCCACAGCCCGAACCTGAGCCCACCTGGACCTGGTCGACCGACCAGCCCTGGTCCAGCACGTCGAGCTCGTCGAGCGCGCAGGCGGAGCAGCCGGAGCAGCCCAGGACGACCGGTGAGCGGGTCCAACCGGTGGATGCAGGGCCCATCCTCGTCGGTCCGCCGTTCGGCCGCTGGCGGGTCCCCGCGCTCGTGGCGCTGGCCGGCTTCACGGCGCTGGTCGTCTGGATCGTTGTCACCTCCGGCTACCACGGCTTCTGGGACGTCATCTCCGGCATCGGCATCGCCGCGATGATCATGGTGGCGATGCCACCGCACTGGAGCAGGCGGGTGCCGTTCGGCCGCCTGTTCAAGACGCTGGGCGTCCTCACTGCAGCCTTCCTCCTGCTGGCGCTGGTACTGAGCTTCGTTCCCTCCCTGCTGGACGACGCGTCCGCGATCGGCCGCGTTGTGATCGGCGCGGTCGTTGTCGGCCTGGTGGTGGTCCGGATCCTCACCGGCCGTTGGTCGAAGGCGCACGCGCTGGATCTGGCGATCGACCGGACCGCGGCGTACGAGTTCAACCTGTGGGGCCGTCCCGGCGAGCCACTCGTCGACGATGCGCTCGCCGCGCCGATCTCGGCGTACGACGTGCTGCTGCAGCGGCGTACGGCCAACCTCCTCGACCCCGTGGTCGGCGCACTGCCCGCGGCGAAGCTGGTGCACGGTGCGCAGCTCGGTGCCGTCGCCGTCGATCACATGCTGATCAACGGGCACCGCGTCGCGCTGATCGTGTCGCTGGTAGGACCACCCGGCGCGTACTCCCTCGACGCCTACGGATCCCTCGTCTTCAACGGCCAGCCGATCGACAGCCCGGTACCCGCGCTGAAGGCCGCCGTCGCTGCCTGGAGCGGACGGCTGCGGACGGCTCAGGTACGTGGCTTCCTGATCGTTCACCCGACCGTGGACGGCCAGGGCGGGATCATGACGCAGTCCGGCTCCGAGGCCGCCGTGACGTGCCTGTCCGCCCGGTCCGCCGACCGCGAACTCCTCAACTGGCTGGAGCCGGAGGGCAACGTTCTCGACCGCCGACTCCTGTACGACGTCCTGCGCCGCGCACCGTACGGCCTAATCTGAACCCATGCAGCGGGTTGATCTCGGTGAGGTGGAGTACGACGTCGCCGCGAAGGACATGCGTGGTTGGGTCGAGGAGCGCGTCGAAGGCAAGGCCGAGGACCGTCTGTTCCTGCTGAGTCATCCGCCGGTGATCACCTACGGGCCAAGGACCGTCCTCGACGACCTGCCCGCGGCGGCGGCCGCGATCCCGACGGTGCAGGTCGACCGCGGCGGCTTCGCGACGTACCACGGCCCTGGCCAGCTGGTCGGCTACCTGGTGATCGACCTGCATCAGCGCGGACCGGTCGACATCGTGCGCTGGGCCGAGAACGGCCTGATCGAGGCTCTCGGGTCGCTCGGTTTCCCGCTCGTACGCCGGGACACGCCGAAGGGCGCCAGCAGCCTCGTCGGGGTCTGGACCGAGGACGGCCGGAAGCTCTGCTCGATCGGCATGCGGATCCGGCGCGGTGTGACCAGTCATGGGTTCTCGGTGAACGTGGACCCGGACATGACCGTGTTTCACACGTTCACCAGCTGCGGACTGCACGACGTCACGATGGTCTCGCTCGCCGAACTGGCCGCGGAGCAGGGCCTCGCCGCGCCCACCGACGCCGAGGTGCGCGATGCCATCGCGAACAGCCTGGGAGCCCGATAGCCTGCCGCAATGAGTCAGGAGGACGACGGCGACCGGATGCCGGACGATCTGGAAGCCGTACTGGAGGCTGCCGACGAAGAGGCGGAGGAGGAGCGCCCGGGCCGGTACGACGCGCCGCCGCTGCCGCCGGGGCTGATCCTGGCCGTCGTCGGGCTGCTGTGCGGGTTCGCGACCATCGCGCTGGTGTGGCTGAGTGAGCGCGGCTGCGAGCGGTTCCGGGACACCACGAACTGCGGCGCCCTCGGACTGCCGCTGCTGATCGTGATCGTGGCCGTCACGATGGTGCTCGGCGGTACGGCGCTCAGCCGGCTGGCGATGCCGCACCCGAAGCTGATCCCGTTCCTCGGCGTCGCGTTCATGGTCGCGCTGGTGGTGGCATTCCTGACCGGCCACCTGGACTCGCCCTGGATCCTCGCCGTCGTACCCGTCCTGACCGCCGTCACCTTCCTGCTCGCCAACCTTCTCGCCCGACTGCTGGAGCGTGCCGATGCCTGACCTGCCCGTCTACGAGTGCCCGCGGACCGCCACCGCGCCGAACCTCGACGGCACCCTGACCGACCCGGCCTGGGACGCCGCGCCGTGGACGACCGCCTTCGTCCCGATCCACGACGGCCCCACGCCACGGTTCCTGACCCGGGCGAAGCTGATGTACGACGACCAGTACCTGTACGTCGGCGGTCTGCTCGAGGAGCCGCACGTCTGGTCGACGATGACCGAGCACAACAGCAAGCTGTTCCACGAGAACAACTTCGAACTGTTCCTCGACCCGGACGGCGACGGGCAGAACTACTACGAGTTCGAGATCAACCCGCTCGGGACGATCTGGGAGCTCACGCTGCCGAAGCCGTACGTCGACGGCGGCGTTCCGATCGACCCGACGAACCTGCCCGGTCTGCGGACCGCGGTCCACGTCGACGGCACGCTCAACGACCCGTCCGACACGGACACCGGGTGGTCGGCGGAGATCGCCGTACCGTGGGCCGAGCTGGCGCCGTACAACGAAGGTCGGGCGACGCCGCCGAACCCGGGTGACGAGTGGCGGATGAACCTGATGCGCTGCGAGTGGACGCATGAGGTGGTCGACGGCGCGTACGTGAAGGGCGACGACTGCGAGTTCTGGGTCTGGTCACCACAGGGCATCGCGGACATGCACCGACCCGCCACCTGGGGCGTCCTCCGTTTTTGACCCCGTGACACGGCGTTAACACGGGGGAGCGACAATGAAGCACGTGAACTTGGGGGGCTCCGGCGAACCACACAGTCTGGAGGCGGACCAGGTCGTCAGCGCGATCGAGCGCGCGTGTGAGAGCGACCTGCGGACCGCCTTACGGCTGGTTGCGCGCTATTCGGCGTACTGGTGGTCGAACGGGCTCCAGGACGAGGCTGCCGCCGCGGCGGAGCGGGTGCTCAGCATGCTCGGCCGGACTGTCCCGGTCGGCCTGGACGAGGAGTACCTGCTGGCCGTCATCCATGGCGCGGCGTCGGCCGAGCAGGAGCAGGTGGAGCTGGCCCAGCAGATCGTGCTGACGACCACCGGCCCGTTCCGGTACTCCGTGACGGTGCTGCTGTGGTCACTCGTGTTCGGGCCGTTCGAGCCGGCTGCTGTGGTCGAGGACGTGCTGGAGCGCAACGAGGCCGGTGACGCGTGGACACGGGCAGCTGTGGAGCTGTGCCGTGGCTACCCGGGTCTAACGACAGCCGCGCCGGGTGACGCGGCACAGAGCCTACGTACGGCGCTGGGCCGCTTCCGGATGCTGGAAGACCGGTGGGGCATGTTCCTTGCCCTCAGCGCGCTCCGACAGGTCGTCGACGAGCCGCTGGACGCCACCACAGAGGCACTGGAGCTCGCCGAGCAGCTGTGCCTCGCAGACGAGACCGCACTGCTGCTGTGCGAGCGTGCCGAGCTCTACCGACGGCAGGGAAAGCTGGAGGACGCGCACGCGGACTACGGCCGGGCCCTGTCGATCGGAGAGCACACAGACCAGCCGGAGACCGTTGCGGCGGCACGAGTCGGTTTGGCGCGTACGGCGCGCGGCATCGGCAATCTTCAGGCCGCCCGCGCGCACCTGTCCGCCGTACTCGCCATCCCTGAGCTGGACGACGCGCACTACGAGGCCCTGCACGAACTGACGGCACTGAACGCGTCCGAAGCGTCCGCGTAGCACCTGACTACACCTGACCAGAGACCCGAGTGGTACCACTCACATCGCGGGACACGGGTCCGCTGGTTAGAGTCGGAGCGGATCGGGCCTCGACTCTGCAACGGAGCAGCTGATGGACAAGACGTACGGGTCGCCGCAGGAAACGGTGGCGGACATCGGGGACGGCGCAAGCCTCGCCGTCGGCGGCTTCGGGTTGTGCGGAAACCCGATGCAGCTCATCAGCGCTCTGCACGACAAGGGGGTCTCCGGGCTCAGTGTCGTGTCGAACAACTGCGGCGTCGACGACTGGGGCCTCGGCATCCTGCTCGCTGACAAGCGGATCGCCAAGATGACATCGTCGTACGTCGGGGAGAACAAGGAGTTCGCCCGGCAGTTCCTGTCCGGGGAGCTGGAGGTCGAGCTGACCCCGCAGGGCACGCTGGCCGAGAAGCTCCGGGCCGGCGGCTGCGGGATCGCCGCGTTCTACACGCTGGCCGGCGTCGGGACGCAGGTCGCCGAGGGCGGACTGCCGCAGAAGTACAACGCGGACGGTTCGGTCGCGAAGGCGTCGGAGCCCAAGGAGACGCGGGAGATCAACGGTACGACGTACGTGCTGGAGGAATCGATCACCACCGACTTCGGGCTGGTGCACGCGCTCAAGGGCGACACCCACGGGAACCTGGTGTTCGACCGGAGTGCGCGCAACTTCAACCCGCTGGCCGCGATGGCCGGCCGGGTCACCATCGCGCAGGTCGAGGAGCTGGTCCAGCCTGGTGAGCTGGACCCGGACTCGATCCACCTGCCCGGTGTCTACGTCCAGCGCGTTGTTGCGGTCGGCAAGGACATCGAGAAGCGGATCGAGAAGCGCACGGTGCAACCGCGGGAGTCCTACGAGGCTCAGCGCGAGAAGCTGGAGGCCTGACATGCCACTCACCCGTGAGCAGATGGCCGCCCGGGCCGCCGCCGAACTCGAGGACGGTTCGTACGTGAACCTCGGCATCGGCCTGCCGACCCTGGTCCCGAACTACATTCCGGACGGCGTCACCGTCGTACTGCAGTCCGAGAACGGCATCCTCGGCGTCGGGCCGTACCCGGTCGAGGGCGACGAGGACCCGGACCTGATCAACGCCGGCAAGGAGACCGTCACGACGATGCCCGGGGCCTCGTTCTTCGACTCGTCGCTGTCGTTCGGGATGATCCGCGGCGGCGCGATCGACGCGGCCATCCTGGGCGCGATGCAGGTGTCGGCCAAGGGCGACCTGTCGAACTGGATGATCCCCGGCAAGATGGTCAAGGGGATGGGCGGCGCGATGGACCTGGTGCACGGCGCGAAGAAGGTGATCGTGCTGATGGAGCACGTCGCCAAGGACGGCTCGCACAAGATCCTCGAGGAGTGCGACCTGCCGTACACCGGTCGCGGCGTGGTCAACCGGATCATCACGGACCTCGCCGTCCTGGACGTCACCGACGACGGTCTGCAGCTGGTGGAGCTCGCCGAGGGTGTCACCTTCGACGAACTCCAGGAGAAGACCGGCGCCCCGATCAAGCAATGAACCTCGTCTCCGGCAGCGCACGGGTCCAGTCGTACGGGCGGTGCCGGAGATGCTGGTCGAAGAACGCCGGGATGTAGGTGCGCATGGCGCGCAGTACCTGGTCGACGTTCGCCGTACCGACGGTGTTCGCGATCAGGTCCGGCGGGACGATGAAGAACCGCTGGAACCACGGGATCAGCGCCTGGTAGTCGACGAAGCTGTAGTGGCGGCCGTTCGGGACATTCAGGTCGCGCTTCCAGCCGGACGAGTGGTCCCAGAACAGGCCCCAGGACGGGTCCGTGCGGTGGTCGTGCGGGCCCGGGCCGATCGCGCCCGAGCCCATCAGGAGGAACGGGCGGTTCGTGCCCTTCGCGACGGTCGGTGCGTCGGCCGGGTCGTCGTACCCGTAACCGAGCTCGCCGTCGAGGTCGATCGCGGCGCGGATCCGCGGGTCGGCGACCAGCAGGTCGATCGAACTGAGGCCGCCGGCGGAGTGGCCGTACGACCCGATCCGGTCGAGGTCGAGGAGGTTGCCGAGACCCTTGGGGAGGCGGCGTCGGTCCGCGTCCGGGTTCTCGCCGCGGGCGAGCCGGGTGAGGCTGTCCAGGACGAAGCGCAGGTCGGCGAAGCGGGTCGTGCGGGCGAGCATCGCGTACGGCGCGGGCGGCAAGGTCTGTACTTCGATCCGGTTGCCGGGGAACTCGACGGCTGAGACCTCGTACGTGTGGTCGACGGTCACCACGACGTACCCGCGGCTGGCGAGCTCGGTGACGCTGATCGACGCGAGTCCGCGCGGCACGCCGAACCCCGGCGAGAACAGCACGACCGGCCGCTTCCCAGGGCAGACCGGGGCGAGCAGGCCGGCGTGGCTCTTGGCGCCGACCCAGTCGATCGTCCCGACGGGTTGCTGCAGGGCGATCGCCGCACCTTCGCCGAACACCTCGGCGGTCAACGGCGGGAGGTACGGCGCCGGCGCGGTCAGCCGGCTCGCCGGGTACCAGATGCTGATCATCAGCTCGCGTGGGCGCCCGGGAACGAACGGGTCGTCACGGCCGGCGTCGACCAGGTGAAGCTCGGTCGTGCCGACCGGATAGGGACCGGTCGGCCGCGGAAGCCGAATCTGGACGGGCACCGCACGCGTGCGTCCCGCCGACGACGCGGCGCCTCGCGTGGGGACCGCTACCGCGGTGCTTGCTTCTGCTGTTCGCAGGGCGGGGAGGGCGGCGAGTGGGGATACGGCGGCGGAGGTGAGCAGAATTCGTCGGTTCAGCATGGACCCGACTGTGCCCGGAGACCAACTATCCGTTCAGCTTGCGAAAGACACCTGTGATCCCTGGCGAAAGTCGGGTATGACGGGACGGGTGGAGTTGGATGTGCTGGTGATCGGCGGAGTAGGCATCGACACGATCGTGCGGGTGCCCAGCCTGCCGTTGGCGGATGTGGACACGGTTCCGGTCGAACCGATCGAGTCGTACCTGGCGCACACCGGGCACGGCGTCACGCTCGGCTGTCACCTGCTCGGGCTGAACACCGGGCTGGTGGACGTGATCGGCGACGATCCCGAGGGTGCGCGGATCCGCCGTACGTACGACGAACTCGGCATCCCGCTGCGGGTCGTCCTGCACCCGAGCGGCACCCGCCGATCGGTCAACCTGGTCGCCCCGGACGGTCGCCGGCTCTCGATGTACGACGGCCGCCACCCGCGCGGTCTCCGCGTCGACCCGAACCTGTGGCGCCCGGTGATCCGGCACGCCCAGCACGTCCACGTCTCGATCATGGACTTCGCCCGCGACGCCCTCGGGGACGCGATCGCCGCCGATCGTTCGATCTCCACCGACCTGCACGACTGGGACGGCCGCAACGACCACCACAAGGACTTCGCCACCGCCTCCGACATCGTGTTCGTCTCCGCCGCCGCCCTGCCACCCGACGGCGTGGACTGGATCCTCGCCAACGGGCGCGCCGACGTCGTGGTCGCCATGGCCGGCGCAGACGGCAGCTACCTCCACGTCCGCGGCGAACCGGTCCGCCACTTCCCCGCCATCACGTTCCCCGACCGCCCTGTCGTCGACACCAACGGCGCCGGCGACGCCTACGTAGCCGCCTTCCTGGCCCGCTACCTCGACGGAGCCCCCTGGCAAGCCGCCGCCACCGCCGGAACGATCGCCGGCGCCTGGGCGTGCAGCACCGCCGGTACCCACACCAACCTGATCACAGCCGAGGAACTCGCTGTTCGCAGCAGAGCAACCGTGCCCTGACCCTTTGTGACCAAGGTCCCTGTCGCCGTCGATCAACCTGCGGTCAGATAAGAGCGGATGGGGTGTCGGGACCGAGGGGGGCGTCATGGACTGGGCCTGGCGTGCGAGTTTGGTGACTGTCGCGGCGGTCTTCGTTCTGGCGGCGATCGCCTGGAGCTTCACCAGGCGGACACTGCGGATCGTGGCGGTCCTGATCGTCGGCGCTACGGCGCTGATCTTCATCCGATGGGATGCGGGAGCAGGCAAGCAGGATCTTGCCACGAGGTTCACGGACTCCTTCCGGACAGTGGTCGGCTGGTTCTGGAAGCTCCTGCTGGGAAGAGACATCGAGGTGAACACCGCGGCCTGGGTGGCGTTCCTGGCCATCGTCGTGGTCGGCTATCTGGGGCTCGAGATGCTGGCGGCGCACCGAGAGTCGCCGCGGGTCGACATTGCCGCCGCCGATCCCCACGACAGCGAGATCACGCAGAACCTTCTGGCCGAGCTGCGCTTCCGGCTTCCTGCTGTGGCGCTCCGGAAACCGGGCCCGCTGCCTGGCGCGAGCCGCGGCGAGACTGTCGCCACAGTGGTGGAACAAAGCGAGGTGAAGGGCGGCAAGCTGGTAGCGGGCGTACTCCGATTCTTCACCATGGTGCTGCCCTCACCGCGGAGCTACGTCGCGAGGCTGTACGCCGAGCGGTGCGCGGACTGGGAACCTGAGACGACCGATTGCGACCCGCGCAATCCGGAACTCTGGGTCACGGTCGACCTGCGCGACCGCCGCACGGATGCCAGCGCCGGGGTGACCACCTTCGACCGCGTCAGGCTCAGCGATGCGGCCGAGCACGCGGCGGCGTACCTGGCATCTGTCCTGCTGCGCGACGACAAGTCAACGCCAGAGTGGAGCAAACCGGCCGCCGAACGCGCGGACGATCTTGCTGCCTTCCTGCTCTGCCCGCCGTCCCTTGGTTACGGACACTCGTTCCAAAAGGTGCTGGCGAATCACGACACGAGCCGGGACCTGCTGGAGCCGGTGGCACGCGATGGTCCAGCCAGTGGCATCGTGCGGTACGAGCTTGCCAGTCTGTACGACCTCCAGAGCCGTCCCCTGGAGGCCCTGCGGCTGCATGCACGCACCCGGGCCGATTTTCCGAAGTTCCTGTCGGCGCGGTACCGGCTGGGGATCTCGCTCACGATGGCGGCCGGTGACTCATTCGAAGCCGACTGGCAGTCAGCTCGACGCGACCAGCAATCGCGGCGAGCGCGGCCGACCCAGGTCGCGGACATCGCCGACTATCTCCGGCGCGCCGGACTGCTGGACCGCAAGGGTCACCAGCAATTCCTGAACGACCCCGACACGACGCGGTTCCGGCTGCAACTCCTGGACGTCGCCCGCAGAGAGCTCGAAGCGTATCAACGGTCTGTCGGCTGGGCGCGCTGGACCGCGAGGAAGTGCTTCAGTCGGGCCGAGCGCTCGTCTTCTACCGGTCTGTTGGCCCAAGGACGGTCGGTGCGGACGGCACGCACGATCGTGAAGTCCGCACTATTCCTCTGCGCGACCCGGCGCGCCTACCTCGAACAGAGGCCAGGCCCAGCGCCGGATCTCGACCTTGCTCGGCAACACGCCCGCGATGTGGTCGACGAAACCTCGCCACGGCGACGTCACCGGTCGCTTCCTTGGCAGGCCACCTACAACTACGCCTGCGCGCTGACGCTCGGCCTCGCCCCGGACGCCGATCGGCCGGCCCTGCAGGAGGCGGACGTGGATCTGGTGATCTCACTTCTGCAACAGGTCAGCGAAGACCCGGCGAACCCACGGGCCGTGGAGTGGATCGGGCGAGACCCCGATCTCGCCGCCCTGCAGCGGAACGCACGGTTCATCGACTTCGTTCGTGAGCGCATTCGCCGGGACTTCGACATCACGGATACTGATCCCTTCCCGGTCACCGATTGGCTGAGCCAGCAGGTCTGGGCCGTTCAGCACCCAGGCGGTGCCCCGGCCTCCATGACGATTGCGAAGGTCCGGGTGGTGACTGTCACCCCGCTGAGCGGTTGATCAACCGCGGGCCATTGCGGGGTGGAGGGTTGTGGCTGTGCCGCGGCGGAAAAGTTGGGCGGGGCGGCCGCCGTCTCGGGTCGTCGTGCCGCCGGCGGGTTCTACGAAGTTGGGGGTTTTGGTGACCTTGCGGTGGAAGTTTCGGGGGTCGAGGGGGAGGCCCCAGACTGCTTCGTAGACGCCGCGGAGTTCGGAGATGGTGAACTCCGGGGGGCAGAACGCGGTGGCCAGGGGTGAGTACTCGAGTTTGGCGCGGGCGCGTTCCACGCCGTCGGCCAGGATCCGGTGGTGGTCGAACGCCAACCGACCCGCGTCGTCCAGTACGTCGGTGGCGTCGACCCAGCTCGCCGACGCGGCGTCGGAGCCCGCGACGGGTGCGGGCAGGTCCGGCACGAGGGCCAGGTACGCCACGCTGACCACCCGGCCGCGCGGGTCGCGATCGGGAGCGCCGTACGTCGCAACCTGTTCGAGGTGGATCCGCTCCGTGGACAGCCCGGTCTCCTCGGCCAGTTCGCGGCGTGCGGTCGTCTCCAGGTCCTCGTCCGGCCGCACGAACCCGCCGGGCAGCGCCCACCGGCCCTGGTACGGCGGGATGCCGCGGCGGATCAGCAACACCTGGAGGCGGCCGTCGCGGACGGTCAGGATGACCAGGTCCGTGGCCAGGCCGAGTGGCTCGAAGTCCATGACCCCACTCTAATCGTCACCTTGACGAGAAGTCACCCAACCTCTTATCGTCATATTGACGACAAGGAGAACGAAGAGATGGCAGACATCACCCGGTTCCGCTTCATCAGCCACCTGCGGGCCAACCCGACCACCCACGTGCGGCACCTGCGCAACGGCAAGGTCGCGCACGACGGCGCCGGCCAGGCGTTCTGGTTCCGGGCCCTGAACTCGTCGCTGAGCGAGATCCCGGTCGACGACCGCGAGCAGCCGCTGCTGTTCCACGGCCGCACGCAGGACTTCCAGGACGTCGTGGTGCAGGCCACCGTCACCTACCGGGTGACCGACCCGGCGCTCGCAGCGAGCCGGCTGGACTTCGGTATCGACCCGGACACCGGGCTCTGGCGGTCGACCCCGCTCGAGCAGCTCGGCGGGCTGCTGACCGAGCTGGCACAACAGACCGCACTCGATCTGCTGGCCCGCATGACGCTCACCGAGACGCTGTCCGAGGGCATGACCGCGCTCCGCCAGGCGGTCGGCACCGGTCTGCGGGAGGACCAGCGGCTGACCGGGCTCGGCATCGGCGTCGAGGACGTGCGCGTGGTCGCCGTACGCGCAGAGCGGGATGTGGAGAAGGCGCTGCAGACACCGACGCGCGAGATGGTGCAGCAGGCCGCCGACAAGGCGACGTACGAACGCCGGGCAATGGCTGTCGAGCGGGAGCGGTCGATCGCGGAGAACGAGCTGCAGAACCAGATCGAGCTCGCCCGGCGCGAAGAGCAACTGGTCAACCAGCGCGGCCAGAACGAGCGCATGCGTGCGACCGAGGCCGCGGCGGCCGGTCAGATCGAGACGCAGGCCGCAGCCAGTCGGCAGCGCGCGATGGCCGAGGCGGAGGCGGACGCCAAGCGGGTGATCGGTGCGGCGGAGGCCGCTGCCGAGAAGGCCTTGCTGGAGGCGTACGCCGAACTCGACCAGGCGACCATCCTCGCGCTCGCGATCAAGCAGGGCGCACTACCGGAGATCGGCACGCTCAACGTGACACCGGACCTGATCACGCCGCTTCTCACGAGGCTGGCCGAGCAGCGATGACGCTTCCTCCACGGGCGGTGATCGTGCACCGGGCGACCGAACTCACCGAGCTGATCGCCCGGCACGGGACGCGGCAGCAGGCCGGGTTCTTCCTGGCCGGCCGCGGGCGGGATCTGGCGGAACTCGACGCCCGGCACCAGGCCCAGCAGGACGCGCTTGCCACGGTCTCGGCGGCGATCCCGCTGGACTGGCGCCGTGCGGTTGCCGAGCGCAACGACCTCGACCGGTTCGGTTTCGGCCCGGAGGATGTGGTGATCGCGGTCGGCCAGGACGGGCTGGTCGCGAACGTGGCGAAGTACCTGGACGGCCAGCCGGTGATCGGCATCAATCCCGAGCCGTCCCGCAACCCCGGCGTACTCGTGCCGCACGAACCCGCCGCGATCGCCGATCTCCTGACCGAACGCCAGGTCGCCGAGCGCACGATGGTTGCCGCGAGCACCGACGACGGGCAGCAGCTGGTCGCGTTGAACGAGGTGTACGTCGGCCACCGGACGCACCAGTCCGCGCGCTACCGGCTGAGTCCGCCCGACGGATTACCGGAGCGGCAGTCGTCGTCCGGAATCCTGATCGGCACCGGGACCGGATCCACCGGCTGGTGCCGATCGGCGTGGCAGGAACGGCGCAGTCCGTTGGCACTCCCAACGCCGACTGATCCGGTGCTGTGCTGGTTCGTCCGCGAGGCCTGGCCGTCCCCGGCGACCGGCACCGACAACACCGAAGGGTTGCTCAAGGCACCGGATTCGCTGACGATCACCGCCGAGTCGGACCTGGTCGTGTTCGGCGACGGAATGGAGTCCGACACCCTGAACATCAGCTGGGGTCAGCAACTCGAGATCGCCGTCGCCCCGATCAAGCTGCACCTGGTGCTCTGACCCGCGGCGTGCCACGCGGGCGGAGGGGACTTGGGGAGGGTTGTGTGCCCGATTTGGGAAGAAGTCCTCCCCAAGCCCGGCTCATATCAGATCTCCTTGGACGGTTGGATGATCAGGTGCGGGAGGTTTACGTTTCGGGGGCGGCTGGCGGCGAGTTCGGTGCCGTCGATCAGCCCGGGCTCCAGGTCGGTGACCACCGAGGACGGCCGTGCTTCCTGGACCCCGGAGCCCGCGAGTACTACGCCGACTGGGAGACCGTGGCACAAGACGCTGTCGCGCTGCTCAGGAAGGCTTCGGCCGAGTACGCCGACGACACCGAACTGGCGGCCCTGGTCGACGAACTCCGCCCCGCCAGCCCCGAGTTCGAGCGGTTCTGGACCTCCCAGGACGTCCAGAACCGCTCCCACTGCCCGAAGATCCTGAACCACCCGGTCGCCGGGCAACTCACCTTCTCGCTGGAATCACTCCAGCTACCCGGCGACGACGGGCAGTTCGTCATCACGTACACGCCGTCCGACGACACCACGAAGGCGCGCCTCGCGACCGTACTGGTCCGCGATCACTCGCCGTTGAGGGAGTCGTAGAAGGAGACTGGGGCGAGGCGGAAGTGGAGTGGGTCGGTGAATGAACTGTTGACCTTGCCCAGGCCGTTGATGATCGTGGCGGTCCCGTTGGCGTGGCCGACGGCGTACGCGTAGCCGTTGCCGGTGTCCTTGTCGATGCCGAGCAGGAGCGTGCCGTACTGACCGCACGCCGCCGCGATCAACGTCTCGAAGCCCTGCCACGTGCTGGTCCGGATCGGCCTGACGATCGGCTTCATCGGTGACGTCGTAGGGATCCGGATCGTGTACAGCGCGCCGCCGCGGGTGTTCGCGATGAAGGTGTCGTACGTCTGCGTCTTGCTGATCACGGCCATCGACTTGACCACCGCGAACCCCGGGTACGACCCGGTGCTGCGCCAGCCGGCGTCGGTGTGGTGCCAGCGGAACAGCACGCCGTCCTTGCGCAGCGCGTACAGCTCGGCCCGCGGAACGATCCCCGACCCGACCGGTTTGTCGAACGTCGCCCGCTCCAGCTGGGTGAAGTTCGACCAGCCGCCGCCGATCCGGGTCAGCTGGGGCCCCATGGACTCGCCACCGGCGTCGAGGTAGTAGGAGCTGCCGTACAGGCTGTCCCCGATGACGACGCTCCCGATCCGCGAGGTGCCGCCACCGGACCCCGGATAGTCCTCGAAGTACGTGCTCAGCCGGACCACCCCGGGCGCGTACAGCTTCACGGCCGATGACCCCGCACTCATCGACGGCGGGTTCGTCGCCTTCAGGCCGCGGATGACATGTTCACCCTGCGCCGTCACCGAGCCGATCCCTGCCGAGCACGCCTCGGTCGTCGCCTGCCCCGTGGCCTCGACAGACGTCGGCACGAGGCCCGCTGCCAGCAGCGCGCAACTCGCTACTGCTGCCGCTCGCCACCACATGTCAGCCTCCGTTCAGCGGGTCGTACGCCGGAGTGAAGCGGAAGTGCTCCCAGTCCGTGAAGGCGCCCGGGGCCTTGCCGAGGCTCTTGATCACGGTTGACGTGCCGTTCGCGTGGCCGACCGCGTAGAGGTGGGCGGTCTTGGTGTCCTTGTCGATGCCGAGCAGGATCGAACCGGTCCGGCCGCACGGGGCCGCGACGAGTTGCTCGAAGATCTGCCAGCTCGACGTCCGCACCGGCGTGATGATCGGCTTCAGCGGGACGCTGGTCGGGATCTTGACCGTGTACAGACCGCCCGCGCGGTTGTTCGCCAGGAACATGTCGTACGTCGGCGTCGTGGCGATCAGTGCGAACGACTTCATCGTGCTCATCCCGGTCACGTACCCGGTGTTGCGCAAGCCCTTGCCGACATCGGTCCAGCGTCCGAATTTGCCGTACATGTCCTGCGAGTACAGCATCGTCCGGGTCGGTTTGCTGGTCGCGGACGCCTTGTACTGCGACTGGATGAGGAACCGCCCGCCCCACCCGTTGCCGATCCGCCGGAACACCGGCGTACCGACGATCTTGCCGTCGCTGCCGATGGTGTAGGTGCTCTCCATCAGATAACCGGCGCCCCAGACGACCTTGCCGCTGCGGGTCGTCCGGCCGTTGCCCGCCGGCACCGCGGTGAACGCGGTCGGATTACTCACGGCGTACGGCGTCGTGTAGACGTTCGGCGTGTTGAGGACCGGGCTGACCGTCGGCGGCGCCGTGGCGCTGACGATCCGGCTGTTGACGCCGGAGGCCGAGTCGAACGAGCCCAGCCCGAGTGCACAGGCCGCCGCGACCGCGCTCTTGGTCACGGGTGCGGCTACGGCCGGCTGAAGCGACGGACCAAGAGTGAGCGCGAGTCCGGCAGCACCGGCGAGCCCAAGGACCTTATGGAACATCAGGTTGTCCTTTCGGAGGAATCTCACACCCCTTGATACGGCGCGGCCACCGAAAGTTGCGTACGAACTACCGGGCGAGGGTTGAGTAGGCCGCGACGAGGGTGGCGGCGTCGTGTTCCCAGTTGAGTTCTGCGGCGGCTGCGCGGACTCCGTCGGTGTACGTCGTGTAGTTGTCGATCACCGTGCGGACCGCCATCGCCAGCGAGTGCGCGTTGCCGGGCTCGTAGAGGCCGCCGAGTTTGTACTGCGTGACGACTGCCCGCAGCTCGGGCAGGTCGGCCGCGACGACCGGGACGCCGGCCCGGACCGCGTGGAAGAGTTTGTTCGGCAGCGCGAGGCGATGGTTCTCGCAGGTGTTGGTCAGGGTGACGAGCGAGATGCCGTACGCGCGCAGCGTGTCGTCGACCTCGTCGATGGACCGTTCCGCGACGGTCTCCACCGGCCCCAGATCCAAGCGATAGTTGGGATCCACCGACCCCATCAGCACCGTCCGGAACGGCGCCAGCTCACGAGCCGCGGCAACCACAGTCGGCAGATCACGCCCCGCTCCGACGCGTCCGGCGTACAGCAAGCCCTCGGGCTGCGAAGGTGCCGGCGGTACGTCGTCCGCACGCGGGAAGGTGTTCCGTACGACGCGCACATCGGTCAACCCACGCGACCGCAGCCGCGCCGCGATCCCGTCCGACACCGTGAAGACGACCCGGGCCTTGGACGCCAGCGCCACCTCGTACCGCCGCCCGCGCGCCCGCCACAACGGCGTCGGCCGCCCCGGCAGCGCCCGATCGAACCACAGCTCGTGGCTGTCGTACACAAGCGAGGCTGACCATGAAGCGGCGTACTCCGCGGCGAGCTCCAACGTGTTGAAGTCGTGCGCATGCACAACATCGACCGGACCTGCCGCAGCCACTCGCGGGGCCGCGGCGATCCGCCACTGCTTCTCGGTGCGGTTCCGGTGCTCGGGCAGCAACAGCCACCGCCCGAACCGCTTCGCCAGCACCTTGGGCCCGGAATGCCCGTGCCCGACCGTCAGCCCGCCGTTCCCGGCCCGCAGACCGGAAGAGCGGGAGACCGACTCCACCGTGATCCCAGGCCCCACTTCGAAGCCTTCAGGGACGTCCCGGCCGATCACATGCACCGTGTGACCGGCCGCGACGAGCGCCGTCGCCTCCCGCAGGATCCGCGAGTCCCCAGCGATCGGGGACTGCGCGATCATCAGAATCCGCACTTAATCGCTCTCGTCCTCGGACACCAGTTCGTTGTTGAGGAACGGCAGCAGTTCCGCGACCGACTTCCGCCCGTCGTGCAGGTCACGCACGAACGACGGTCCCGCGTCGGCGATCTTGCGGGCCGTGTCGCGCTCGGCGACCAGCCGCTCGATCACCTCCGCCAGGTCGTCCGGGTTCGCCTCGGCGATCGGCAGGTCGGTCGGCAGCAGGTCCCGGACCGGGTCCGCGATGTGCCCGACGGTGACCCGGCCGGCCGCCATCGCCTCGCAGGCGAACACGCCGTACGAACCGAGCAGCAGCTGGTCGACCACGATGTCGGCGCTCTTCACCATCTCGGCGAGCTCCGCGTGCGGCACGCCCTGGACCCGGTTGTACTTGATCAGGCCGCGCGCATCCAGGTCCGTCAGCACAGGGTCGACGTACGCCGAACCCTTCAGAGCGGAGGCCGACGGCGCGTGCAGCACCACCGGGACCTCCCGCTCGAGCACCGGCTGCGTCGACACGAAGCTGTCGACGTCGACCGCGAGCGGCAACCAGATGCCGTTGTCGACGAACTCCAGCAGGTCCGGCGTGGTGACGAAGACCGGTCCCTTGTAGCCCTCGAGGTGGTGGCGCATCAGGTTGTTCGCGGCCTGCAGGCGCACCGTCAGCTCGTCGTCCGGGTTGCGGAACGGCGAGTACCGGTACCGCTCGCGGTGCATCGCGGGATCGCGGATCTCCGACCCGTGGAACACCAGACCGTGCTTGATCCCGGCCTGGTCCAGCATCGGTACGTCGGTCGTCCACATCTGCCCGCGCTGCTGGCCGAACATCGGCCGGCCCGCCTCGAACAGCACGTGGGTGACCTCACGCAACGCGTACGCCGTCAGCTCCAGCTGCCAGCGCAGATCGGAGCGGTACTGGCGGTACGTGCCTGTGCGGTGCACGCGGAAGTCGAACGCGCCACTGCCCGTGGTGAGCGACTCCGCCTTGACGTCCGGCACCTCACGCTCGAGCGCGGTCGCCCACAACCACGCCTGACCGGCGCTGTTGACCGGCCCCAGCAGCAGGTGTCGCCCGGTCTTGCGCGCCTTGCCGCCCGGCCGCGTGACGTCGAGCTGCTGCCCGGTGAGATCGCTGTACAGCTCACGGAGCTTGGTCGCCTGCCCGGCCCAGGACACCTCTTGCTGGTACGCCGGATCCGCAACCCGCTCGCGGTAGCTGTCCAGGTCGCCGAGCACAGTGCGGACCTTTGACGCCAGGTCATGCGCGTCGGCCGCGGTGAACACCTCGCCGATCTTGGTGCGGTCGACGAACTCCTTCATGCTCGGCATGTCGCTGACCACCACCGGAAGCCCCGCGAACGCGTACTCGAACAGCTTGTTCGGCAGCGCCATCTCGTGGCTCGGGTAGCGCAGGATCGGGATCAGCCCGATGTCGGCGGTCCGCAGGAACGCGACCACCTCGTCCGGCTTCACCGGGTCCAGGCAGTGCAGGCGGTCCTGCACCTCCAGCTGCACTGCCTGCGCCTGCAGCTCACGGACAGCGTCCGTGGCCACGCCAGGCACACACACGACGGCCAGGTGCGCGTCCGGCAGATCCACCAGCGCCTGTACGGCGGTGTGGATCCCACGCGCGCGCGTCACCCCGCCGCTGTAGACGAGCAGCGGTACGTCGGATGCCAGGCCGATCTGGCTGCGAATGTCGGACACCTCGACCGACACGTCAGCAGGGTTCGGCGTGTTCATCACCACGGTCGGCTCGTGGCGCAGCTTGTGCTCGCGCTGCAACCGGGTCGCGATGGCCGGGCTGACGGTGATCACCCGGTCCGCGTCGCCGATGTACTCACGCTCGTGGTTGGCCCAGGCCGCGATCGAACGCCGGGTACGGGCGCCGTACTGCGAGAGTCCGGCGACGTACTCGTGCGCGTCGTACACGACCTTCAGCGTGCGGCCGCGCAGCTTGGCACGGCCGGCGGCGCGGGTCGCGACCCCGATCACGTGCATGTCGTGCGCGTGCACCACGTCCGGCTCGAGGCGGTCGATCAGATCGCCGAACGCGATCTCGAGGTCCAGGGCCTCCGGGTGCAGCTTGCGCCACGGCGCCGGCCAGGGCAGGCGGTGCAGCACCCCGTCGTACGCCCGCCAGCCGAACTTGAACGGTCCGTCCGCCTTGTTGCCGACGCCCTTGCGGACCCAGGCGGCGCGCTCGGCGGCCTGCCAGCGCGCGCGCCGGAGCAGCCGGGTGGCGACGCCGGCCTTGAACTTGACCGGGTTCCCCTGGCCCGCCTTGGCGCGCGCGATCGCGTGCCCGGAGTCCGCTTTGAGCTCCTTGAGCTCGGCCGCTATCCGCTGGCTGCGCGCCACATAGGTTGCTCGGTACCGGTACCCCACCAGCGGCGGCCGCCAGTTGCGGCGCGCCGTGCGGCTTCGTTTCCGTTCCTCACGCAGTGTGAAAGGCACTGCCACCCGGACGATCAGCGCTCCGTCGAGCATCTCCCTCGACGGCAGACCGCTGGCCGAGACCCCGAGCACAGTCACCTCTGCTCCGGTCTCGGCCAGTGCTGCGGCCTCCTTGCGGACCCGGCTGTCGTTGGTGACGTCGTTGGCGACCATCATCACGACCCGCAGGTCGGCATGTGTCACTGGCTGACCGACCTTCCGATCACAATCCGACGCACGCCCGCCCACTTGGCCGGGTCGGTGCGGTCGCGACCGTCGACGAGCACCTTCACGCCCGGCAGGTCGGCCGGGCTCAGCTGCGCGTACTCCGCGTGGTCGGCCTGCAGCACCGCCGCGTCCACCGGCGCGCCCAGCGTGTACGGCGTGAAGCCGAGACCCTGGAGCTCCTCGTCGGTGTACAGCGGGTCGTGCACGGACACCTCGGCGCCGCGCGCCTTCAACGCCTCGACGGCCGGGAACACCCCGGAGAACGCGGTCTCCTTGACGCCACCGCGGTACGACGCGCCGAGTACGACGACCTTGGCGCCCTTGAGGTCACCGAAGGCGCCCTCGAGCAGACCGATGGTGTAGTCGGGCATGCCGGCGTTCGCCTCGCGGGCGGCCCGGACGACGGTGGCGTCCGGGTCGGTGTACAGGTACAGCCGCGGGTAGACCGGGATGCAGTGGCCGCCGACCGCGATACCCGGCCGGTGGATGTGGCTGTACGGCTGCGAGTTCGACGCCTCGATGACGGCGTGGACGTCGATGCCGTTCTGGCCGGCGAACCGGGCGAACTGGTTCGCCAGGCCGATGTTCACGTCGCGGTAGGTGGTCTCGGCCAGCTTCGCCAGCTCGGCCGCCTCCGCGGAGCCCAGGTCCCAGACGCCGTTCGGGCGGTCCAGGTCCGGGCGCTCGTCGAAGTCCAGCACGGCCTCGTAGAACGCGGTGGCGCGCTTCGCGCCCTCCTCGGACAGGCCGCCGACCAGCTTCGGGTACTTGCGCAGGTCCGCGAAGACGCGGCCGGTGAGCACCCGCTCCGGCGAGAACACCAGGTGGAAGTCGGTGCCCTCGGTCAGGCCGGAGATCTCCTCCAGCATCGGCTTCCACCGGTTCCGGGTGGTGCCGACCGGGAGCGTGGTCTCGTAGCTGACCAGCGTGCCGGGCGTCAGGTGCTCGGCCAGGGAACGGGTCGCGTTCTCCATCCAGCCGAACTCGGGCTGACCGGTCTGCTCGTCCACGAACAGCGGCACGACCACGACGACCGCGTCGCTGTTCGGGATCGCGTCCGCGTAGTCCGTGGTCGCCCGCAGGCGGCCGTCGGCCACGGTCTCGGCGAGCAGCTCCTGCAGGTGGGCCTCACCCGGGAACGGCTCCTGGCCGGCGTTCACCAGCTCGACGAACTTCTCGTTGATGTCGACGCCGACGACCTGATGGCCCTTGGCCGCGAACTGGACCGCCAACGGCAGTCCGATCTTGCCTAAGGCAACAACACTGACACGCACAGGAACTCCACTAGGTAGTGATTCTTCATCGGGGGCCTCGGAGCTTCCGTTCCAGCGGGTGCTCGACGAACTTGTAGAGCAGCCACGAGGCGAAGATCGAGATGACCAGGACACCGGCGTACCAGGTCAGGTTGGACCAGCCGATCGGGCCGGCGACACCGTGGTACTCCTTGATCGCGTACAGGATCGTGGCGTGCACCAGGTAGAAGGCGTACGACCACTGGCCCAGCGCCACCATTGGCTTGCTGCGCAGCACCGACCGGCCGCCGCGGGTGTCGCGGGCGGCGACCGCGAGGATCAGGAAGCCGTACAGGAACGTGAGGACTTCCTTCTGGCACAGCCCCATCGTGACCGCGCCGGGGACCTCGGTCGGGTGCGAGCCGGAGTACCAGAGCAGGTACAGCCCGCCGCCGGTGACCAGGAACGCGAACCACACCGGGATCCGCGGCTTCCAGCCGGACCGCAGCGAGATCGCCAGGCCGATACCGAACAGGAACGCCACCGAGTGCAGCACCGGCTGCGGCAGCACCGGTACGTCGGCCTTGTAGTGGAACAGCGCCAGGCGGTACGCCCCGCCGAGCACGAGCACCGAGACGCACAGGATCAGGCCGCCGGCCGTCTTCAGCCGCTGCGTGGCCCGCCAGACGAACGGGAAGTACGCGTAGAAGAACGCCTCGACCGACAGCGTCCAGCCCGCCGGGTTACCGCCGTACAGGACGGTCGCGTTGTTCGACCAGCCCTGCACCAGGAACGCCGACGCCAGCAGCACGCCGTACGAGACCGGCTTGATCCAGGACATCCCGGCCGGCGGCTCGAAGCGGTAGAAGACGAAGATCGCCGCGATCAGCGTGAGGAAGTACAGCGGGAAGATCCGCGCGAACCGGCGCCGGTAGAACGTCCGGATCTTCGTCCCCGGCTGCGCCGACCAGGTCAGCACGAAACCGGACAGCACGAAGAAGAACGTGACGCCGGAGGTGCCGTACTTCAGGAAGTCGAACACCGGCAGCGGCGCCAGGTTGGTCATGTGGTGGCAGAACACGAAGAAGGCCGCCCACCAGCGCAAACCGGTGAGCGACTCGACTCGTGGCAGCCTCTTGCCGGGGCTGCGCGGCGGTGCGCCGGACTCCCCCGGGAAGGCACTGACCGGCGCGCCGGGAGGCGGAGTCGACGCATCCGCCGACCCCTGGGCTTCCTGGGTCGGCTGCGTCTGGTTCTCTTCGGCGGCCTTCGTCATGTGGTTACTCCGCGAGAGTGGAAACGACACGCTCTGCAGCGTGGCCGTCGCCGTACGGCATCGGGCGGTCCCCCGTGGGCGTCGGCCGGGCAGCCAACTCGGGAAGCTTACTCACGTCGGATGTCAACACGTTCCATCCGTCGTCCAGCGTCTCGACCCATTCGGTCTCGGTGCGCAGCGTGGTGCACACCCGGCCGAGCAGGAAGGCCTCCTTCTGGAGACCGCCGGAGTCGGTCACGACGCCTGCCGAACCGAGGACGGCCGCGACCATCTCCGGGTACGCCAGCGGCTCCCGGACGTGCAGCGAACCGTCCGGACGCTCCAGCTTGATGCCGTGCTCCGCGCACTTCGCGACGAGCCGCGGGTGGGCCAGTAGCAGGACCGGCGTACCGGCCGCGCCGAGACCGTCGACGATCGCGGCCAGCCGCTCCGGGTCGTCGGTGTTCTCGGCCCGGTGGATGGTGGAGACGACGTACTCACCGCGCTTGAACGGCAGGTCGAGGTCGTTGTCCTTGACCGCGTCGCGGACCCGGAAGCACACGTCGGTCATCACGTCGCCGACCAGCCGCGACCTGTCCTTCAGACCCTCGTTCGCCAGGTGGTCCATCGCCACCTGGGTCGGGGCCAGCAGCAGGTCCGCCGCGTGGTCGGTGAGTACCCGGTTGTGCTCCTCCGGCATCAGCCGGTTGAACGAACGCAGCCCGGCCTCGAGGTGCGCCACCGGCAGGTGCATCTTCACCGCGGACAGCGTGCCGGCGAGCGTCGAGTTGGTGTCGCCGTACACCAGCACCCAGTCCGGCTTGTGCTCGTCCAGTACGGCGTCCATCGCGGCCAGCATCGCGCCGGTCTGGACACCGTGGCTGCCGGACCCGACGCCCAGGTGGACGTCCGGGGCCGGGATCCGCAGGTCGGCGAAGAACACGTCGGACATGTTCTTGTCGTAGTGCTGCCCGGTGTGCACGATCACGTGCTGGTGCTCGGTAGCGGCAAAAGCCTCCGCCACCGGCGCCAGCTTCACGAACTGCGGGCGCGCCCCGACAACGCTCAGAACCTTCATGGCTACTGGGACTCCCCCGCCACCTTGACGGTTCGGTCCTCGGACGCCGACTGCAGAACGGCCTCCGCCACCTTCACGGTCTGCAGACCCTGCTGCAGCGTGACGATGTCCGCCTCCTTGCCGAGCACCGCGTCGCGGAACGCCTCGTGCTCGGTGCGCAGCGGCTCCGGCTTGCTGATCGCGTAGCGGATCATGTCGCCCTCGCTGACACCGCGGAAGTGCGCGACGTCGTCCCACGCGGTCGCGACCGTGCCGTTGGAGTGGAAGGTCAGGTCGGCCAGCAGGGTGTCGGCGATGAACGCGCCCTTCTCACCGGTGACGACGGTGAGCCGCTCCTTCATCGGGGACAGCCAGTTGACCAGGTGGCTGGTGACGGTGCCGTCGGCAAGCTTGCCGGTCACCGCGATCAGGTCCTCGAACTGCCGGCCCGACTTGTGCGCGCTCTGCGCGGACACCGAGACGAACGGCGACTGGGTCACCCAGGCGGTCAGGTCGATGTCGTGGGTGGCCAGGTCGAGCACCACGCCGACATCGGCGATCCGGGACGGGAACGGGCCCTGACGGCGGGTGGTGATCTGGTAGATGTCGCCCAGCTCGCCGGCCTCCAGCCGCACCCGCAGCGCCTGCAGCGCCGGGTTGTACCGCTCGATGTGGCCGACCGCGCCGACCAGACCGGCCGCCTCGAACGCCTTCGCGATCTCGGTCGCCTCGGCCGAGGAGCCGGCCAGCGGCTTCTCGATCATCGCGTGCACGCCGGCCTCGGCCAGCGCCTTCGCGATCTCGGCGTGGTACTGCGTCGGCACCGCGACCATGCAGTAGTCGAGCTTCTCGGCGATCAGCTGCTCGATGTTCTCGTGCACCGGACGACCGCCGGCGACGCCGAACTTGTCACCACCCGGGTCGGCGACCGCGACCAGGTCGACGCCCTCGAGGGACGCCAGGACCCGGGCGTGGTGCCGGCCCATCATGCCCAGGCCGATCAGGCCCGCACGCAGGTTCGCCATCTCACGCACCCGCCTTCGCCACGGTGTTCACCGCGGCCACGATCCGGTTCAGGTCTTCCTCGGACAGCGAGGGGTGGACCGGCAGCGAGAGCACCTCGGCCGCGGCCTTCTCGGTCTCCGGCAGGTCCAGCTCGCGCTGGAACGAGGGGAGCCGGTGGTTCGGGATCGGGTAGTACACGCCGCAGCCGACGCCGTACTCGGTCCGCAGCGCGTTCGCGAAACCGTCACGGTCCTCGGTCACGCGGATCGTGTACTGGTGGTACACGTGGGTCGCCTCGTCGGCGACGGCGGGAACGGCGACACCCTGCAGGTTCGCGTCCAGGAAGGCCGCGTTCTCCTGCCGCTGCTTGGTCCAGCCGCCGACCTTGGTCAGCTGCACGCGGCCGATGGCGGCGTGCAGGTCGGTCATCCGGTTGTTCAGGCCGACGACCTCGTTCTCGTACTGCTTGAGCATGCCCTGGTTGCGGTACAGCCGCATCCGGCGCTCGAGGTCGGCGTTCGCGACCGAGTTCATGCCGCCCTCACCGGACGTCATGTTCTTGGTCGGGTAGAGGCTGAACATCGCGAACTCACCGAACGTACCGACCGGCGCGCCGTTCCAGGTGGCGCCGTGAGCCTGCGCGGCGTCCTCGTAGATCTGGATGCCGTGCTTGTCGGCGATCGCCTGCAGCGCGGTGATGTTGGCCGGGTGACCGAACAGGTGCACCGGCATGACGGCCTTGGTCTTCTCGGTGATCGCGGACTCGACCGCGGCCGGATCCAGGCAGAAGTACGTCGGCTCGATGTCGACGAACACCGGGGTGGCACCGGTCAGCGCGACGCTGTTCGCGGTCGCGGCGAAGGTGAAGGACGGGACGATGACCTCGTCGCCCGGTCCGACGCCCGCGGCCAGCAGGCCGAGGTGGAGACCCGACGTGCCCGAGTTCGTCGCGACGCACGCCCGGCCGGAGACCAGCGCTGCGCCGAACTCCTGCTCGAACGCCGCCACCTCAGGACCCTGGGCGAGCATGCCGGACTGCATGACACGGTCGACAGCCTCGCGCTCCTCCTTCCCGATGATCGGCTTCGCGGCCGGAATCGGCTGCACCATCAGTTCTCCTCCATTGCTTCACCGGCCGGCCGCAGCCGTCCGTCGGTTTCGATGTACATCTCGCCCGTGTTCGGGCACTTCCACTCGCCGTCCCCGACGGAGAGCAGCGGAACCCCGGCCTTGCCGACCCACTTGAGCCGGCGTGCCGGGACCCCGGCGACCAGCGCGAAGTCTGGCACGTCCTTGGTCACCACCGCACCCGCGGCGACGGTCGCCCAGCGGCCGATCGTGACCGGGGCCACGCACACGCTGCGCGCACCGAGCGAGCAGCCTTCCTTCATCGTCACCCCGACCGGTTCCCAGTCGTGCCCGCTCTTCGGCGTACCGTCCGGGTTCACCGCGCGCGGGAAGTAGTCGTTGGTGAGCACCACCGCCGGGCCGATGAACACGCCGTCCTCGAGGGAGGCGGGCTCGTACACCAGCGCGTAGTTCTGGATCTTGCAGTTGTCGCCCATCCGGACCCCGGTCCCGACGTAGGCACCGCGGCCGACGATGCAGTTCTTGCCGAGGACCGCGTTCTCGCGGATCTGGGCCAGGTGCCAGACCGACGAACCGTCGCCGATCTGGGCGCTGTCGTCGACGTCGGCGGAAGGCGCGATGCGGGACGTCACAGGGTCTCCTTCGAAATGAGCCAGCTTCTCAGTACTTCGGCCGAGCGGCGTCCGTCGTGCAGCTCCGCCACGAAACCGGGGCCGGCGGCCGCCCGCTCGGCGGCGGCGTCACGATCCGCGATCAGGCCCGCGACGACATCACCCAGGGTGTCGGGATCCGCCTCCACGATCGGCACCTCTCGCCCGGCCAGACTACGCACCTGGTGGCGCACCGCGTCACCGACGTACGAAACCACGATCCGCCCGGCGGCGAGCGCTTCGGCGGCTGCCACGCCGTACAAGCCGATCCGGAGTTGATCGACAACGATGTCGGCATCGCCGATGACGCTTGCCATCTGCTCGTGCGGTACGCCGGTGATCCGCCGGTACTCGACCACGCCGCTGTCGTGCAGTCCGGTCAGCACCGCGTCGATCTCTTCGGTGCCCTTGAGTTTCGCGTTCGAGGGAACATGCGCGACGACCGGCTTCGCGCCGGAGAACAACGGCCGCGCGGCCTGCTGCCACGGCGCCGGGTCGATCGCGACCGGCAGCCACTGGGCGTTCGGTACGTCGTCCAGCAGGTCGACCGTGGACACGAAAACCGGGAGCTGCAGCGACGCGACCAGCTCGGCATGCCGGCGGGCCTGCGACTCGAGGCGGTCGGTCAGCTCGTCACCAGGGGTGAACGGCGACCAGCGCTCGCGCTTCGCGTGCCGGCTGGGCAGGCGGATGTCGGAGCCGTGGAAGAGCAGACTCACGTTGATGCCCTTGGCGAGCATCGTCTCGATGTCGGCGGAGGCGTCCGAGAAGCCGCGGGCACCGAAGATCGGGCGCAGCGACTCGACCATCACATGCGTGTAGTTCTCGACGACGTACTGCTGCTGGGCGCGCTGCCAGCGCGGCTGGCCGAACCACGCGAGCGGTACGCCGTAGTCGTCGGCGAACTGGAACTGGCCCTTGCGGTGCAGGGAGAACGCGACGGCGTCGACGTCCGGCAGGGTCTTGGCGGCCTGTGCCCAGGCGTGTCCCTGACCGGCGGAGTTGGTCGGTCCGACCAGCATCCGCACCGGCGTCGTCGCTGCCGGCGGAAACGCCGGCAGTTGCGCGTACGAGTACCGCAAGCCCCGCAGGCGCCGCCGGACCGCTCCTGCGGTCCGGGCCAACGGCGCAGGCAGGTGCTCGCGGATCGTCATCGTCGCTGTGTCACCCATTACGTAGAAGGGACCTTCATCATGTCGAGTTCCCGGCGGGCCGCCGGCAGACCGAGCACGACCGGGGTGCTGGCCTTGCGCTGACCGAGGTTCCAGCCGGCCCAGATAGCGCCGGCGTCGAGCGCGATCACGACGTCGGCCCGGTCGATGGTCTCCAGTACGTCGCGACGGCTGAGCACCCGCTCCCAGTACGTCTTGCCGAGATCGCTGGTCGCCCGCTGGCCGCGCAGGAACTTCACCGGCGCCGACGTCTTGATTGCCTTAGGCAACATCCGGCCGGCCGTCTTGCGAGCCTTGCGTGCCCGCCACTCGACTGCCTTTACAACCCGCTTCGCCCCAGTCGGCCGCGGCTTCGCCGCGGCAGCCGGAGTAGAAGAGGCGGCACCGGCGGTCGACGCGGCTGCGCCCGCGGTGGGTGCGGGGCCCGCGGCGGCCACGTCTGCGGCCGCCGGGGCGACCTTGGCCTCGTCGTCGACGACGGTCTCGGGATCTGCAACCGCCTCGGGGGCGATGACGGCGTCCTGGGCCTCGTCCGTCGGCTTCGTGGCCGGCTCCGGCTCGGGCTCCACGACCGGCGCGGCCGGCATGCGGCCCGGGCCGATCAGTGTGAAGCTGTTGACCTTGTCGGCCACCCAGGCGGACGGAGCCACCCAACCGACGACGTCGATGGTGATGTTCTGGTCGCCGAGATCCTCACGGACCTGGTCGAAGTACGTCGGCGGCAGCTTGCGGGTCGACAGCAGTACGACGTTGCTCATGCCGCCACCCCCTTCACGCTCGCGGCCAGCGACTCGATCCGCGGATCCAGCTGCAGGTCCCGCCGGTACGACGCACCGAACTCGCGGGCCTTCGCCCGGATCCCCTCGTCGGCGGTGCGGGCCGCGTGCGCCGCCTCGATCAGCGCAGCCGCGATCGCCTCCGGTGTCACGTCCGCGACCGGGAACCACAACGGATGCCCACGCAGTACGTCGGACGCCGCGTTCTCCGGGTCGTGCACCGACACGATCGGCAAGCCGGTGGCGAGGTACTCGAACACCTTGCCGCTCGTCACGTACCGGCCCTTGCCCAGCATCAGCAGCTGCGCGTCGAACTCGTCGTACGCCTTGGCGATCTCCGCCTTGCCGACCGGGCCCTCGTAGCTGACCCCGTCCTCTCCTGCGGCGTTGATCGTCGCGAGCATGTCCGCCCGCGGCTGCGCGTAGTACCCGAGGTAGCCGTAGATCTTCGCCTTCGCGCCGGCGAGCTCCTCGGACTGCTCCTTGGCGAGCTGCCAGCCCTTGACGAAGTCCGCGAGCGGCACCTTCGGCGACACCGTTCCGACGTACCCGAAGACCAGCGGCCGGTCGGTGACCGCGCCCCGGTCCTGCGTGTCCGGCACCAGGTCGGGGTCGAAGCCGTTGGCGACGGTGTGCATCTTGCCGGCCTGCGCCGGGTAGAGCTTCTCGTGCCAGTCCTTGATCGGGTCGTTCACGAACCAGACCTCGCGAGCGGACTCGACGAGCTTCTTCTCCCACTTGGCGGCGCGGCTGTTCGGCTCGTGCAGCCGGTCACCGGTGAACACGTCCAGCAGCCACGCGTCGCGGTAGTCCATGACGTACGGCACCTGGAACTTCTTGTGCAGGTGGTACGCCGCGGTGAACGCGACGTGCGGGTTGGCGGTGGCGACCGTCAGGTCGACCTTGTTCGCCTGGTGGATGCGCTCGGCGGCCTTCTCGATCACCGAACGCCACGGCCCGTAGCCGCTCTCCGGGAACGGGATCTGGTCCTGCTTCGTGCGCCACTTGGCCCAGAGCTTCGGGTTCGACGCCCGGCGCTTGGACCAGCGGCGCAGGTCGGCTTCGAGAATCGGCCACTCGAACGGGACCCGGACGACCTCGACGGACTCATCGACCCGCTCCTCGAGGGTCAGGTCCGCACCGGTGAACCGGAAGAACGTGTCGCGGTCGGCCGTCAGCACGGTCACCTTCCAGCCGAGCGCGGCGAACCGGTTGGCCGTGGCCAGGGCCCGGTAGACACCGCCGCCACGGCAGGGCGGGAAGCCCCAGGCGACGTACAACAGGTGTGGGCGGGCGGTCATGCACGTCCTTTCGGGGAAGCAGAGTCTCTTAAAAGATTGAGAATCGCGTCGGCCAGATCGTCGTACGGCGTGTTCGCGGGCAGATGGTCCGCCGCCCACTGCAGCGCGTGGTCGCGCAGCTTCTCCAGCTCACCGGGGTCCGCGGACCAGCGCCGCAGGATCTCGGACGCCTCCGCCACCGTGTCCACCAGGACTCCGCCACCGGACTCCTCGATCACCTTCGTCTGCCGGGGCAGGCGGGTGGAGAGCACGGGAAGACCGCTGGCGAGGTACTCGTAGATCTTGGACGGCATCGCTTCCACGAACGCCGGGGTCGGCTGCAGCATGGCCAGGCTCGCCCAAGCTCCCTTGGTGAGCTGCCACGCGTCCGCCGGTGGCTGGCGGCCGTGCAGCCGGACCCGACCGCTCAGGTCGGGCCGGGCGACCCGGGCCTCCAGTTCGTCCCGGTCCGACGGTGCGACCGGTCCGATCAGGTCGAGAGACCAGTCCGGCGCCGCGGCGACGGTCTCGACCATGTCGAACAGGCCGCGGCTCCTGCGCAGGTCCCCGACGTACACGGCACGCGGTGCGCCGGTCGGCGGGGAGGGGGCCAGGAAGCCGCGGTTGGGAAGGTTCTGCACCACGATTCGGTGCTTGGCCTGGTGCGGTGCGAGGTGCGAGTCGGCGACCACGGTGAGGTCGGCGCCCGCGGCCAGCTTCGACCCGGCGCGCACGATCAGCCGGGCCGGCAGACCCGCCGGACCCTGCGCCCACGCGCGATCGGCGAGCAGCCGCTCGTAGTCCTCGTGCACGTCGACCACGAACTTGCGTCGCCGCAGCGCGGTGACGAGCCGGGTGACCGGGATCATGTCCGGGTCGACCGTCATGACCACCTTGGCGTTGGTCCGCCACGGCAGTACGGCGGTGCGAGCCAGCCGCTGCACCAGGTTCCCGCGCGGACCGGCGTGCACCATCGCACCCGCCGGCCCACCGTCGGCGTCGCCGAGGCCCCACAGCTCGACCGACAGACCACGCTGTTGCAGGGCAGCGGTGATCTTGTGCAGGCGCGCATCGGCCACGTCGTGGCCGGTCGTGATGATCCCCACGTCCGGCGCGGTGCTGCGTGACATCGGTCAGAGGTCCTCGAGTGAGACAGATTCTGCTTCGCCGACCTGCAGGAACTTCGTGTACGCCTGGATGACCTCGTTCGGCTCGCCGCGCATCATCAGCTTGCCCTTGTGCAACCAGATGCAGTCGTTGCACAGCTCGCGGACGCTGCTCATCGCGTGGCTGACCAGGAACATCGTCCGGCTGTTGGTGACCAGCTCCGACATCTTGGCCGCGGCCTTGGTCTTGAACGACGCGTCACCGGCGGACAGCGCCTCGTCGATCAGCAGGATGTCGGGGTCCATGTGCACCGCGACGGAGAACGCCAGCCGGCTGAACATGCCGGACGAGTACGTCCGCATCGGCATCTCCATGAAGTCACCGAGCTCGGCGAACTCCGCGATCTCCTCGTACCGGGCCTCGATCTCCTTGCGACTCAGACCCGCCGCGAGTCCACCGAGGACCACGTTCTCCTTGCCGGACAGGGCGGCGTTGAAGCCGACGCCCAGCGACAGCAGCGTGGAGACCCGGCCGTGCACCTCGATCCGGCCCGTGGTCGGCGGCAGGATGCCGGCGACCGCGCGCATCAGCGTCGACTTGCCGGCGCCGTTCGCGCCGATGATGCCGATCGTGGTGCCGTGGTTGACGTCGAACGAGACGTTCTGGACGGCCTTGACCTCCCGGACCGCCCGCTCGCCGCGACCGAAACGCACCAGGGCGCTCTTGAAGGTCGGCACCCGCTCGAACGTGGTCCGGTAGGTGATGGACACGTCCTGCACCTTGACGGCCGGAATGTCCGAAGGGCTCTTCTGCATCGGCTTCTTCTCAGTGTCAGAGACGGACAACGAACTCACGCTCCCTCGACATGAAGAACAGCGAGCCGATCACGAAGGCGACGACCGCCCAGAACCCACCGCCGGCCCACATCTGCCATTTCGGGATGTCGCCGCGCACCAGCAGGTCCGCCCAGCCGCCGATCAGCGGGTAGAGCGGGTTGTACTGGATGAAGCCCTTGAACTTGGCCGGAGCCTGCTCGGCGAACCACAGCACCGGCGACAGGTACAGCCAGATCCGCACGAAGTACGGCAGGAAGCTGGTCGTGTCGCGGAAGTACACCTGCAGGGCGGCGAAGATCATGCCCATGCCGGCGGCGAACACCGTCAGCATGATCAGGAACGCCGGCGCCAGCAGCATCGCCCAGTGCAGGGGCTGCCGCATCGCCAGGTGGATGACCAGATAGACCACCAAGGTCGGCAGGAAGCGGAAGAACGCGGTCCGCACCGCCGACAGCGGCAGCAACATCCGCGGGAACGACTGGTTCATCAGCAGCTTGCCGCCGCCGACGACGCTGGCCGCGCCCGCTGTCATCGCACCGGAGAAGTAGTAGAAAGCGAAGAGGCCGCCGCACATGTGCGCGAACCGCTCGCCGGCGTCGATCTTGGAACTCCCACCGGCGATGATGTCGACCAGTAGGTAGTAGACCGCTGCCAGCAGCAGTGGGTTCAGCACCAGCCACACCTGGCCGAAGAAGGTGTTCGTGTTCGCGGCCCGGATGTTGGTCCGGGACATCTCCGCTGCGAACTCCCGCCGCTGCCACAGCGCCTTGAAGTACGGGCGCAGTGCCGGCAGACCGACCTTGTGTGGTTCGTACACGTGCACCGACGGGTTGAACTCCTCGTCGACGCTAGTCGCGTTCATTCAGGCGATGCCTCTCTCTGCCGGAAAGTTGGATCCACGATGGCCGATCACCTGGGTTTCGGCGGTAGCCGCCCGGGGTACGGCGACGTGCCACGCAGACCGGGAAGCAGAGTAGCGGATCGGCACGGACGCCGACGACACAGCGGTCCTCCTTAGTGAGCAACGACGTACGGACGGCTACCAAACGTCGTACCCCGCTGCTTCCACAACACCTGCGTCGTCCTTCGCCGATCGTTATCCGGAATATACATTTGACAGCCTGGGACGACCAAAACGCCTTCCAGCCAAGTCAAATCGCGGTCAATTCACGATGTACGACGCTACTGCGCCGTGCGAAGTTGACGTGACGTGTCACACCGCCCGCGTGACCAGAGAGGTCAGCGAGCACGGGTGATGCGGGCGGGACCCCAGGAAGTGCGTCCTGGCCGGGGCGTGCCGGGCGGCGGACGTGACACGCAACATCACATCCGCGCTCCCCATGGACAGCCTCACCATCCACGGAGCACCCTTCAGCACCCCCTGGGGTTCCACCGTCGATCCGGGAGCACGTCCGCACTGGGCGGTGGCGGACAGCCGCGCCGGATCGGGCAGCACGATGACCAGGGCGGCGGTCATCGCGCCTCGAGTCCGTCCCCAGAGGTGCTGCGTTCGCCGGCAGGTGCGCGCAGCAGGTGTGGGGACGGACCGGAGACCGCAGGAGGACAACGCCCGCCGGGATCCCTGCGAGGACCCGCGGACGCTGGGGACGGCGGCACCGGTACGGTCGGCGGCACAGGGCGGAACCGGTCGCATCGGGCACTCCTCCTCATCGGCCTCACGATTGGAGATGCCACATTTTGTACACCCTCCAGCACAGCCAGTGATGGCACGGAAGTGCGAGGGCACCGATGCGCCGGGATCGAGACCCAACCGAAACAGGCTCCGCTGACGAGACAGTCAACTCAGGCCAGAATTGGAACAGCAGCCCGGCGGCGCTCAGGTGGTCCGTCGCCGGGCTGCTGGACCTCAATTCTCGCTCACGACTGCGCGGAAATGGTGGCCAGATGGTGACACGGCACAATAATGCTGACAGGACAACAAATATCGCTGCGTGCATTTGGGTCGACACGTTCGGTGCCGACGGCGCTGGATTGCCCCGTCTAGGCTGGAGGGGCGGTAGCGGACGGTGACAGCAGTCGGAAGGGAGGGGAGCGTTGTGAGCACAACGGACACGGAGCGTGTCGGCCATTTGAAGGTGCTCGGGCTCAACGACGACGAGATCAAGGTCTACCAGCATCTGCTGCGGACCGGTCCGTCGTCGATCACCGAACTGGGCGAGGCGGTCCCCGACCGGGAACGCTCGATCGACGCCACTCTGGGCGGCCTGGTGCAGGCCGGGCTGGCGCGGCGATCCGGTTCGGACCACTCGCGCTACCTGCCGGTGCCGCCGGACGCCGGCCTGGAGGCGATGACGCTGCGCCGCGAGTCCGAGCTGAAGCAGGCCCGGATCGAGGTCCTGAACGCGTACGACGAGTTCCGCCGGACCGTGCACAACGAGTCGACCACGCACCTGATCGAGGTCGTCACCGGCAGCGCGATCGTCGAGCGGATCCACCAGATCAAGAGCGGCGTACAGCGCGAGATCCTGGCCATCGACTCCCCGCCGTACTACATCGGCGGACCGAACCAGGAGGAGATCGACCAGCTCCGCCGCGGCGTGTCCTACCGGGTCGTGTACTCGCCGGAGTCGGTCGAGGTGCCGGGGTACCTGACCGAGAACATCCTGCCCTGCGTGGAGGCCGGTGAGCAGGCGCGGGTGTTACCCGACGTACCGGCGAAGCTGACGATCATCGACGGGGCGATCGCGTTCGTGTCGATGTCCGCGCGCGACACTGACGTGAACCGGTCGCTGCTGATCATCCGGCCGAGCAGCCTGCTGTCCGCGCTGATCGGGATGTTCGAGCTGTGCTGGCGCAACGCGCTGCCGCTGCACGCGTCGGTGGGCGCCGAAGACGACCGCCTGGAGCCGATCGAGCGCCGCCTCCTGGCCCTGCTGGCAACCGGCGCCGCGGACGACACCATCGCCCGCACCCTAGGCATCAGCCGCCGAACCTTCTTCCGCTACCTCGAACGCCTCATGAACCGCACAGGCGCCAGCACCCGCTTCCAGTTGGCCCTACACGCCGCCCGAGAAAACTGGCTGTAAAAACGCGTCTGCCGCAGAGGCGCCCCAAACCGGTTTGGGGAGTGCTACCCGCCCGAAACGACCAGTAGAACTCCCCGAACCGGTTTGGGGGCCGACGACGGTGCGCTGGGCAGGCCTGAGTGCCAGGTCAGGCCTTGGCGGGACTGAACTCCTTGGCGACGACTTCGGCGATCTGGGCGGTGTTCAGGGCGGCGCCCTTGCGGAGGTTGTCGCCGCAGACGAACAGCTCCAGCGCGTTCGGGTCGTCGAGCGACTTCCGGATCCGCCCCACCCACGTCGGGTCGGTGCCAACAACATCAGCCGGCGTCGGGAACTCGCCCTCCGCCGGGTTGTCGAAGAGCAGCACACCCGGAGCGTCCCGCAGTACCTCACGAGCGCCGTCGGCGTCGACCTCCTGGACGAACCGGGCGTGCACCGACAGCGAGTGCGTGGTGACGACCGGGACCCGCACACACGTCGCGGACACCTTCAGATCCGGCAGCCCGAGGATCTTCCGGGACTCGTTGCGAACCTTCAGCTCCTCCGACGACCAGCCGTCGTCCTTCAGCGAGCCGGCCCACGGTACGACGTTCAGCGCCAACGGAGCCGGGAACGGGCCGAGGTCGTTGCCCACCACGCGCCGCACGTCACCCGGCGTACTCCCCAGCTCGCGGTTGCCCGCCACCTTGGTGAGCTGGTCGTACAACGCGTCGATCCCGGACTGCCCGGCACCCGACGCGGCCTGGTACGACGCCACGACAAGCTCCTCGAGCTCGTAGCGGTGATGCAGCGCGCCCATCGCGACGATCATCGACAGCGTCGTGCAGTTCGGGTTGGAGATGATGCCCTTCGGCCGGTTCCGGGCCGCCTCGGCGTTCACCTCCGGGACCACCAGCGGCACGTCCGGGTCCATCCGGAACGCGCCGGAGTTGTCCACCACGACGGCGCCCTTGGCGGCCGCGATCGGCGCCCAGTGCGCCGACACCTCGTCCGGTACGTCGAACATCGCCACGTCGATGCCGTCGAAGGCGGCGTCGCTGATCGCGACCACCTCGACCTCCTCGCCGCGGACCTTGAGCCGCTTGCCCGCGGAGCGCTCGGAGGCGATCAGCCGGATCTCTCCCCAGACGTTCTGCCTGGTCGAGAGCAAGGTCAGCATCACCGACCCGACGGCGCCGGTCGCACCGACCACCGCCAGGGAGGGCAGACCCGCCCGGTCCTCGATCGTGTTCTCCACAGCGCTCACAGGGGTCACCGTCCCGTTCCTCCGTACACGACAGCCTGGGTGTGCTCGTCGTCCAGGTCGAATGCGGTGTGCGCCGCGGTCACGGCGGCGTCCACCAGGTTCTCGTCCACGACCACCGAGATCCGGATCTCCGAGGTGGAGATCATCTCGATGTTCACGCCGGCGTCGGCGAGCGCGGAGAAGAACTTCGCGGAAACGCCCGGGTGCGAGCGCATTCCGACTCCGACGACGGAGACCTTTCCGATCTGGTCGTCGTACAGCAACTGCTCGTAGCCGACCTCGTCCTTCATCCGCGCCAGCGCGGACATCGCCCGGGCGCCGTCGGCGCGGGGCAGCGTGAACGAGATGTCGGTGCGGTTCGTGGCGACCGCCGACACGTTCTGCACGATCATGTCGATGTTGGTGTCGGCACCGGCGACCGTCTCGAAGATCCGGGCCGCCTCGCCCGGCTTGTCGGGCACGCCGACCACGGTGATCTTGGCTTCGCCGCGGTCCTGCACGACGCCGGAGATGATCGCCTGTTCCATCTGATCCAGTTCCTTCGCATCGACGACCCAGGTGCCTTCCTTCTGCGAGAAGGAGGAACGCACGTGGACGGGGACGTTGTAACGCCGCGCGTACTCGACGCAGCGCAGGTGCAGCACCTTGGCGCCGCAGGCAGCCATCTCGAGCATCTCCTCGTAGGAGATCTTCGGGATCTGCTGGGCGGCCGGCACGATCCGCGGGTCCGCGGTGAAGATGCCGTCCACGTCGGTGTAGATCTCGCAGTAGTCGGCCTCCAGCGCGGCGGCGAGCGCGACCGCGGTGGTGTCGGAGGCGCCGCGGCCCATCGTGGTGATGTCCTTGGTGTCCTGGGCGACGCCCTGGAAACCGGCCACGATCGCGATGTGGCCCTCACCCAGCGCGTCCTCGATCCGGCCCGGCGTGATGTCGATGATGCGCGCGTTGCCGTGCGCGGCGGTCGTGATCACGCCGGCCTGCGAGCCGGTGAAGCTCCGGGCCTCGTACCCCAGGTTGGCGATCGCCATCGCCAGCAGCGCGGCGGAGATCCGCTCACCGGAGGTGAGCAGCATGTCCAGCTCGCGCGGCGGGGGCAGCGGAGAGACCTGCTGGGCCAGGTCCATCAGTTCGTCGGTGGTGTCGCCCATGGCGGAGATGACCACCACGACGTCGTTCCCGGCCTTCTTTGTCGCGACGATCCGTTGGGCCACGCGCTTGATGCAATCGGCGTCGGCGACCGAAGAACCGCCGTACTTGTGTACGACGCGTCCCACAGTGTTTCTCCTCAAACCACTGGTTGCGGTACGCCGTGCGGCGTTGCACCAGGCGTAGTCTCGTCGATCATTCTAGCCGTGACCTGACCGTTGCCTACCGGCTGACCAGCAACCGGTCAGCCGCACTTGTCCATATAAGTCATCGCTGAAATACTGTACCGGTGCACGCGTTCGACATTCTCGGCGACCCGGTCCGGCGCCGGATCCTGGAGCTGCTCGCCGACGGCGAGCTGCCGGCCGGCAGTATCGCCGGCACGATCGGCGCGGAGTTCGGCATCAGCCAGCCGGCCGTGTCCCAGCACCTGCGGGTGCTGCGCGACAACGGGTTCGCGACCGTGACCGTCGACGGCACGCGGCGGCTGTACGCCGTCGATCCCGAGCCGCTGCGGGAGATCGACAGCTGGCTGGACCGATACCGCAAGTTCTGGACGAACCGGCTCGACGCCCTGGAGACCGAACTGCACCGCGGCCGCCGGGCATAACCTTCGGGGCATTACCTGCATCTCAGTTGGTATGCGGAACATCGTGGCCAGGTTGTGCATGTCCGAGGACGGCATCGTCGAGCGGCCGGAGCAATGGCTGGCGCGGCCGGCGATCGAGCAACTGCTGCCCGAGAGCGGGACCGTGCTGTGGGGACGGCGTACGTTCGAGCGGTACGCCGGTTCGCTCGAAGGACTCGAGCACACCCGGAACCTCGTGGTCGGATCCCGTCCCGTGGTCGCGCGCCCGGGCACCGAGCTACTGCAGGGCGACACCCGGCGGGTGCTGTCCGCCCTCAAGGCCGTGCCCGGTGACGATCTGCGCGTGATCGGCAGCCTGACGCTGGTCCGCGCGCTGCTGCGGTGGCGCCTGGTCGACGAGATCTCCCTGCTCATCCACCCGGTCGCCGCGGGTCGCGGCATGCTCCTGGACCGGCGCCACCTGCAACTGATCTCGATGTGCGCCCGCGACGGCGGCGTACTGGAGGCGGACTACCGCGTGCGCTACGCCGCGACCGCGGCGCCGTCGACGGCACTGGTGTCGACCGGCCGATGGGGCGGAACCCGGAGCAGGGACAGGGTCGCGAGTACGGTGAGGCCTGCCGTCAGGACCCACGCGTAGCGAACGCCGAACGCCTCGACCACCGCGCCCGCGACGGCGGAGCCGATGGCCGAACCGACCATTCCGCCGCTCTGCGTCCACCCGAAGATCTCGGTGTGCGCTGACGTCGGGGTGAGTGCGCCGACGCGTTCGTAGAGCGCCGCGACCGTCGGAGCGATCATGCAGCCGGCGGCGAACATCCCGATCGCCAGCGCGACCACGGACGACGTCACGAAGATGCAGGCGGCGACCAGTCCGGCGAACAACAGCATCCGCCGCCACACGGCCGACGTACGTCCGCCGGGCAGGGCACCGTTGATCACACCGCCGGTCACGCTGCCGACCGCTGCGACGGTCTCGAGGATGCCCGCGATCAGCCGGTTCCCGTGCTCGTCCGCGACAGCGACCATGCCGAGCGACATCGACGCGAACCCCATCACCAGGCACGCCCAGGCGAACAGGATCGGCGTACGGTGCGGATGGAACACCAACTGCCAGGCAGTGGGACGCGGACCGGCGCCCTCGTTGTGCGGTACGCCGGACTGCTGGTTCAGACCGAACCACCAGATCGCTGCCGCCGCCGTGACCGCACAGGCCAGCAGACCGGCCCGCGGACTCGCGAAGCTGACCATGACCGCGCCGAGCATCGGACCGAAGACGAACAGCAGCTCCTGTGCCGTGGCGTCCAGTGAGTAGACCGCACGCAGGCGGGAGCCGTGCACGATCCGCGGCCAGTTTGCGCGCAGTGCGGACGTGACGGGCGCGACGAACACACCAGCCAGCGCAGCCGCGATCGGAAACAGCCGGTACCAGCTGTACGGCAGCAAGGCGAGCACTGCCATCCAGACACCCCAGGCCATCCCGGTGCCGATCACTACCTTGCGTGCGCCCTTACGGTCCGCCATCCGGGACCAGACGACGCTCGCAACCGCCGTACCGACCGAATAGGCGCCGGCGACCACACCGGCCCAGCCGAAGTTGCCGGCCGCGTCCTTGGCCAGGAACGCCAGCGGGACCATCGTCGCCAGCACCGGCAACCGCGCGATCAAGGCCGAGGCGAGCAGCGCCATCACGCCCTGGGTCTTCCAGAGATCGCGGTATGCCGTCAGGTCCATAAAGCTCATTCTTTCCTGACATCGATGTCCGCCGCCTCGGGAATTCTCCCTATCCTGCTTCTCCCATCTTGTCCACGGTCTATGCGAACATATGTTCGTGCCCGAATCGCAGGCAGCGACCATCCTGCATGCCGACCTGGACGCGTTCTACGCATCGGTCGAGCAGCGCGATGACCCACGCCTGCGCGGCCGGCCCGTGATCGTGGGCGCCGGTGTCGTGCTCGCCTGCAGCTACGAGGCCAAGGCGTTCGGGGTGCGGACGGCGATGAACGGCGGGCAGGCGTTGCGCCGGTGCCCGGGCGCGATCGTGGTCGAGCCGCGGATGTCGGCGTACTCCGAGGCCAGCAAGGCGGTGTTCAAGGTCTTCGAGGACACCACCCCGCTGGTCGAGGGGCTCTCGATCGACGAGGCGTTCCTGGATGTTGGCGGCCTGCGGAAGATCCGTGGTACGCCGCTGGAGATCGCGCGACATCTCCGTGCGGAGGTGCTGTCGCGGGTCGGGCTGCCGATCACGGTCGGGGTCGCGCGGACGAAGTTCCTGGCGAAGGTCGCGAGCGGCGTCGCGAAGCCGGACGGCCTGCTCGAGGTCGCGCCGGACCGGGAGCTGGAGTTCCTGCACCCGTTGGATGTTTCCCGGCTGTGGGGCGTCGGCGAGGTGACGGCGGAGAAGCTGCGGAATCGCGGGCTGACCAAGGTGGGCGATGTCGCGATGCTGCCCGAGGCCGCGCTGGTCGCGATGCTCGGCCGGGCCTCCGGGCGGCATCTGCACGCCCTCGCACACAACCGGGACCCGCGTCCGATCGAGGTTGGCCGACGACGCCGGTCGATCGGATCGCAGCGGGCCTTGGGCCGTTCACCGAAGTCGCCGGCCACGCTGGACGCCGTACTCGCAGGTCTCGTCGATCGCGTCAGTCGGCGGATGCGCTCCGCGGGCCGCTCCGGGCGGACGGTGACGTTGCGGCTGCGCTTCGACGACTTCACCCGGGCCACCCGCTCCCACACGTTGCCGCAGGCAACAGATCAGACGAGGGCGATCCTGATCACCGCCCGAGCGCTGCTCCGCGCGGCCCATCCGCTGATCACCGCCCAGGGCCTCACCATGATCGGCATCTCCGTCGGCAACCTGGAGAACGAGGCCGCGCTCCAGCTGGCGCTCCCCTTCGACAAGGCCGCCAACAACGAGCTCGACTCCGCGCTCGACCAGGTCAAGGACAAGTTCGGCACCAACGCCATCACCCGGGGCATCCTCCTCGGCAAGTCCCAGGGCCTGGAGATGCCGATGCTGCCGGACTAACTACGCGGGTAGCCGATCTCGGCGATGGCTTCTTTGAGATCGGCCAAGCGGCGCTGGCGATTGAGCGACGTGACGACGTACTCCGTCAGTGGCATCAGCGCGTACACGTGCCGGACGGCCTCGAGGTCCAGCGCTTGTTCGTAGTAGTCCTCGGCGAAGGTCAGGTACGCCTCCGGACGACCGTCGGCCACCAGTTCGAACAGCCAGTCCGCCCCGTCGTTGCCTTCCACCGGACCGCAGCGCCAGGCGGTGTCGTCCGTCGTACGCCAGAAGCACACCGTCGCCCGCGGCGCTTCGTCCCAGAACGCCTTGTCGTCCCGCTGCGCGTGGAACACCTCGGGTACGCCGTCCAGCAGCCCGGGCCAGGGCTTCATCCCGTTGACGTACGGCGACATCGGCGACTCGTGATCGAATCCGTACGCGAACGTCCCGTCCGGCGAGAACACGATCGAGTACTCGTTCCCCGACCCGTCCCGCATCAGGGCAGCTTCCTCGGTCCCGGACCAGCGCGCGTCGAACTCGTAGTACCGGGTCGACGCGTCGTCGTTCAGCACCAGATCGAGTACGGCGAGCGCCCGGCTCACCCGCCGTACGACGGCCGGCTCGGGCAACCGCCGTACGAGTTCGAGAACAGACATCGCGTCAGCGGCGCTGCACGACCTCTTCGGCGACCTCGACGAGCTCACGGTCGGTCGCCTCGGTCTCCGCGTCGTGCGCCGGCTCCAGCCGGTCGTGCGCGATCAGCGACTGGATGGCCCGCAGTACGGCGCTCGCAGCGGCACCCCACGTGGACACGTACGAGAACTGCCACCACCACAGCGCCTCGACCACCCGACCGTCCTCGTAGTGCGCGAGGCCGTGCACGAGGTCGGTCGCGATCGCGGTCAGGTCGTCGGAGAGCCGGTTGACGGTGATCTCCGGCGGAGCGGCGTACGGATCGAAGACCTCCGCATACTCGTCCAGGCCTTCGAACAGCGCCGCGAGCCGGTCCCGCATCGCGTCCAGGTCCGGGTCCGGGCCGGCGTCGCTCTCGAAGCGCTCCTCCGGCACGAAGTCCTCGAACGCGCCGAGCCGGCCGCCGGCGAGCAGCAACTGGCTCACCTCGAGCAGCAGGTACGGCAGCGAGGCGAGGCCCTCGTCGACCCCGTCCTCGTCCGGCTGCGCGGCGATGTCGCGGACCGAGATCAGGAAGCTCCGGACCTGGTCGGCGATCTGCTCGGCGAACTCCTCGAGGTCCTCGGAGTCCGTGCTCAGTGCCCGCTCTGCAATATCTGTTGGTTCAGTCATCGATCGATCGTCGCCCTTCAAACGCCCGTCCGAGGGTCACCTCGTCGGCGTACTCGAGGTCACCGCCTACTGGAAGTCCACTAGCCAATCGGGTGACGCGCAACCCCATGGGCCGCAGCAGGCGGCTCAAGTACGTTGCGGTCGCCTCACCTTCGAGGTTCGGATCGGTGGCCAGGATGATCTCGGTCACCTCACCGCTCGCCAGCCGCTGCATGAGCTCCTTGATCCGCAACTCGTCCGGCCCGATGCCCTCGATCGGCGAGATCGCCCCGCCGAGCACGTGGTACCGGCCGCGGAACTCGCGGGTGCGCTCGATGGCGACCACGTCCTTGGCCTCCTCGACCACACAGATCAGGCTCAGGTCGCGGCGCGGGTCCCGGCAGATCCGGCACTGCGTCTCCTCGGAGACGTTGCCGCAGATCTCGCAGAACTTGACCCTCTCCTTCACCTGCACGAGCACATGCGCGAGCCGCCGTACGTCGGTCTCGTCGGCCGCCAGCAGGTGGAACGCGATCCGCTGCGCGGACTTCGGCCCCACACCAGGCAACCTCCCCAGCTCGTCGATGAGATCCTGAACGGCCCCCTCGTACACGTCAGCCCGGGTTCTGGCCGGGCTCGCCGGCCGCGCTGCCCGGGTTCACGAACCCGACTCCACCGCGGTCGTCCGCGCCTGGGCGTGCCTGACCTTCGTTGGCCGGGCCCGGGGTGGCGGGGCCGCTCGGCCGGTCGGTCTGGGTGGCGTCGTTCTCGTCGGCGTCGTCGCCCGACTCGACCGCGGGCCGTGCGCCGGGCAGGCCGAAGCCGGCCGGCGCGGACGAACCGCCGCCGGGCGCGCCACCGAAGCCGGGGAAGCCGCCCTCACCCCCGAACGCGCCGCCCAGCCCACCGGCCAGCGGTCCCATCGCGGCGGCCGCGGCCTGCTTCGCGTTCTCCGAGGCGTCCCGGACCGCGGCGACGATCAGGTCGGCCAGCGTCTCGGTGTCGTCCGGGTCCACGGCCTCTTTCTTGATGTCCAAGCTGAGAAGCTCGCCGGTGCCCGACACCAGGGCGGTCACCAGACCGCCGCCGGCGGATCCTTCGATCTCCTGACCCTCCAGGTCGGCCTGCGCTTCCATCAACTGGTTCTGCATCGCCTGTGCCTGCGCGAGCAGGTTGGACATATCGAAGCCCCCAGCACCGCCACCGTCGAACACTGCGATCTCCTCGTCCGAACCGCCCAACAACCCGAGCCTCAACACTAGCCGGTCCCGCGGACAAGCCCACCCACCCCCAGAAACCGACCAGTCTCCCCAGTTTGTCCACACCCCTGTGGACAGCTTCGTCCACACGCCGGTGAATCCTGTGGACACCCTCCGCAACCGATCCCCACCCACTGTGGACTTCCCCGCACAACGCACCTGACTCCACCCAGCCGGCACACCAACCAGAAGACCAGCCGTTATCCCCTCGTGTGAGGGGTTCTCTGCTAATACAGAACGGGAGAACCCTGAACACGAGGGGTTATCCGCTCGTGTGCTGCGCCGGTCGGGTTCCGCGACTCGTCGTACACACCTGCAACATGCGCGTCGGTCACGTGACCATCCCCCACGAACCCCGTCCCTGCGTGTCGCGCAGAACCGCCCTGCCGCTCGCCGCAGGCGGTTGCGGCGCTCGGGTCGGGCGGTTGGGGTGCTCGCCGCGGGCGGTTTGGTGCTCGCCGCGGGCGGTGGCGGCGCTCGGGTCGGGCGGTTGCGGTGCCCGGGCGGGCGGTTTGGTGCTCGCCGCGGGCGGTTTGGTACTCGGCGCGGGCGGTGGCGGCGTTCGGGTCGGGCGGTGGCGGTGCCCGGGGCGGCGGTTTGGTGCTCGGGGCGGGCGGTTTGGTGCTCGCGGTGGGCGGTGGTGGTGTTTCGGGTGGGGTTAGTTGGGTTCTTCGGTGATGATCTGGGCTCCGAGGGTTTCTCGGAGGAGGTCCGTGTGCGAACGGGAGTCCTCTTCCAGCACGATGTCGTCCTCGCCGATCGAGTCGGCTTCCTCTTCGGGAGTCAGCGGCACCTCAGGAGCGGCCGCGGCCGCAGAAGCTGCCAGCCGCGCCTGCTCAGCGGCAACCGCCGCCTCAGCCGCCCGACGCTTACTCCCGGCCTGCTCCCGCCGCTCCGCCGCAGACTGCTGCCTCGCAGGCCGTGTGGCAGGCCCGTCCATCCAAGGATCTTCCGGCGGTACGTCGAACTCAGAATCAGGCGGCTCCTGCAAAGCAACCGCCCCAGGCCCATCCCCCCACTGCCCGGTCCGCCCCTCATCCACAGTCCCCCGAGCCGCAACCCCCGCCGCCCCAGAATCAGCCCCGCCCGCGCCTACTCGGCCTACTGCAGCCGCACCCGATCCACCCGCACCCACACCGGAACCGCCCGCACCTGAAGCGCCTGCGCCCGGACCGCTCATGCCGGGACCACCTGCCCCCGACCCTCCGGGCCCGTCCGTCTCCGGCCCACCCACACCCGATCCACCTACACCGGGACCGCCCACTCCCGGCCCACCTGCACCGGCACCGCTCGCTCCTGGCCCACCTGCACCCGGCCCATCTGCACCGGGACCGCTCGTGCCTGCGCCGCCTGCACTCGGTCCGCCTGCCCCTGGACCGCCGGAGCCTGCGCCGCCCGCATCGGCGGTCGGGCTACCGGGACCCGCAGCCCCAGGGCCGCCGGGGCCTGTAGCGCCAGGGCTGCCGGAGCCTGCGGTGCCACCGGGCTGTGGGCCGGAACCGCCCGAGTGACCCGGTCCGCCGGTCTGCGGGCCAGAGCGCCCAGTGGAGCCGCCCCCCGCTCCCGGGTCGGTCGACGGGTCGACGACGGCCTCGACCCGTCGATCGACGCCAATGGTGTCGATCATCGCCTGGCGAAGAATCTCGTCACTTCCCGAACGCGCGAAGCTCTCCCGGGCACCAGCATTCACCAGCCCCAGAGTGAGCGTCTGATCGTCGATCGCGATCACCTGAGCGTTCTGACTCAGCATGATCCAAGCGAACCGCCGCTGCGCCTTCACAGCCTCCAAAACCTCAGGCCACAACCGCCGAATATCCCCCAACCCAACGGCCCCGACCCCACCAACCGCAGCCTGCCCAGGCGCACTGGACTGTGCCGGAGTGCTGGACTGTGGCGGGCTACTGGGCTGCGCCGGGGCGCTGGACTGTGCAGGTGAACTGGCCTGTGCAGCAGGCTCGTCACCCCAGGCACCGGTACGCGCCCCACCACCAGAGCCGTGCGCCGCGGGGCCGTCACCCCCACCAGAGCCCCGCGCCGTAGAGCCGGCACCGGCTCCAGACCGCCTGACCTCGTCGCCACCAACCCCACCACCGGACACAGCAGCCGCAGCCACATCGCCACCAGCCCCAGCGCCGGACGCAGCAGCCACAGCCGTGTCACCACCGGACGCGCCCTCCGCACCGCTGCCCGCCGACTGACCACCGCCAGCCCCATCACTCGCACCGGCCGTGCTGCCCGGAGCAGCTGCCACATCTGGGCCAGCCTGGGCCGGCGGCGCAGTGGGCGGCTCGGTGGAGCCCGGGCGGTTGCCTGTAGTTGCGGCGGCTCGTGCGGCTGCTCTGCTCGTGGCGGCAGCGCCCGGCGTACCAGCAGGTGCTTGGGCGACGTCCGGCGTACCTGCGCTGACCGCCGCAGCATCCGTCGAGCCCGCGGGGACTCCGATCGTGAGGCGGCGTTCCATGCGGTCGAGGCGAGCTTGGATGCCATTCGTGGAGTCGTCCGCCCCTGGAAGGAGTACCTTCGCGCAGATCAGCTCGAGCTGCAGACGGGGCGCGGTCGCGCCACGCATGTCCAGCAAACCCTCCGCGACGATGTCCGCCGCCCGCGTCAGCTCCGCCGGACCGATCCCAGCGGCCTGCGTCTGCAGTCGCTCCGCCTGGTCCTCGGCGGCCTCGATCAGACCGGAGGTCACAGCCGTCGGTACGGCGGACAGGATGACGAGGTCCCGCAGCCGCCGCAGCAGGTCCTCGGCGAACCGCTTCGGGTCCTGACCGGTCTCGATGACCTTCTCGATCGTCTCGAACACCGCCGCGCTGTCATGCGCCGCGAACCCGTCCACACACGCGTCGAGCAGCGAGTCCGGCGTGAACCCGAGCAGCGCGACCGCCAGCTCGTACGTCACCCCGGCCGGCCCCGCGCCGCCGATCAACTGGTCGAGCACGCTCAGCGAGTCACGCACCGACCCGGCGCCGGCCCGCACGACCAGCGGCAGCGCGGCCGGCTCGATCGACACACCCTCGGACTCGCACAGGGTCGCCATGTAGTCCGCGAGCACCTTCGGCGGCACCAGGCGGAACGGGTAGTGGTGCGTCCGCGACCGGATCGTCCCGATCACCTTGTCGGGCTCGGTGGTGGCGAAGATGAACTTGAGGTGCGGCGGCGGCTCCTCGACCAGCTTCAGCAGGGCGTTGAAGCCCTGCGTGGTCACCATGTGCGCCTCGTCGATGATGTAGATCTTGTAGCGGCTCTCGACCGGCGCGAAGAACGCCCGCTCGCGCAGGTCACGGGCGTCGTCGACACCGCCGTGCGACGCCGCGTCGATCTCGATCACGTCGATGCTGCCGGGCCCGCCACGCGCCAGGTCGGTACAGGACTTGCACACCCCGCACGGCTCGGCGATCGGTCCCTTCTCACAGTTGATCGCCCGGGCGAGGATCCGCGCACTGGTGGTCTTTCCACACCCGCGCGGCCCGGAGAACAGGTAGGCGTGATTCACCCGGTTGTTGCTCAGCGCGTTCCGCAGCGGCGCGGTGACGTGGTCCTGCCCGATCACTTGCGCGAACGTGTCCGGGCGGTACCGGCGGTACAAGGCAAGGGGCGCTTCCACGCCCGCAACCCTAGCGCCGCCCGCGGACAATTCCCCGCCCCCGCCCTGGTGAGCGTCCTAGGGTGGTCCGGTGACGACTGGGGACGAGCGGCAGCAGGCAGTGATCGCGCGCGCGGCAGAGGTACTGCGCGGCGACGAGCGGGTCCTGGCGGTGTACCTGATCGGCAGTTACGCGACAGGCGCATCTGATCGGTTCAGCGATGTCGACGTACATCTGGTGGTGACGGACGACAGCACCGAATGGTTCACGGAGCATTGGGACGACGTACTGCGGGAGCTCGTCGGGCCGACCGTGCTGGCGGATCGACTGCCGGGGATGATCGGCGGGGTCGGGATCACGGCGGACTGGTTGCATGTCGATCTGATCGTGCATCCGCTCGCGTCGTTCGACCGGTTCCAGTACGACGGCGTGCGGGTGCTGTTCGACCGGGACGGGACCCTGTTCCCGGAGGGCGATCTCGCACCGAAGGGTGGGCGGCCCGGGGAACCGTACTGGCCGGCCGCCACCGTGAACCTCTTCTTCTACTTCCTCGGAAATCTGGTCACGGTCCTCGGGCGGGACGAGCGGATCGTCGGCAACCAGGGCGTCGGCGTCGTCCGCGACCAGCTCATAGCGCTCATGCTCGCCGAACGCGGCGTACGCCGAAACGGCGGAGCCAAGCGCCTGAACGCCTTCCTGTCCGACGAGCAACGCGCCGCTCTGGAGTCCATCCCGGCCGCCGGCACCGAGCTCGCCGACATCATCGCGGCGAACCAGTACATCTGCCGCCAGTTCATCACCCGCGGCACCGCCCTCGCCGAACGAACCGGCGGCGAGTGGCCTCAAGAGTTCGTGGACGTAACCCTCGCGCACCTCCAGAACCACTTCCACGTCAGCTTCGCCTGATCACCCCTACTTCAAGTGGTAGTTGGCGAAGCGGCTGCGGAGGTCCTTCTTCGAGAACTTGCCGACTGACGTCTTCGGGACCTCGTCGATGAACTCGACCGCATCGGGGAGCCACCATTTCGCGACCAACGGCTGCAGGTACTCGAGGATCTCCTCGCCCGTCGCGCTCGCACCCTCCTGAAGAACGACACACGCCAGCGGCCGCTCGTCCCACTTCGGATGCGGCACGCCGATCACCGCGGCCTCCTTCACCGCGGGATGGGCCATCAGCAGGTTCTCCAGCTCGACCGAGCTGATCCACTCGCCGCCGGACTTCACCAGGTCCTTCGTCCGGTCGACGATCCGCACCGACCCGTACTGATCGATGGCGGCGACGTCTCCCGTCTTCATCCACCCGTCCTCCGTGTTCAGCTGCACCCCGTCGTCCGGCCGGTAGTACTCCGCGGCGATCCACGGCCCACGCACCTGCAGCTCGCCGGTCGTCTCGTCGTCCCACGGCAACGGCGTGATCGAACCGGGCTCGACGATCCGCACCTCGACACCCGGCAACGGCAGACCCGCCCGCGCCCGCAGATGCGCCTGCTCCTCCTCCGGAAGGTCCTTGTTCCGCTCGGGAACGTGCGCCGCAGTCGCCACCGGGCTGGTCTCCGTCATCCCCCACGCCTGCAGGATCGGCCGGCCCAACTTCTTACGGAACGCCTCCGACAGCGCCTCCGGCACCGCGGACCCACCGCACGGGATCCGACGCAACTTCGGCAACTCCACCCCGTCGAGCAGCGGCAGCAAACCCTGCCAGATCGTTGGTACGCCCGCCGACAGAGTGACCTCCTGCTCCTGGAGCAGTTTGAGAATCCCCTGCGGACTCATGTCCGGCCCCGGGAACACCAGCGACGCACCCGCCATCGGCGCCGCGTGCGCCAGGCCCCAGGCGTTCGCGTGGAACATCGGCACGACCGGCATCACGGTGTCGGTCTCGGCGAGCCCGATCCCGGCGTTGGTCAGCACACCGATCGAGTGCAGCCAGGTGGACCGGTGTGAGTAGACGACGCCCTTCGGGTTTCCCGTCGTACCGCTCGTGTAACACATCGCGGCGGCCTGGTTCTCGTCCTCGACGTGGAACTCCACCGGTTGGGCCGCGGCAACCAGTTCCTCGTAGTCGTGGAAGCGCGGGTCGTCCGGGATCTCCGCCGACGGCGCCCCCGCCGGCAGGTCGTCCATCACGACGACGTGGCGAACCTCCGGCAGCCGCTCCAGCAACGGCAGGAACAACCCGAGCAGCGAGCGGTCGACGAACACGACCTCGTCCTCGGCGTGGTTCGCGATGTACACGACCTGATCGGGGAAGAGTCTGATGTTCAGCGTGTGCAGCACCCGGCCGGTGCAGGGCGCGGCGAAGTACAGCTCGAGGTGTCGTCCCGAGTTCCACGCGAAGGTGGCGACGCGGCCGTCCGAGCTGATGCCGAGCGTGTCCAGAACCCCGCCCAGGCGTCTGGTCCGGTCCGCCCACTCGCCGTACGTCACGTTCGTCGGTGCCGGACCGCCTGTGTAGACGGTCTTGTCCGGGTAGAACTGCTCAGCCCGCCGGAAGATCGTGTCCAGGGACAGCTGGTAACTCTGCATCAGACCCTTCATGCAGACACTGTGCCAGTCGCGATGTCACCTTGACCATGACCTCAACCGGACTTTCTCCGGCACTCTCCCGGAACTCATCCGGAACTGTCGCCTCAGGCAACAAGCACCGAGACACTCACGACCAACAGATGACATGACACACGTGTCGTGTAATATATCTGCCATGAAGGTTGTCGAGGAGCTTCGTTATCTCGTGCTGGCGATCCAGCGTGAGGGCAACCGTCTGCTCGCGGCGGAGCTGCGCCCGCTCGGCATAACGCCTTCCCAGGCAGAGGTTCTGCGCGTGCTCCGCGACCACGGCCCACTGACGCTGAACGCTCTTGGCGGGCTGCTCGTCTGCGAGACCGGCAACAGTCCGAGCCGGCTCGTCGACCGGCTCGTCGCGCAGGGCCTGGTCAAACGAGGCATCGACAAGATCGACCGGCGTTATCTCGCGCTCAGCCTGACTCCGCAGGGCCGCGCGCTGCACCGCCGCATCATCACCGCGGAGAACCGGCTGCACCGCACCATGGACGACCGTCTCGCCGGCCAGCCGCTCGACGAGACGATCTCGACCCTGCGCTCGCTCGCCGACGCCTTCCCGACCGGGGCTGCCCTGGCCCGCCGTCGGGGTCCCGCACTCGCCCACCAGGAGAACTAGTCATGGAACAGGCCACCGAGACCATCCACGCCGGCCAGGCGGCGATCCGGCAGGTGCTGCTGGACGCCCTGGGCCTGCCGGAGTGGAACGAGGCGTTCATCGCCATCGACGGGCCCCGCGAGACGAACCCGGGGACCCGCTACGCGCTCCGCGTGCGTCCAGGCTTCTCCGGCGAGCTGCAGTACACCGTGGTCGAGGCGGACCGCGTCGAGATCGTCTGGCAGGTCCCCGGGTTCCGCGAGGTCGGCGTGTGGACCATCGGGGCGGACAGCCGCGTCACCCACACGTTCGAGCAGTCAGGCCCGCTCGCGACGGTCCTACGCCCGGCGTACCGGAACATCGCCACGATCCGCCTGGCCCGCCTCGCCAACCGCGTCCGCCAGCTACAGCTCGCTCACACCGCCTGACTCAGCTGAAGGCGAGGGGCACAGCTCGTTTGTGGGCGGTACGGCGGTGCGTCGCGATGATCGTGCTCGCGGCCTTCTCGTCCACGTCGCGACCCTCGAGGAAGTCGTCGATCTCGTCGTACGTCACGCCCAGCACAGTCTCGTCCGGGACGCCCGGGTTGTTCGTCTCCAGGTCCGCGGTCGGCACCTTGCCGGTGATGTCCGGTGACGCGCCGAGCCGCTCGCCGACGGCGCGGACGCGCCGCTTGGTGAGCCCGGACAGCGGCGTCAGGTCGCAGGCGCCGTCGCCGTACTTGGTGAAGAAGCCCATCACCGCCTCCGCCGCGTGGTCCGTGCCGACCACCAGACCGCCGCGGGCGCCGGCCACGAGGTACTGCGCGACCATGCGCTGACGGGCCTTGATGTTGCCGACGTGGAAGTCCTCACGGTCGCCAAGACCGGAGTGCCGCACCGCCTCCACCATGGCGTCGGTGGCCGGCTTCACGTCGACCACGAGGGTCTCGTCGGGCTTGATGAACTCGAGCGAGCGCTGGGCGTCCGCCTCGTCGGCCTGCACGCCGTACGGCAGCCGCATCGCGACGAACGTCGCCTGACCGCCCTCCGACCGGACCCGCTCCACCGCGAGCTGGCAGAGGCGGCCGGCCGTGGCGGAGTCGACGCCGCCGCTGATCCCGAGCACGTACGCCGTCGCGCCGGTCCGCCGGAGTCGGTCCGCGAGGAACTCGACCCGCTGCTCGATCTCGTTGTCCACCTCGAACGCCCCGGGCACACCGAGCTCCGCAATGATCAGTTCCTGCAGGTAACGACTCTCGGGGTTCATCGCGCTCCTCTGTCTCGGGAGGACCAAGCCTAGACATGAGGATTCCCCGCGCACCCGGAAGAGCTCACTTACCCTTGCTGCCTTCCGGCCCTGGGGGGATTGGGCGAGATACCGCCACGCGGGGAACCAGCAAGAAGTGTACGGGATCCCCCTCGCCAACCGGGAATCGGCCGGCGTCTGATTTCGGCTTGCTGCTGTGGGTACCCGCCTACGGAGGAGGTAGTGATGGCCGAGAACCGGGTCAGCGATGACCTGTGGAACGAATTCCACCAACTGGTGAACATGACGTCGAGGGAGCTCGAGGACTGGCTGCGGACGGATGCCGCGGGCGAGGCGACCGAGCCGACGCCGGACGAGACGGGCCACGAGCTCGGGGAGCACATGGTGCACATCCTCGGCAAGCGGCGAGCCGATCTCACCGGCGACGACATGGCGGCGATGGAACGCGTCGTACGGCGGGTTCGTCAGCAGCGCGGTGACGAACCGGAGCCCACGGCCGGCGACGCGCACTGGCGGCACCGGCTGATGTCGGTGGGCCACGATCCCTTGCGAACGCTCTGAGCGAACACCCTGGCGGCCGGACCGGATCAGGATCACTCTGGTTCAGTGACGGATCATCAATTCGGGCCCTTCGGCATCACGACCGGGCTCGACAGCAGTGCGGAGTCCATTGCGGCGGCGCGGGCGGCCGAAGAACTCGGGTACCCGGCGATCTGGCTGTCGGGCGGTCCGCTGCCCGGGCTGCAGACGATCACCGATCTGGTGAGCGCGACGACGGCGATCAAGTTCGTCAGCGGGATCCTGGCGGTGGTGAAGTACAGCGCGGCCGACGTGAGTACGACGTACGCCCAGCTGGAGGCATCCGCGCCGGGACGGTTCACCGTCGGTCTGGGTGGGGCGCACGGCGCCAAACCGATTGCCACGCTCAACGCGTACTTGGACGAGCTGGACGTACCCGTGGAGCGTCGCGTGCTCGCTGCGCTCGGTCCGCGGATGCTGAAGCTCGCCGCAGACCGGTCCGCCGGTGCGTACCCGTTCCTGACCAGTGCGGCGTACTCCGCTGAGGCGCGGAAGGTCCTGGGTCCGGACAAGCTCCTGGCCGTCAGCCACCTCGTCGTACTGGAGACAGACGCGGACCGGGCTCGGGCGATCGCACGGGACACCATCAGCTTCTTCCCGCGCATCCCTGGGTACGCCGCCTCGCTAAAGCGGCAAGGGTTCAGTGAGAGCGACCTGTCCGAGCTACCTGACCACATGGTCGATTCACTCGCCGCCTGGGGCACGCCCGCAGACATCAAGGCCAAGCTGACCGAGCACCTCGACGCCGGCGCGGACCACGTGGCCGTCAACGTAATCACCGGAGTCACAGGCCCCCAGCCGACCGACCAGTGGCGCGCCCTAGCTCCTGCCTTACTCGGGTAGCTGCTTCTCGTACAGGCGCGCGCTCGACTCGAGCTTGTCGTAGCGGTACGGACGCACCTCACCAGTCGCCTCAAACCCCAGCCGCTGCCAGAACCCGGTAGCGACCTGTGCGTTCGTGTCCACCACGGCCAGCCGCATCGTCCGGATCTCGGGCCACGTGGTCTCGACGTACCGCTGGACAAGCTCGTACGTCGCCTTGCCGTGGCCGCGCCCCTGGTGGCCCGAGTGCACCTCAAGGAGACCGATGAACGCGGTGCGCTCGTTCGGGAAGCCCCTGAGCAGATCAACGACCGCAACGAGCTCCTGCCCCGCGAACGCCCCCAACACAACCTTGGCGTCCTCAGCCAGCCCCTCTGGCCGCATCATCAACAGACTCTGCGCATCCGACTCCCCAGGCGGATACCCGGTGATCCGCTCGGTGTACCCCGGATCCGACTCGATCAACTCCTGCAGCCCATCCACTTCCCCCACGCCGATCGCCCGCAACAGCAAGTCACCCATACCACCGACCTTAAGGTCCGAGTACGCCCCGATTTCGGATTCCCGCTGCGCCTCGGTATTCTCTCCGCTTGGAGGATTCGCCTAGAGGCCTAGGGCGCACGCTTGGAAAGCGTGTTGGGGGCAACCCCTCACGAGTTCGAATCTCGTATCCTCCGCCACTCCCCCAGAGTGAAGAGAAACCGCAGGTCAGAGCGTGATTTTGGTCCTTCGGGAGAACGACAACAGCCGGGGCGGCTCCCAATCTGGGAGCCGCCCCGGAGTCGTTCCGTCTCAGCCTGCGCAGGCACGTTCCACACCGTAAACGAGTTGCGAAGCGTGCCCTGAGGCCAGACCCTGCCGACGTGCAGACAGACATCGAACTCCGCGAGTGTGCCGACGAACATCTGCCGGAGGTTCTCAAGGCGCAGGTACTGTCTTTCCTGCGCATCATCTGGCCGGAGGGATTCACCGGACCGAACCGGTTCCGTGACTGGACCTCGCATCCTGACCTGAGGCCTCACCACCTGCTGTACGCGGCTGGTTCCCAGCTCGTGAGCCACCTTGAGATCATCACTACAACCGTCTCAGTTGGCGGAGAGCACTACGTGGTGCAGAGCCCGACAGCGGTGATGACATTTCCTGCCTTTCGAGGTGAGGGCTGGGCCGGGCGGCTGGTCGCCGCTGCGGTTGCCCGCATCGACGCCGGCCAAGCAGATGTGGGAGTCCTGACTTGTGGCCCGCACCTTGTCGAGTTCTACAGTCGGGCCGGCTGGGAGCTTGCCCCCGGTGCGACGATCCTGGCCGGAGCGGATGGGAGCACCTGGATCTCCGACGACCTCCTCCTGACACGATCGGTCGGTCCTCGCAGCGCCGCATTCAGAGCCTCCCTGCGCAAGCATCCAATGCGTGTAGCCGACGAGTGGTAACCGAGCCATGAGCTGAAAGCCTGAGAGGGCGGTTGTTGACAGGCCCACCTTTTGCGGTGGGCCTTTCTGCTGGGCGAGGTTGCGTCAGAGGGTTGTGGCGTTTCGGGTTGCGATGACTCGCATTGAGCCGCTGGTTACTCGGATTCGGCGGGTGTTCAGGGGGCGGAGGCGTTCGATGGGCGGGACGAGGCGGGAGACGGGGGCCAGGAGTTCACGGATGCGGGTGGCTACGAACGGGAGTGCGTAGTACTGGTAGGCGCTGTCGACGGCGCGGACGGAGAAGCCGGCGCGGTCCAGGAGAGCTGTGATTGTGCGGGGGTCGTAGTAGCTGACGTGTTCGGGGATCTTGTAGGACACCCATCGTCGGCCGGACGCCCGTGACAGCAGGCTTGCGATGTTGGGGGTTACCAGGACGAGCAGACCGCCCGGCCGGAGCAGGCCGGCGGCGCGCTCGAGGAACGCGCCTGGTTCGGTGAGGTGTTCGATGAGGTGCGATCCGAAAATCACGTCGTACTGCTGTCCCTGGATCTCCGGCACCTCCTCCAGCGAACCGCAGTAGACCCGGTTCGGCAGCCGCTCCGACGCCCACTTGACTGCGGTCGGTGAGAGATCGATCCCGTAGGCGTCGTACCCGGCCTGCAGCGCGCACTGCAGGAAGTAGCCGTAGCCGCAGCCCACCTCCAGCACCTTGCCGGACGGGGCGAACTCGGCGATCCGGCGGACGTCCTCCCGGAAGGTTGCGAGGTACTCCTGCTCCTGGCTCTCGTACTCCGAGTAGCCGGAGCCCTCGCCGCCGAAGTACGAGTCTGTCTCGTACAGGGCGCGGAGGGTTTCCGGTGTCGGCGTGGGCTGGAGCTGAACGAGGCCGCACGTCAGGCACTCGGCGATGCCGTAACCGTCCTTGGTGAAGCGAGGGCGGAAAGGTCCCTGCGCCGCACACAGAATGCATACTGATTCGTCACGCATGGCTGTCCCGTCCCCCGCGATTGAGAAGATGGCGAATCTAGTTCACCCGGAAGTCATCAGCAAGGGTTACCGGTCTCCGGGAGTGACCAGGCCGGTTTCGTAGGCGAGGACCACGGCTTGGGAGCGGTCTCGGAGGGCTAGTTTGGCGAAGATTCGGGCGACGTGGGTCTTCACGGTGGCTTCGCTGAGGGTGAGGGTGGTGGCGATCTCACCGTTGGAGAGGCCTTGGCCCATCAGGGTGAGGACTTCCAGTTCGCGGGGTGTGAGGTTGGACAGGTCGCGGTGGATGGCGGGTTGGGCGGCTGCGGGGGTGGCGAAGCGTTCGACGAGGCGGCGGGTGATGGAGGGTGACAACAGGGCGTCGCCGGTGGTGACCAGGCGGACGGCTGCGGCCAGGTGTTCGGGCGTCACGTCCTTCAGGAGGAAGCCGCTGGCCCCGGCGGCGAGTGCGGCGTACACGTAGCTGTCCAGGTCGAATGTGGTGAGGATCAGGACGCGGCAGTCGGTCGGGGTGGCCAGGATACGGCGGGTGGCTTCCAGGCCGTCCATGGTGGGCATGCGGATGTCCATCAGGACGACGTCCGGGTGCAGACGGCGTACGGCGTCGACTGCTTCGGCACCGTCCGCGGCCTCACCGACGACCTCGATGCCGCGGGCGGTGAGGATCATTCGGAAGCCGGTGCGTACCAGGGCCTGGTCGTCCGCGATCACCACGCGCGTGGTCACGGGCGCTCCAGCGGGAGCTTGGCGCGGACACGGAAGCCGCCACCGAGGCGACGGCGGGCGTCGAGCTGCCCGCCGTATACGGCGACGCGTTGCTTGAGGCCGAGGAGCCCGCGGCCTTCACCGTCGACTCCCACTGGACGACCGCTACCGGTCAGGACGCTCGGGCCGGAGTTGAGGACCTCGACCCGCAACGCATGCTGCGCGTAGCGGACGGTCACCTCGGCCTTGACGGCGTCGCCGTGCTTGAGCGCGTTGGTCAGCGCCTCCTGGATGATGCGGTACGCCGTGACGTCCAAGCCGGTCGGGAGCGGGTACGGATCCCCGGAGATCCGCACCTCGACAGGGAGACCGGCGAACGCGATCCGGTCGATCAGCTCGCTCAGACGAGTCAGACTCGGCTGAGGAGTCAGGGCGTCGTCCTCGAAGCCGTCGGCCTTCGGTGCAAGTAGCCCGAGCAGGTGCCGCAGCTCAGCCATGGTGTCGCGACCTGCCGCTTCTACTGCGAGAAGAGCCGCCTCAGCCTGCTCCGGCTCGGTTGCCAGCACCTGCCGGGCCGCACCGGTCTGGATGACCATGACGCTGACGTTGTGGCTCACGATGTCGTGCAGGTCGTGCGCTATCCGGGCCCGCTCCGCGTCCACCGCGTTCCGCGCCGCTGTCTCCCGTTCGCGCTCCAGCAACCACCCGCGCTCCTCCAGCGCCCGTGTGTGGGCACGCCGCGCCCGCACATACGCGAACGCGAGCGAACCAGCGGCCACGGCCGGCAACGCCACAAGGAACCACATCACGAGGTCCACTGTCCCAAGCCGTCCTCCCAAGCGCATCATCCGCCAGACGCACGCCGTACATCTCCAGGATGACAGCGCGCGGACGTTACCTCGGCAGGGTGACGTCAGCGATCGCCTGTCGGCCCTAGCGTGAGCAGCATGACGGACGACAACGGACAGGCAGTCGTACAGCTCACCGCCGTACGCAAGGAGTACGGCGAATCCGCCGCACTCGACGGAGTGTCGCTGGAGATCCACGCCGGTGAGGCGGTCGCGGTGATGGGGCCGTCCGGTAGTGGCAAGTCGACCCTGCTCAGCATGGTTGCCGGGCTGGACCGGCCGACGTCAGGGTCCGTCGTGGTGCACGGCGACGACCTGGGGACGCTGGACGAGAAGGGGCTGGCGCTGTTCCGGCGCCGGCGGATCGGGATGATCTTCCAGTTCTTCAACCTGCTGGACGACCTGTCCGCGCTCGACAACGTCGCACTGGCCGCACAGCTCACCGGTACGTCGGCCGCACACGCACGAAAGCGCGCACTCGAGCTGTTCGAGGAGCTGGGCATAGCCGGTCGCCGCAACACCTACCCCTCCCAGCTGAGTGGTGGCGAGCGGCAACGAGTCGCGGTCGCACGTGCGCTCATGAACCGCCCAGCCATCCTCCTCGCCGACGAACCGACAGGTGCACTCGACACTCGTGCCGGCGAGCAGGTGATGGACCTGCTCCTGGACCTCAACCAGATCGGCCAGACGCTCCTGCTGGTGACACATGACCAGCAACTTGCGACACGCTGCGCGAGCCGGGTCATCGACTTCGTAGACGGGCAGATCGCCGGCGAGCGCAGCCTGGAGCGTACGGCGTGAGCGCCGTGTGGCCTGTGGCGCGAGCCGCTGTACGGCGTCGTCGTGTGCAGACCGTGGTGATCGGCGTCGTCGTACTGCTCTCCACCACGATGATCGTCGTCGCACTAGGCCTGCTGGCTGCGTCGAGCGGTCCGTTCGACCGTGCGTACGCAAAACAGAGCGGTTCGCAGCTGACTGCCTCGTACGACCGCAGCAAGGTGACTGATGCACAGCTGACAGAGGCGGCGCGCAGTGCGGCGGCTGTCGGCGGACCGTTCCCGCAGGTGACGCTCGACCTCGCTCAGCCTCAGATGATGGGGTCACTGGTAGCTGTGGGGCGTGCGGATCCCGGTGGCGCTGTCGATCGGCTCAACGTGTGGAAGGGCCGCTGGGCGACCAAACCCGGCGAGATCGTGCTCAACCGGAACCCGACCGAATCCAGTGGTCGCGGTACGCCGCAGCTGAACGGGACACTGTCCGCCGGCGGTCAGACCCTCACCATCGTCGGGTTCGCGTACAGCGTGAGTCAGTCGGCCGACGCGTGGGTCACGCCAGAGCAGCTGATCGCACTGCATCCCACGTCGACGCAGATGCTCTACCGCTTCACCAACGCCGCCACCAACGCCGAGCTCGCAGCTGGGCAGAAGGCTGTGACGGCTGGTCTACCGAGCGATGCGCTCATCGGCACCCAGTCGTACCTGGCGCTGCGGGCGCTCACAGCGGGTCAGCCGAACACCTTCATACCTTTCCTGATGGTGTTCGGGTGGCTGGGGCTCGCTGTCGCCGTACTGATCGTGGCCAACGTCGTCAGTGGTGCCGTGGTCGCAGGGTTCAAGCACATCGGTGTGCTGAAGTCATTGGGGTTCACACCGACACAGGTCCTGACCGTGTACCTCGGGATGGTTTCGATCCCTGCTGTCGTCGGATGCGCCGGTGGTGTTGTCCTAGGCAACATACTCGCCACATCCCTACTGACACGGGCCTTCGAGAACTACGGTGCCGGCGGGACCAGCGTCCCGATCTGGGTCGACGTAGCCACGCTGCTCGGCGTACCTGCGCTTGTTGCACTCTCTGCATTCCTACCGGCGCTCAAGGCCCGGAGCCTGTCAGCGGCGCAGGCGATCAGTGCTGGGAGCGCACCGCGAGCTGGGCGAGGCCTACGGGTGCAGCGGATGCTGAGCGGGACCCGGCTGCCCCGGTCGGTCAGTCTGGGGCTGGGGCTGCCGTTCGCTCGTCCTGGACGTACGGCGTTGACGCTGGCGGCCGTGGTGCTCGGCGTCACCAGCGTGACGTTGGCCGTGGGCCTTGGGAAGTCAATGACGACGTACCAGACAGCTGCGAGTCGAGCGGGTGCTGTTGACCTGGCGATCTTCGCTGGTCCGAACGGCTCCGGGCCCGAAGGACCGGGTGCACCGCCTGGTGCGAAGCTGACCGATGCCGAGGACGAGGCCGTACTGCGTTCTGCGCCTGGCGTCACGTCGGTGGCGGCGATGGCTGACCTGGAGATGCGGCTGGCCGGTACGCAGGCGGACCTCCGTGTGTCGTTCTACCGCGGGGACTTCGAGCAGGTCGGCTATCGGATGCTCGCCGGGCGCTGGTTCGACGGTCCGGGACAGGTGGTGGTGTCGGAACGCTTCCTGAAGCAACGCGGTCTGGCCGTCGGCGACACGATCACGCTGCAGTCGAAGGGCAAGAGCGTACGGGCGCAGATCGTCGGGAAGGCGATGTACAACTCCGGCGACGAGGTGCTGTCCAACTGGGCGACACTCGCGCTGATCGCACCTGACCTGCGGGCGAACATCTACGAGGTCAATGTGAAGCCCGGGACGGACCTGGACGCGGTGGTCAAAGCCGTGCAGGCGAAGGACTCCGGGTTGCAGGAGGCGGACGGGCAGGACGCCGGCACGTTCGTTGCCGTCGTACTCGCGACCGTCGTACTCCTCACGCTGATGCTGGGGACCGTGGCTGCGCTCGGTGTCTTCAACACCGTCGTACTCAACACCCGCGAGCGTCGCCGCGACCTGGGCATGCTCAAGTCGATCGGCATGACGCCCGCACAGGTCACGTTGATGGTCGTCTCCTCGATGATCGCGCTAGGAGCCGTCGGCGGCCTGCTAGGCATCCCGGTAGGCATCCTCGCCCACCGCCTGGTCGTGCCCGCGATGGCCAACGGAGCTCAAATTGACCTGCCGGACTTCATGCTCGACGTATACCCTGCAGGCCTGCTCGCCCTGCTGGTCCTTGCCGGCATCGTGATCTCCGCCGCCGGCGCCTACTTCCCGGCCCGCACCGCGGCTCGCACCACGATCGCCGAGGTCCTCCACAACGAATAAAGGAAGGCGCACGGTGACGCCGGAGCGAGTACTGCAACTGCTCGACGCACTGGAGCCGCTGGATGTCTGGGTGGACGGCGGATGGGGCGTGGATGCGTTGGTCGGGCGCCAGACGCGCCCGCACGGGGACCTGGACCTGGGTGTGGTCAGGCCGCAGCTGGACCAGGTCGTGGAGGTGCTGGAAGGGCTGGGGTACGCCGTGACGGACGCACGGTTCGTGCAGGTCACGGTGCAGCTGGCACATGCCGTCGAAGGGCATCGGGTGGACCTGCATCCGAGTACGCCGGTCGCCGGCGGTGGGACCGAGCAGCTCGACTTCGACGGGAACACGTATCTCATACCGCCCGCCGTCGAGGGCCGGATCGGTGGGCGGGTGGTGCGGTGTATGCCGATCAGTGCGCAACTCCGGGCGCACCAGGGCTACGAGCTACGGCCGGTGGATCTGCACGATATGCGGTTGCTGGAACAGCTCGGGTGAGGCTGACTTAGGGCATGGACGAGGTGGTCGCGGGCAATCGGCTGGTGTGGGAGCGGGCTTCTCAGAAGCACGTCCACGAGTACGACGAGTTGCTGGAGGAGGCCCGCGGCGACGAGCAACTGTTCGCGCGGGAGCGGGAGTTGTTGGGGCCCGTGCTGGCGGAGGGGCCCGTGGTGGTGCACTTCCAGAGCGGGCACGGTCTGGATGACGTCGCGCTGGTGAAGGCAGGGGCGAAGAGCGTCCTAGGCGTGGACTACAGCTCCGTGGCGGCCGGCGCGGCGCAGCGGCGGGCGCAGGAGGTGGGGGTCGCCTGTCGGTACGTCGTCGCCGAGGTTCCCGGCGTACCGGTCCGGGACGCGTCCGTCGACCTCGTGTACACGGGCAAGGGCGCGCTGATCTGGATGCGCGACATCGACGCGTGGGCACGCGATGCGGCGCGTGTGGTGCGGCCGGGTGGACATCTCTTCGTGTACGAGAGCCACCCGGCCGTACCGCTGTGGACCTGGGACGAGGACGAGCCGCGGATCCGGCCGGACCGGAGCTACTTCGCCGAGTCGCACGTCAACGACACGTTCCCGGGCAACGGCGCCCAGGAGTGGCAGTGGACCCTAGGCCAGATCGTCACCGCGGTCAGCAAAGCCGGCCTACACCTCCAGGTCCTCGAGGAGTACGCCGAACCGTTCTGGCGGCCCCAGGACGACACGAACGCCGCTGCGTGGTCCGGCCAACTCCCCAACTCCTACGCACTACTGGCGCAGAGGCCCCTCTAGATAAGGCAGGAGTGCCGCCTCTTCGCGGTCCAGGTGGGCGTTGAGCTGAGCGATCAGCTCGTCCACCTGGTCCAGGACGTCTGCATCGACCAGCTGCTCGAGCTCAGCGAGCAGTACTGCGATCTGGTCGTGTTCCTTCTGCAGTACGGCGATGACGTCGGTCAGCTCCGGGTGCTGCTCGACCAGGGCCGGGAACAACCCGGTCGACTCGCCGGTGTGGTGGTAATGCAGGCCCTGGCAGACGGTCAGGCAGTTGATGCGGAGTTGCGCGCCCAACTTCCCGGAGGTCGCGATCTCGTGCCGGATCAAGGCCAGTTCCCGCCGGAACGCGGAGTGGATGGTCTTCAACATCTCAGCAAAAGACCCGCGGGCAGCAGGCGGTCCCGGTTGCTGGACCAGCGCCACGACCGGAATGGTCCGGGTCGTCTGCTTCTGGTAGTCGCCCCACCCCGGCTCGGCCTCGACGAGTCGGGCGAAGACCTCGTCCCGCTCGGCGCCAGACAGCACGACGGCCGTCGCCCGATAGTCGAAGAGCCCGAGGTCGACGCCGACCTCCGGATTAGCGCGCAGGTTGTGGTACCAGTCCGGATGCTTCGGACTGCCGCCGGCCGAACCGACGACGAGGACGCGGTCACCGTCGGGGTAGTAGCCGAGGATCGCGGTGCGCGGTTGCCCGGTCCGCGCGCCGGTGGTTGTCAGGAGCAACAACCTGGAATTCTCGAAAGGCCCGCCGACGCGCCCGTCGTTCGCCTTGAACTCCGCAATGAGTTGTGCGGTGAAATCGTTCAGGATTCTCTTCTCTCTGGTGTCGTGAAAAAGGGTTTGCAGACAGAGAGAAGCGGGCGGCGGGGCCCGCGCGGCGCTCAGCGCGCAGCCGGGGACCCAACTCGTGAATGGCGCAAGGCCGACCCGGCAGTCACGTCCGAGATCGTACCCGGACCGCAGGGCCAACCCCAGCAGGAGACAATGTCTACGTGGCACTGCCCGACCGGCTCGTCCAGGCCGGGGTCGAACTCCTCGAGGAGGACGGCCTCGCCGACCTCACGCTGCGCGCGATAGCCCGCCGTACGGGTGTCTCGCACGGCGCACCGCGACGCTACTTCCCCACCCACGGCGCGCTGCTGGCCGCGATCGCCGCCACCGGACTGCAGGATCTCGCCGCCCGGCTCGAGACGACCGACGGACCGCCCGAAGAACAATTGGTAGCGGCTGCCAGGAACTACCTGGAGTTCGCCGCCGAACGCCCCGGCATGTTCGACCTGATCTTCCGCCACGACCTACTGGCCGGCGCCGGCGGCAACCTTCGCGCGACCTCGCTCCCGCTGTTCCAGAACTTCGGCGACCTGGTCGCCCGGATCCACCCCGACGACGCCGGCCTCCGCGCCACCGCCCTGTGGACGAACATCCACGGCCTCGCCACGCTCCGCGCCACCAACGCCCTGGAACTCCTCGGTACGACGAACCTCGAGCCGATCGTCCGGTACGTCGTCCACAGCCATATGCACTGATTGTGTACAGGTCGTCGCGATACGTCGTACTTCCTGCCGGCTTCGGGAAATCATTTGGGGAACCGGCGAAAAATCCTCACGAATGCTGTAACGGGCGGCACACTCCGCCGATAAACGGGTGAACGACCCAGCAGGGGGGACCTAGTGGGAAGTTCCGGTGTTTCTTCGGGACCACCGCATGTGGAGGGGGCCTCGCAGGTGCTCACCCGGGGCGGGGTGAGCACCTGTTCGAGGATCTGCCCCCGGATCCGCTAGCCCTTGATCCCCACGTTCGCCATTCCTTCGACGAACCGCTTCTGGGCGAACACGAACAACACGATCATCGGCAGCGTCGCGAGCGCCGTACCGGCCATCAGGTACGGCCACTGGATCTCCGCCGGGTTCTGGGAGAAGATCGCCAGCCCGAGCTGCAGCGGCCGCAGGTCGTCCGACGTGGTGATCATCAGCGGCCAGAGGAACCCGTTCCAGGCGGCCTCGATCTGGAAGACCGCGATCGTGATCAGCGCCGGCTTGATCAGCGGGGTCATGATCCGCCAGAAGATCCCGAACTCGCCGAGCCCGTCGACCCGCGCCGCCTGCGCCAGCTGGTCCGGCAGCGAGACGTAGAACTGCCGCGCCAGGAACGTGAACAACGGCGCCGCGCCGAGCGGGATGATCAGGCCCCACCACGAGTTCAGCCAGCCGATCCCGCCGTGCCCGATGATGTTGTTGCCGCCGAACAGCGGGATCGACTTCACGATCAGGAACAGCGGCACCAGAATGATCTGGAACGGCACCAGCAGCAGCACAATGAAGTAGTTCAGCAGCGTCCTGCCGCCGCGGATCGGCAGTTTCGCCAACGCGTAGCCGGCCGTCGTACAGACCGCCAGCGTGAACGCGGTCTCGCCGACCGCGATGAACAGGCTGTTGCGGAAGTACCTGAGGAACGGCGCGGTCTGCATCGCCTCGACGAAGTTCCGCCAGCGCAGCTCCGACGGCAGCCACCCGAACTTCGCGATCTCCAGGTTGCTCTTGAACGCGGTCAGCAGCATCCACACGAACGGCGTGATCATCAGGATCGCGCCGACCGTGAGGACGACGTACAGCAGGATCCGGCCGGGCCGGAGTACGGACGGCTTGGCCGCGGCCGCCGCCGGCAACGTAGCGCTAGTCATTGGCATCCGCCTTCTGGAGCAGGCGTCCGACGCCGATGAAGAGCGCGATCACGATCATCATGATCACGGTCTCGGCGGACGCGTAGCCGAGTTTCAGGTCCTGGAACGCGTTCTGATAGATGTCCATCACCAGCACGCGGGTCTCCGAGCCGGGACCGCCCTGCGTCATCACGTACACCAGGTCGAACACCTGGAAGGTGCCGACGATCGACGTGATCAGGACGAAGAACTGGACCGGGCCGATGGCCGGCCAGGTGACGTTGGCGAACCGCTGCCAGCGGCCCGCGCCGTCCAGTTCGGCCGACTCGATCAGATCCCGGGAAACGCCCTGGAGCGCGGCCAGGTAGATGATGATCTTGGTCCCGAGGCCCTGCCAGATGCCGACCACCATCAGCGACGGCAGCGCGGTCGCCGGATCGGCCAGCCAGCGGTTCGGCGCGAACCCGAACAGGCTGAGGAACCCGTTCGCCAGGCCGGAGCCTGGGTTGTAGATCCACAGCCAGATGGTCGCCACCGCGACGGTCGCCGTCACGGTCGGGATGTAGAACGCGGTCCGGAAGAACCCCAGGCCGCGGATCTTCTGGTTCAGCCCGATCGCGACCGCGAGCGAGATGGCCATCGAGATCGGGATCACCACGATCGCGTACAGCACGGTGTGCCACAGCGACGCCAGGAAGTCGACGTCGCGGAACAGGTCGGCGTAGTTGCCGAACCCGACCCAGGACCAGGTGTCGCCGAAGCTGTAGTCGGTCAGGCTGAGGACCAGCACCGCGATCACCGGGATCACGATGAAGACCGCGGAGTGCAGCAACGCGGGCGCGAGCAGCGCCCAGCCGGCCCGCGCCTGGCTGCGGATCAGGGTCCGGCTGTCCTTGGACGACGTCACCTTGCGGGGCGCGGCGAGCGCGGGACGTTCAAGAGTTGTACTCATCGGGACTGTCCTGCCAGGTTGTGCAGCACCTTGGCGGGATCCTTCTGTCCGAGGACCGCCTGGGTGAGCTGGATGTCGAAGTTGCCGCGCATCTCGAGCCAGTTGGACGGCACTTCGTTCTCGTTGACCGCGTAGACCAACCCGTCGGCGACGAACTGGCTCAACGGGTTCGACTTCGCCTGCGGCGAGTTGCTCGCGTCCTTGTACGCCGGGACCTTCTTGTTCAGCTTGGCGATCAGGTCCAGGCTCGTCGGCTTGGTCATGGACTGGATGAACGACCAGGCCGCGTCCTTGTGCCGGCTGCGCGACCCGATCGACGCCAGGTCGCCGCCGACGTACTCGATCTCCTTGCCACTGTTGAAGCGGAAGAACTTCAGGTCGTCACAGTTCTTCTGCCCGATGCCGTCGGCCGAGCAGTCCACGCCGCCGTTGACGATGCCCATCGCGGCCTCACCAGTGAGCACGAGAGGCTGCTGAGCGGCGTTCGTCTGGCCGTACGGCTGGACGTTGTTGATCATCGACTTGATCCACAGCAGGGTGTCCAGGCCGGCCTTGTTGTCGAAGTTCGGCTCGCCGCCGACGTACAGCGGCGTACCGGTCGACGCGAGGAAGGTGGTGAAGGACTGCCGGAAGCCGGTCGCCGAGGCGAGGTCGAAGCCGCTGCGGGTGATGTTGCCGCTCTTGTCCCGCTTGGTGAGTTTCTCGGCGGCGACCTTGATCTCGGCCAGCGACGTCGGCGGCTTGTCCGGGTCGAGACCGGCCTCGCGGAAGGCGCTCTTGCGGAGCGCGACGGCGCGGGCGTCCGCGACCAGCGGGTACGCGTACAGCTTCTTGTCGTACGTCACCGCCGGGATCAGCGCTGGGGTGCTCTTCTCCTTGATGACGTCGGGCGTCACGCCGTACTTGCCGAGGTCCTCGAAGATGTTCTTCGAGGCGAAGGGCTGCACCCAGCCCACACCGGTGACCATCACGTCGTACGGGATTCCGGCCGCGATCGAGGTGGACATCTTCTCGTTGAGGTTCTTGTACGTCGCGAAGTCCGGCTCGACCTTCATCTTCGGATAGGTCTTGTGGAAGTCGTCGACGACCTTCTGGAACGCCTCCCGGCCCTTGGTGCTGGGCGGGAACGACGGGACCAGCACCCGCAGGGTCCCGGTCGCCTCGGCCGGCGGCACCCCGTCGGTGCTCTTGTCGATCACCCCGTTGCCACAACTGCTGACCAGAACGCTGAGCGCTGCGGCCAGCAGGGTCAGTCCCACGCCATGTCTCACCGGTCTCACAGGGGAACTCCTTCGCTGACTTGTTCAGCCGGGGCCCGCGACCCCAAGTGCAGCGAAAGTATGGGAAAGGGCTTTCCTCGTCAATACCTTGGCGCTCGAATGATCACATTCGATCAGAACCGGAACACGGCTGGATTCTGTTCCGTCGCCGCGGTCCCGCAGGAGGTCCGGATGTTGAGCGTGGGAAGCAGGCTGAGGTGCTGCACAGGCATCGCCGGCGACTGGAGTTTGCGGAGCAACAGGTCGCAGGCGGTTTCGCCGAGGGCATGGCGCGGCGGGCAGACCGCGGTGAGCGGGACGACGGCCAGCGCGGCGGTGACGTCGTTGTAGGCGATGACGGCCAGGTCCTCGGGCACGCGAAGGCCGCGCTCCATCGCGCGCTCGACCAGGCGGGCGCCGTGCTCGTCGGAGTGGACCAGTACGGCGCGACTGCCGAACGACTCGCACTCGGCGAGGAACGCGTCCAACTGGGCGACCGCCCCGGGGTCGTCGCCGCGCATCGGCAGGTCGACCGGGGAGAGGAACACCTCGACGCCGAGCGCCTTCGCCGCCGCCTCGATCCCCCGGCGCAGCCAGTACGCCGTGACCGTGGCCTGCAGGTTGATTGCGATCCGGCGATGCCCGAGCGCCACGAAGTGCCGCAGCGCCAGCATCGCGCCGTACGCGTGATCGGTGCGGACGTGGTCGTACTCGCGGGCCACCTGGGGGAACCCGAACGCGCGCTCCATCAGCACGACCGGTACGTCGATGTCGTCCAGCCGCGAGTCGAGCCGGTCCGCGTCGCCGTCGCCGAGGGCGGTGCTGATCAGCAGGCCGGCGACCCCGATCCCGAGCACCTTGTCGAGCCGCTCGCGCTCGGTTGCCACGTCGTACCCGGAGACGCCGAGGACCAGGCGCGCGCCGTACCGGTCGGCCATCGCCTCGGCGCCGCGGATCACGTCGGAGTAGTACGACGTCGGGCTCGGTACGACGATGCCGATCGTCAGGCGGCTCCCGTGCGTCCCCTGGTCGGCGGTCCCGGTGCCGATCGCGCCGCCGTGCACCCGGCGGAGCAGGCCGGCTGAGTCCAGTTCGGCCAGGTCCCGGCGTACTGTGATCGCGGAGACGCCCAGCTCGGCGACCAGGTCGGCCACCCGGAGCCGGCCGTGCCGGCGCAGGCTCCGCAGGATCAGCTCGTGGCGCTCCTGTGCAAGCATGCAGTCCCCTGGTCTCTACGTGATTGTTCGTGATCATACGATCAGGACCCGCCCGTACGGAACGAGGAGACGATCGGTGGAGAAGGCCAACCGGACGACCAGCGTGCTCTCGAGGCTCGCGGTCGTCGGCGACCTGCTGATGCTGCAACTGGTCTTCGTGGTGATCAGCCTGGGCATCCTGACGCTGTTCCCGGCCGCGTTCGCTATGCAGCGGGTGGTGCCGGACGCGATCAGCCAGGAGAAGCCGAAGCTGATGCGGCAGTTCTTCCGGGAGTTCCGCTGGGCGATGAAGCAGTTCTGGCTGCCCGCGTTCGGGCTGTGGGTCGGCGGAGTGCTGCTGGCGTTCGGCCTCTCCTTCTGGGCGAACGCGCACGGTCCGGTGCGGATCTTCGCGCTCGCCGTCCTGGTCCCGCTCACCGGAATGATCCTGGGGCTGTACCTGAGCGGTCTGGCGATCCTGCCCGCGGCGCCGCAGACGTCCACGTTCAAGTCGCTGTTCCGGTCCGCCAACCTGTTCCTGCTGCGCCGACCGCTCCCGGTGGCCGGCGGGGTCGTCGTACTGCTCACCTGGTTCGCGCTGGCGTCGCAGGTGCCGACACTGCTCCTTGTGGGGTCCGGACTGGTCCCCGCACTCACGGCGTACGCGCTGTCTCGAGGGCCTCGAGAAAAAACTTCTGAAGACGTGTCAATCTGACCCCTCCTGGTTCGACGTAGAGGTGTAAGGCCACTACGACGAACTCAAGGAGAACCGGAATGTACGCGACGACCGACACCCTGGCGACTGCGCCGGCTGCGCAGGGCGGCCGCTCGCGCTGGCTGGCGCTCTACACCCTCTGCGCGGGCATGTTGATGATCGTGCTCGACGTGACCGTGGTGAACGTAGCCCTGCCGGCCATCCAGGACGACCTGGGCTTCACGAGCTCCTCCCTCGCGTGGGTCGTGAACGCGTACCTGATCGCGTTCGGCGGCCTCCTGCTCCTGGCCGGTCGGCTGGGCGACCTCCTCGGTCGGCGGAACGTCTTCACCGCCGGTCTGGTCGTTTTCACCGCCGCCTCCGTACTCTGCGGTCTGGCCGGGTCGCAGGAGGTGCTGGTCATCGCCCGGTTCATCCAGGGTGTTGGCGGCGCACTGACCTCCGCAGTCATCCTCGGCATGATCGTGACGCTGTTCCCCGAGCCGCGGGAGCAGGCCAAGGCGATCGGCATGTACGCGTTCGTCGCGTCCGCCGGTGGATCGATCGGCCTGCTCGCAGGCGGCGTACTGACGCAGGCGATCAGCTGGCACTGGATCTTCTTCGTGAACCTGCCGATCGGCGTACTGACCGTCGTCTTCGCCGTGAAACTGATCGAGAAGGACAAGGGCCTGGGGATCGGCAAGGGCACCGACGTACCGGGTGCGGTGCTGATCACCGCGGCGCTGATGGTCGGCGTGTTCACCATCGTCAAGCCGGCTGCTGAGCTCGGCTGGACCGCTCCGCGGACGCTGGTGCTCACCGCGGTGACGCTGGTGCTGCTGGCCGGATTCATCGTCCGCGAGGCGACCGCCGCGAACCCGCTGGTGCCGCTGCGGATCTTCCGCTCCCGTACCCTGACCGGCGCGAACCTGGTCCAGGCACTGTCCAGCTCGGGGATGTTCGGCATCTTCTTCCTCGGCTCGCTGTACCTGCAGCGCGTGCTCGGGTACGACGCTCTCGAGATCGGACTGGCATTCCTGCCGACCACCGTGGTGATGGGGCTGCTGTCGGTGCGGTACTCCGAGAAGCTCGTGATGCGCTTCGGCCCGCGCCGCCCGCTGATCTTCGGGCTGTCGCTGATCGTGGTCGGACTGGCTCTGTTCACGCAGGCCCCGGTCGGTGGCAACTACTTCGTCCACGTCCTGCCGGTGCTGGTGCTGCTGGGCCTGGGTGGCGGCATCTGCTTCCCGGCTCTGATGGGCCTGTCGATGTCGGACGTGAAGCCTGAGGACGCCGGTCTGGCCTCCGGCCTCATCGGCACCATGGGTGAGGTCGGCGCCGCCCTCGGCCTTGCCGTCCTGGCCACCCTGTCCGCCACCCGCACCGCCGCGGTAGCCGACACCAAGCCCACCCTGGACGCCCTGACCGACGGCTACCACCTCTCCTTCGCCATCGCCGCAGCAATCGTCGCCGCCGCCGTAGCCATCGCCGCCATCGTCATGCGGCCCGCGAAGCGGCAGCCCGAAGAGCAGTCCGACAACGAGGACCTCGTCCTCGAAGCCGCCTGAGCCCTACTATCCGAGCTCCCCGCGCCCATCCGGTCGCGGGGAGCTCGCGGCGCGCCAGCGGCGCCGGATCTCAGCGACGACCACGGACGACAACGCCAGCCCGATAGCCACCAGAAGACTCGTCCGCCGAGGCAGGACGTGGGCCAGGAGCGCAAAGCCCCCGCAGGTCAGCAGCAGGGCCGAGTACACCGAGCCCAGGACCGGGCGGGCCTGCATGCGTCCGATCAGCCAGGTGAAGCCCTTTGCACTGATGCCTGCAGGCACCAACATCCCGAACAGGAAGACAGCTAGCAGGAGGTCCTGCAAGCGACGCGTCCCCACCGCCTGAACAGTCACGCCCACCAGCAAGAGCACGTTGATGATCCGGGCCGCTGCCGGCGGCGGCGTAAAGCTGCGCTCGACGAACTTGCTGAACTGGCTCATGTGTTCCCTCCCCGAGAGGATGATCGCATGGGTTGTCCACAGGTGGATGAGATGCGGTTTCGGGGTGGGGGGTGGGATGGGGAAGGATATGGGGCCTGACCGGGGCAGAATGCTCGGTGGTTGTTGTCGGTAGAGGGGAATCGAACGTGGTGGTGCAGTCGATCGAGCAGCGGATCGCCGGCGAACTGGAGGTCGGTGAGAACCAGGTGCGGGCAGCGGTGGCGCTGCTGGACGAGGGGTCGACGGTCCCGTTCATCGCGCGGTACCGCAAAGAGGTCACCGGGATGCTGGACGATGCCCAGCTGCGCACCCTCGAGGAGCGCCTGCGGTACCTGCGGGAGCTCGAGGAGCGCCGGCAGACCGTGCTCGACTCGATCGAGAGCCAGGGCAAGCTCGACGATGCGCTGAAGGCGTCGATCCTGGAGGCCGACACGAAGTCGCGCCTCGAGGACATCTACCTGCCGTTCAAGCCCAAGCGCCGCACCAAGGCGATGATCGCCCGCGAGAACGGCCTCGAGCCGCTCGCCGACGGGCTGATGGCCGACCCGGACGTCGAGCCGATTGCCGCCGCCGCGGTGTTCGTGAACGCCGACGTACCCGATCCGCAGGCCGCGCTCGACGGCGCGCGGGCGATCCTCGTCGAGCGGTTCGCCGAGGACGCCGACCTGATCGGTGAGCTGCGCGAGCGGCTCTGGCAGCAGGGCCGGCTGGCCTCCACCGTCCGCGAGGGCAAGGAGACCGACGGCGCGAAGTTCTCGGACTACTTCGAGTTCGACGAGCCGTTCACGAAGATGCCGTCGCACCGGATCCTCGCGCTGTTCCGCGGCGAGAAGGAAGACGTGCTGACGATCACCGTCGAGCCCCTGCCCGCGGGTGTGGAGGCGGACGGCCCGACGGAGTACGAGACCACCATCGCCCGCAAGGTCGGCATCGAGAACCAGGGCCGCCCGGCCGACAAGTGGCTGGTGGAGACCGTCCGCTGGGCATGGCGGACGAAGATCCTCGTGCACCTCGGCATCGACCTGCGGATGCGGTTGCGGCAGATCGCCGAGGACGAGGCGATCCGGGTGTTCGCGGCCAACCTGCGGGATCTGCTGCTGGCTGCCCCGGCCGGCACCCGCGCCACGATGGGTCTCGACCCGGGCTTCCGCACCGGCGTGAAGGTCGCCGTCGTGGACGCGACCGGCAAGGTCGTCAACACCGGCGTCATCTACCCGCACGTTCCGCAGAACCAGTGGGACAAGTCGATCGCCACCCTGGCCGCGCTGGCGGCCGCGCACAACGTCGAGCTGATTGCCATCGGCAACGGTACGGCGTCACGCGAGACCGACAAGCTGGCGGCCGAGCTGATCGCCAAGCACCCGGAGCTCAAGCTCACCAAGGCCGTCGTGTCCGAGGCCGGCGCGTCCGTGTACTCCGCGTCGGCGTTCGCGTCCCAGGAGCTGCCCGGGATGGACGTCTCGCTGCGCGGCGCGGTCTCGATCGCGCGCCGGCTGCAGGACCCGCTGGCCGAGCTGGTGAAGATCGACCCGAAGTCGATCGGCGTCGGTCAGTACCAGCACGACCTCCCGGAGAACTCCCTGTCCCGCTCGCTCGACGCGGTCGTCGAGGACTGTGTGAACGCGGTCGGCGTCGACCTGAACACGGCGTCCGCGCCGCTGCTCACCCGGGTCTCCGGCATCACGCCCGGTCTGGCGGACAACATCGTCCAGCACCGTGACGTCAACGGCCCGTTCACGTCGCGTACGGCGCTGAAGGAGGTCCCGCGGCTCGGACCGAAGGCGTTCGAGCAGGCGGCCGGGTTCCTCCGGATCCCCGACGGCGACGACCCGCTCGACGCGTCCAGCGTGCACCCGGAGGCCTATCCCGTCGTACGGCGGATCCTCGACGCGACCGGCTCCGACCTGAAGTCGCTCATCGGGTCGGCGGAGCTGAAGCGGCTGAAGGCGGCGGACTTCGTCGACGACATGTTCGGTCTGCCGACGGTGACCGACATCCTGGCCGAACTGGAGAAGCCGGGCCGGGACCCGCGGCCGGCGTTCAAGACCGCGGTGTTCGCCGAGGGTGTGGACAAGATCGCGGACCTGAAGCCGGGGATGAAGCTGGAAGGCCAGGTCACGAACGTGGCCGCGTTCGGTGCGTTCATCGACATCGGTGTGCACCAGGACGGGCTGGCGCACGTGTCGGCGCTGTCGAAGAACTTCGTGAAGGACCCGCGCGAGGTGGTCAAGCCGGGCGACATCGTGATGGTGAAGGTGCTCGAGGTCGACATCCCGCGCCAGCGGATCTCCCTCACGCTGCGCCTGGACGACGAGCTCGGCTCGGGCGGACGTCAGGCGGGCGGCCAAGGCCGTGGCCAAGGTGGGCAGGGCGGCCAAGGTGCTCAGGGCGGCGGTCGCGGGCGTGGGGCTGGCGGATCAGGTGGTCAGGGTCGCGGCCCGGGTGGGTCTGGCGGTCAGGGCGGTCAGGGGCGCGGGGCCGGTGGCTCGGGTGGTCAGGGTGGTCGCGGCGGCAACCGGGGGTCTGGTGGTCGCGGCAACCAGTCCGAGACCCCGATGGACGAGACCTCGCTCGCCGACGCGTTCCGCAAGGCCGGTTTCACGGTCCGCTGACGTCGAAGGGTGACGATCGGCTCCGACGTACCGGGGGAATCGAGCAAGGAGGATCCTGATGCGCGACCTGATCGTCACCCAGAACGTCACCGTCGACGGTGTGATCGAGGCGGGTGACTGGTTCGGACCGGCCGACGGCGGACCGGAGGTACTCGACGCGCTTCGCGAACAGATGACGCGAGCGGACGCGTTCCTGACCGGCCGCGTGACGTTCGAGCAGATGCGTGAGTATTGGCCTGCCCAGACGGACGATTCGTCCGGCATCTCGGCGTACCTGAACCGAGTCCAGAAGTACGTCGTGAGCTCGACACTGGACGATCCGGGATGGGAACCGACCACAGTTCTTCGCGGGCTGGACGACGTACGCCGCCTGAAGGACACCACCGGCGGAGACATCATCTGCACGGGCAGCATCGACGTCACCCATCAACTGATCGCGGCGGGGCTCGTCGACGAGTACCGCTTGTTCGTCTACCCCACCGTCATCGCCGCCGGCCGCCGCCTCTTCCCGGACAACTCACCACTGCCGCTGACGTTGACCGACTCCCGGTCCTTCCCGAGCGGCGTCGCCCTACTCACCTACCGTCGCGCGACTCGTCACCCCTCGACTTCGTAGCCGGCCGCTTCCACCGCGTTCCAGATCGCGGTTGGGTCCACGGGCCGATCGGTGACCAGGGCAACCATTCCGGTCGGCAGATCCACCGTGACCGACTCGACACCGGGCAGCGTCTCGAGCTCCTCGGTGACGAACCCGACGCAGTGGCTGCACGTCATCCCCAGCACCCGAAACGTCGTCATGACGCACTCACGTCGCGGGTCGCCTGCGTCGTACGGCGCATTCGGCCGTCCGGGGCCAGTTCGCCGAACAGGTACACCTCGGTCGCGATCTTCCGCCCGCGCCGCAGCTCCGCGTGGATCGTGAATCGCGCGGCCACCCGATCACTCGTACGGATCGCCTCGTGCACGTCGTACGAGCAAGACACCACGTTCTTCCGCACCGGTCGGAGATGGTCGATCAACCGCTGCCGGTCGAGCGTGATGCCGTCGGCGACCTGCTCGATGTCCGGCGTGTAGTACCGGTCCACGATCGTCGCTGCGTCGCCCCCTGCGACGACCTCCCGGGTGAACGATTCGAAGAAGTCCGCCACGAACTCCCGTGCGCTTAAATCTGACATGCTGTCAAAGATAAGTCGATCCACTAACCTTGACAAGGTGTCAGAGAACAAGCCGGTACGACGCCGGCGCCGAGCGGACGCGAACCGAAGCCGTACGGCGATCCTGGCCGCGGCGATCGTCCTGCTCGACGAGCAGCCCGACGCGAGCCTGGAACGGATCGCCGAGGCGGCGAACGTCACCAGGCAGACCGTGTACGCGCACTTCTCGTCCCGCGACGTACTGCTGAATGCCGCACTCGACGAACTCACCGCCGAGACGCTCGAAGCGATCGACGCTCTCGACCTCGACCAAGGCCCGGCGCTCGGCAACGTCCTACGCCTCATCGACCTGGCCTGGCGAACGTTCGAACGCCACCCGCTCCTGCTACACCTACCCCACAACACGCCGCCGGGCCGCACTCACGACGAACGCCACGACCCGGTGGCGGACCGTTTCGAGCGCCTGATCCGCCGCGGTCAACGCGCCGGCGAGATCACCCGCGACCTCCCCGCCCACTGGCTGGTCACCACCCTCATCACCCTCGGCCACGCCGCCGGCGAATCCGTAGCCACCGGCCGCCTCACCACCCGAACCGCCAACAAAACCCTCCACACAACCATCACCCGCCTCCTACAACCAACCTGAACCCGCAAGAAACCCGCCCCCACGTCACGCCCCTGCGCCGTCCCGCCCCCGCATAACGCCTGCCCCACGTCACACCCCCGCGCCGCCCCACACCCCCACGTCACACCCCCGCGCCGCCCCACACCCCCGCATCACACCTGCCCCACGTCACACCACCCACGCCGCCCCAGGCTCGCATCACACCTGCCCACGTCACGCCCACCCACGCCGCCACGCCGTGCGGCATCGCGCTGCCCCCACGCCGCTTGCCCGCCGCGAGCAACCCGTCCCGTGCGACGTCCCGCCGCACCACACTCTCGCCGCACCCGCTACCGGTGAGGCATCGTCGGCTTGGAGGGCGAGGTGGCCGGCAGCAGTCCCGTGCCCCACCGCGGAGCCCGCCGCTGCCTCGCCCCCGCATAACACCTGCCCGGCTTCACGCCGCTCCACGCACGCACGCATCCGGGTCAGCGCGGGCGCCTCATCCGGGGTCGACCCGTGCCTGATCCGGGGAGCGGTCGCTCTACCAGCGGCTCGAGGGGCGCTCCGACGGCGTCGGGGGGGCCGCACCATTCGGCGCGGCGTCCTGCCCCCTGGGTTGTCCGGGCCTGCGCGGGCGACTCACCCGGAGAGCGGGGCGCCCTACCAGCGGCTCGAAGGGCGCTCCGACGGCGTCGGGGGGCCGCACCATTCGGCGCGGCGTCCTGCCCCCTGGGTTGTCCGCGTCGGCGCGGGTGACTCAGGTGGGACGCGGCGACTCGGGTGGGTCGACTCGGTGGGTGCCGGTGGGGTCGACGTGGAAGGTGAAGCCGTGGGGTGTGGTCCATTCGAGCGTCTTGTAGTCGACGCGGTGGACGGTCCAGCCGCGGGCGTGGGTCTTCACCCGGTGCCCGAAGCGGCCGAGAGGCGCGAGATTCGTGGTGCTCGTCTGCCCGGTGGGCCCGTGAGGGTCGTACGGCTCGATGTGGTCGAGGTCGATGGTGTTGGTGGTTTCGCGGGTGCCGTACGGGAAGAGTTCGGCTGGGTGGATGAGTTTGACGCGTTCGCGGATGCGGGTGGGAATCTCGTACGCGTCGACGCTGACCGCATCGTTCAGGTCGATCACCGGCTTGACGGTGTAGGGACCGTAGCCGATGACCTCGGCCAATTGAGTCGCGAGCAGCGGTCCGATGGTTTCGGCACGCAGCACGCCAGTTCCGGTGGCCAGGGTGTGGTCGGTGAGATGCACGACCACCTCGGTCTGCCCCGGACGCGCCTGTCCTGCCCGTACCTGTCCTGCACGTGCCCGTCCTGCCCGCGCCATCCCCGGGCGCAGCTGTTCCTTGGTCCCGCCGACCGGTCCCGCTGGAGTCTCTGGGCGCGCGGGCTCGCCTGAGGTGCCCGAGTCATCTGAACTGCCCGGGTCGCCTGAACTGCCTAGGCCATGCGGACCGCCTGGTTCGGGCTGACCGCTCTGGGCGTTGGGGTGGTTGGGGTAGCTCGGGTGAATGAGGTAGCTCGGGTTGGCGTAGGCGTCCTGTTTGATCTGCGCGAGCCGGGCGCGGAGTGACCGCAGCGCGGCAGCATCCATCGCCTGACCATCGCCGGGTTCGTCGCGAACGGGGGCAACTTCGGCTGGCGTCCGTCGGTCGAACGGGTCGGTTGGTGGGTCGGGGTCGTACGGCGCTGCGGCTTCCAGCCACGGATCGTCCAGCGGACCCGCCGGCTCCACCAGATCGAGCGACCCCGGCACGTCCAGTGGTTCGAACGACCCCGGACGTTCGAGAGAGCCCGGTGGCTCGAGAGAGCCCGGTGGCTCGAGCGAGTCCGCTGGCTTGGGCGCCACCGCGTTGTCCTGCACCGCTTGGCTGTCCTGCACCGCTTGGCTGTCCTGCACCGCCGGGTTGCCATGCCCCACCGCGTTGTCCTGCACCGCTGGGCTGTCCTGCACCGCCGGGTTGCCATGCCCCACCGCGTTGTCCTGCACCGCTGGGCTGTCCTGCACCGCCGGGTTGCCATGCACCACCGCACCGTTCGGCACCGCCGCTTCGTGCTGCGCTACCGCGTCGTTCCGCACCAGTGGATGCTGCACCACCGGGTTGTCCTGCGCCGCCGCGTCCTTCGGCGTCGTTGGGTTGTCGGGAGTTGTGAGGGTGTGCGGTTCGTGGTTGGTGGGCGGTTGGTAGTTGGGGTCTGGCTGGGGTTTGGTGGGGATGGTTGGTGGGGTGTCGCGCGGGGTTGGGTGGGGTTGCTGGCGGGCTTGTTCGAGGAGTTCTTGGGTGAAGCGGGGGTCGGAGAGGATGTCGATGGCGTCGGCGCGGCGGTGCTGGACGGGGCGGGCGTCGCCGAACTTCTTCAGTGCTTCGGCGATGTCGGTGATGGTGGCGTTGCAGCGGTTGACGGCTGCGGCGGGGGCTTTGATGTAGAGGGTTTTGTTGCCGTGGCCGTCACCGCGGCCGACGTAGACGCCGCGGTCGTCGGCGGCCTCGGCCGCTTCGGCGGCGGCGCGGGTGGGGTCGGCGTGGTTGCGGGCGGCGCGGACGATCTTTTCCAGCCGGTACGGGGAGATGGTGTCGATGATCGCGGCGACCTTGCGGTCGACATACTCCGCGGCGGCGTGGTCGAGGCTCTGACAGGCCCGGGCGATCTGGCGGGCTTTCCAGGGAATGGCTTCGCCGGCCTGGATGCGGGTCCAGGTGCGCGGGAACCGGTGCCGCAACGCCAACGCATCAGCAAGCAGGTCGCGGCCGACGCCGGGCGAGACACCGAGGACGACGGCGAATTCGGCGATCGCGAACTCGGCGATTTCTGGGCAGCCGTCACCGCCCAGCACGACGGCGCGTTCGCGGCCGTCGTGGGCGCGGCGAGTCGGGCGGGGGTGACAGGTCGAGGGGTGGAAGCGGTCGGCGTAGGTCTGGGCGCATTCCAGCAACCGCGCGTCGGCCCGGCTGGCGACGGCGCGGCATTCGGCGGCCCGCTCCAGCAGGTCACGGGTCGCGAGCGACTCCAGATCTACCTCGAACATGCGTTCGATTCTATATCTCGTGGAGGTGAACTGCCAGGCTGTTTTCCCTTATCCACAAGGGGAAACATCACATGATCGGCGTGCCAGGAAACGTGTAAGCAGGGAGTCAACTAGGCCGGGGCGGTGATTGCGAAGACGTGGTCGGCGTGCGCGACCAGGGCAGCGGCGCGGTCGGGGCAGTGGGTGTTGGCCCAGCGTCGGAGGCTGTCGCGGAAGCCGAGGAGGTCGGTCTGGAGCGAGCGGCGCAGTTCAGGCACCTCGCCGTACAGGACCCGCACCGGCCGGCCTTCGCGCACCGGTTCCGAACGCCAGTCCTCCGCACCGCGAGGCCAGATCGTCAGCCCGAGAGCGTCGCGTTCCAGCCATGGACCGTCGTGCCCGACGTCCGGCCAACCGCCGCTCTCGACCCCGACCCAACTGCGCCAGTCCTCCAGCAGCAGGCAGCACCCCGGATCGACCCGCGCTCCGGCATCGATCAACCGCACCCCACCGAACACACTCCTGTCGCCGGCCAACAGACGCTCAACAGACGCCCGCGGCGGCACGGCCTCCCCCACCCAAAGCTCGACAAGCCGACCCACCTGCTCATCGGACAGGCCCTCGCAAAGCCGGAGCCACCCCGAGCCGTCCTCGGCGACAATCTCCGCCCGCACCGTCATGATCAGCGCAAGTCGGCCAGATGACCACCAGGATCGCCAAGGTGCACAGCCGTTGCCTTGGGCCCGTATCCCAGGCGCCGGTACACCCGGTCCGCGCCGTCGTCCCCCGGTGTCAGCCAAGCGAGCGTCACCCCGGCCATTTCGCACGCTTTCAACGTCGCGTACGCCGTCGCGATGCCACCGAACCCGCGCCGTCGATGACTGTGAACCGTCCCGACCCCAGCAACCTCGGACACCTCGTCGGCGACCGCGGTCCACGCTGCAGTCGCGACCGGTACGTCGTCGGCATACACAAGAACTGCTCCACCATCAAGAGGATCCGGCTTGAACGCGGAGCCGGCGGTATCCATCTCGTACGCCTCCGCCGACACCGCGTTCGCGACCTCTTGATCCTCGTCCGACGCCACGACCCGCACGGTCACGCCGGACGGGAGTTCTGGAACGACCAACTCGGCCGGTGAGACGACGAGCAGCGGCAGGCGAGACACGAGCGTCATCCCGTTCGCCGCGAGCGCCTCGGCGAGACCGGGGTTCGCCTCCTCGACCAGTTCCGCGCTCAGCCAGCGACCTTCGGCCGCGAACGCTTGGCGGATCGTGTCGAGCGCCCACGGGAGGTCGTCCGGCGAGAACGGCTGGCCAGGTTCGGCCGCGAGCAGGCCGGACAAGTACCAGTCGTCCTTGTCGTGCAGCAGACCGGCGAGGGGCCCGGCGACCACCTGTCGTTTCGATCGTGCGGCTCCGGTCAGTTGAGCCGCGGCGATCCGCGCACCGATCTCCATACCCAGGACCCTACGACCCCTCGATAAACCAGCGCGACCGAGACAGCGCGAACGAGACAGCGCGAACGGGTCACGCGAGCTGGACCAGATCGAGAAGCCGGCTCAGGTCAGCGGGCCCCGGCGGACGGCCCAGCAGTACGGCGAGCGCGTCGAGAGTCGCGATCAACTCGCGCCGGGTGGCGGCCCGCGACCTCCCACCGGCCACCCCGGCGAGAATCTTGTCGACCCGCTCGGAGCCCGCCACCAGTTCGGCGCCGACCGACGGTGACGGTGAAGGAGGCTCGTCGCCGATGCGTACGTCGAGCCGCGCCCCGAGCGCAGTGGCGAGCCGGTCCAGCGCGGCGATCGTGGGATTTCCGCGCCCGTTCTCCAGGTTCGCGATGTACGGCACGGACAGGCCGGCGTCGACGGCGACCGACGCGATCGTCCGCCCGGCCGCCTTCCGCCGATCGCGCAGGACGTCACCAAGCTCCATATGACCTATCTTCACAGAACATTCTTGCCGTTGTCTATCTCGACAAGATAGATTCCGGCGGCGTGAGGGACTTCCGGCGGCTCTGGTTCAGCGGCGCGATCTCAGGGATCGGGTCCTGGCTCCTGGTGGTCGCGATCCCGTTCCACGTGTTCGCGCTGACCGGGTCGGCGGTGGCAACCGGGCTGACCTTGGCGTTGGAGGCCCTTCCTGCGCTCCTCATCGGCCCATGGGCCGGCGTACTGCTGGACCGTTGGAACCTCGCGCGGGCGATGTGGATCGCCGATCTCGTCAGCGCGGCGGCGGTCGGACTGATCCTGTTCGCCGACCGCGACCACGTCTGGCCGATCTACCTCGCGATCCTCCTCGAGAACACCGCGACGACGGTCTTCCGTCCGGCCGCCCGCGCATTGCTCCCGGCCGTGGTCGGAACCGGCAAGGAACTGGCCAAAGCGAACGCGATCAACGCCGTCACCAGCAGCGCGATCCGCCTGGCCGCACCACCGCTCGGCGCGCTGTTGCTGGCCGGCCCCGGGATCAAGTTCGTGCTCGCCGTCGACATCGTCAGCTACTTGTTGTCAGCAGCAACCATCGCGACGGTCCGCACCCGCCGCCACTCGACCACGGGCGCACCGCCACGACCGCTCGAAGGATTCCGCGCCACGATCCGGCACCGCGCCTTGCGCGGCATCCTCGTCGGCCAGACGGTCTTCCTCACCGCGAACGCCGGCCTGACCGCACTCCTCGTACCGTTCACCGTCAACCGCCTGCAAGCGCCCGGGTACGTCGTCGGCTACCTGATCTCCGGCCTCGGCGCCGGTTACCTCATCGGCGCCGCCCTGAGCACGAAAGCCGCCCGCCTCCTGGGAGTCCGCGAACTCCTCACCCTGACCCAACTCGCCACCGCCGCGGCGTACTTCGGACTCTTCAACGCCCCGAACATCCCGATCGCGATCATCGGCGCGGCCCTCATCGGCCTCCCCGGCAGCATCCTCCTCATTACTGCCCAGACCACCATCCAGCGCGCCGCCGCACGGGAAGTGCTCGCGAGCGTGAGCGCGATCTTCTTCGCCGCCGACTCACTCGCACTGCTGATCGGCGCACTGGCCGCGCCCGCGACGACGATTGCGCTCGGTCTGCCGGTCACGCTCAACGTCATCGCGGGACTTGCTGTCTGCGCCGCAGGGCTCACGCTGCTCGTCGTACCAAGGCATCCAGCAGGTTTCACGAGGAGCTGAGCGCGTCGTACCTGGCCCGTGCAGTGGCGATCTCCGACTGATGCGTCTCGGTCCACGTGACGAGTGACTGGATCGTCGCGTGCAACGTGACGCCGAGCGCGGTGAGCTCGTAGTCGACGCGCGGCGGCACGACCGGGTACACGGTCCGGTTGACCAGGCCGTCCCGTTCCAGCTGGCGCAGCGTCACCGTGAGCATCCGCTGACTGATGCCGTCGATCGTCTTCTTCAGCTCGGTGAACCGCATGCAGCGGTTGTCCAGCAGCGCGATCACCAGCAGGGACCACTTGTCGCCGATCCGGTCCAGGATCTGGCGTACGTCGCAGTCCTCTCGCGTGTCCCACTGGAACGCGTCCTCGGTGCAGCACGAGTGACTCGGTTCCTCTGAAGTGCCTTCTTCCACAATCCCTCATGGTTCCTGATGATGGGGTCAGTTACAAGAGGTAACCATGAGAGGGAGTCTCACGTGTCATCAACCGTCACCCCGGAGCGGCTGACCGGCCGCGCCTGGGCCGTTCTGTTCGTCCTCTGCGGCGCGATCTTCCTGGAAGGCATCGACGTCTCGATGATGGGCGTCGCGCTGCCGTCCATCCGCGCCGAGCTCGGCCTGACCACCGGCGAACTGCAATGGGTCGTCAGCGCCTACGCCCTCAGCTACGGCGGATTCGTGCTGCTCGGCGGTCGCGCCGCCGACCTGCTCGGCCGGCGCCGAATGTTCGTCGGCTGGCTGGTGGTGTTCCTGCTGTTCAGCGGCCTCGGCGGGTTCGCCACCGAGGGCTGGGTCCTGATCCTGGCCCGCTTCGTCACCGGGATCGCGGCCGCGTTCATGACCCCGGCCGGCCTGTCGATCATCACCACGACCTACCCGGAGGGACCGCAACGCAACAAGGCTTTGCTGGTGTACGCCGGAACCGCGGCCGGAGGCTTCTCGCTGGGCATGGTCACGGGCGGACTGCTCACCGCGATCGACTGGCGATGGGTCTTCTTCGCGCCGGTGATCGTCTCGGCCGCCATCCTGGCCGGCGCCGTCGCGCTGATCCCCCGGGAAACCGCGCCGACCGCGCACCGCGGAGGCTTCGACCTGGCCGGTGCCGTCGCCCTGACCGGATCGATGTTGTTGCTGGTGGCAACCGTAGTGCGGGCGCCCGACATACCGGCGGCACAGACAGTGGCAACCGCTGCCGCCGGGCTCGTGTTGCTCGGGGCCTTCGTGACGATCGAGCGGCGGGTCGACGCGCCGTTGATCAGGCTCGGACTCTTGCGGAACGCCGCCCTGATCCGGGCAAATTTCGGCGCGATCCTGCTGGTCGGATCATTCGTCGGATTCCAGTTCATCGCGGTGCTCTACCTGCAGGAATTGCGTGGCTGGTCCGAGTTGGAGACCGGACTGGCCCTGATGGTGATCGGCATCGACGCCGTACTCGCCCCGACCCTCACGCCGTGGCTGGTGACCCGATTCGGCAACGGCCACGTGGTCTTCGGCGGATTCGTGCTCGCCGCCTTCGCCTACACAGCGTTCCTGCCGCTGGGAACGACGTTCGCGGCCATGCTTCCGGCGTTCCTGCTGCTCGGGCTTGCCTTCGCGCTTGCCTATGGGCCGTTGACGATCGCCGCGACCGAGCGGGTCGCCGAGGAAGAGCAGGGGCTGGCGAGCGGCGTACTGACGACGTCGTTCCAGTTCGGGTCCGCACTCGGGCTGGCCGCGGTGGCGGCAGTCCTGGCGGCGGGCGACGAACTGACTGCCGGCGGATTCCGCACCGGGCTCGCAGTACCCCTGGCGGCCGCTGTGCTCGGTGTTGTGACGGCATGCATTCCGGTGCGTGAGCGCGCCAATGCAAACAGTTAGCAGGACATCCACATTTCTTTGCCCGTCGAACAATTCGCGACGCCGAATCGTTATCTGCAAATAGCTGCAACCATTCTTGACAGAGTTTCCGGCCCGCCTGACGATCCGGCTGAGAGGGCGTTGACCTGCGCGTTCGTAGGGTTTCCCTACTCTGCGTTAGGCCTCTGTAAAGGTCCCTACCAAACTGTTCCGAAGGTGCCCACCAGTGAGGTGTTCTTTATCTCAACGCCGGACAAAGCCGTTCGGCCTACGACCTAGACTGCCGAAGGAACTGCGATGACCGAGACGCTGGAGACCCCCACAACGCACCGTCGCGTGCGGGTCTGGTTCGGCGCTCACCCGATCGCGGATCACACCGCCATGGCGGAGCAGGCAGTGCAGTACGAGGAAGCCATGCGCCGCCGGTTCGCGTCCCTCCGGGTGACGAGCGAGCCGGTGCTGGTGGACGCAGAGCGATGACTACCCGGCCGACGCTGCTCGGGTACGTACGGGCCGACGCGCTGAGCTGCGCGGAGGAGCTGGCCGCGGCGACCGATTCACTCGTCGCCTTCGCCAGCGCCGAGGGGTTCACCCTCGGGACCGTCTACACCGAGCGCGATGCGGCCGAGTCGGCGGCGTTCCACGCACTGCTCGACGAGGTGAAGCGGTCCGAGGTCCACGCTGTGGTCGTACCGACCATGAGCCACCTCGGGTTCGGCAGCAGCGGCGGTACTCCGGCGGCGATGCGGCAGCACCTCGAGTTCCACCAGGCGCACGTCTGGGCGGCCGACTCGAGATAACTCCACACAGGCAAGCGGAGCTGACGTCTTGACCCCTGCATCGGCGTCGGTTCCGCTCTCCACCTCCACAGCTGCACCGGGGATGCCCGGGCGGTAGTGGACCACCAAGGCCCCACCGGCTGCTACCGGTGGGGCCTTGTCCATGCTCAAGCCACGATCGTGTAGCCGTAGCGCTTCATCGCGTTGGCCACGGAGGTGTTGAAGATCCCGGTCACCTCGAGCTTGAAGTGCAGCTGCACCTTCCGGATCACCCGCTGGAAATGCAGGTGCCACGGTACGCCGGCCGCCGGCACCGTCTCGGCCTTCGTGATCGCACCGACCCGCGGGTGTGCCGCCCAGGCGATCACCCGGGCCCGGTCCGCGCCCCACACGCCGGTCATCGCGTCGTGCGTGCGCGCGTACTCCATCGCGGCCAGCGAGATCGTCGAGTCCGGCACGGGCTCCTTCGGCGGGTGCGCCTTCAGGTAGAGCTCCCAGGTCATCCCGTAGTACCCGGGAGGTCCGTCGTCCGGACCGCGATCGGCCAGCCCGTTCCGCTTCCGGTGGTACTCCGCCACCTGGTGCGCGGCGCCGCGGGACAGGTCCTTGTCGCCGACCGCGATCGCGTGCACGTGGTACGGCCAGTTGCCCTGCGCGGGCGTCCGCAACCAGGCAGCGAACCCGACCTGCCGCAGTGCCTTCACCACGGCGACCCGCTGCGCGGCGCTCTTCGTCCGTACGTCGACGTCGACCGCGCCACCGCCGTCGTGGGTACCGGCCGAGGCGTCCACGCCGCCGGCGTTGTACGACCCCTGCAGGATCGCGAACTTCGAGTGGTACAGCCGCTCCGCGGCCTCGGCCATCGCCACGGTGCGCCTGTTCATCGTGAAGCCGCGCCAGGAAATCCTTGCCTCAGGCATCTTTTCCACCGGACCCGGACCCGAGGATCCGCTCCGCGTCCTCGGCCGCGCCGAGCGCCTCCAACTCGTCCAGCCGCTCTTCGGTCAACTCGTCGTCGAACACTTCCCGCATTGCTGTTCCTTCCCCCTTGGTGTCCGCGCACCGCGAAAATCGCGAACCAGCCTAGGCCGCTGTCAGGTCAGCTACGACGGGCGAAGGTTTGAGGAACGTGAAGTTTTCCGACCGGATCGCGTGCCGGGGTGTGTGCGGGCCCGCGAAGTGGGGTACCTGTAGGTGGTCCCGCGGTTCGGTCAGTGCCATTCGGGCATGGGTGGTGTTCACCGAGCCGCGAGTTCTCCCACTGAGGGGCGGGAGAACGACCGGCCCGGCGGGTGTGTCTCTCCCAGGATGCGCCCGCCGAGGTCCGGAAAGTTCAAAGCGCCGACGCGACGAACAAGTACCTGTTCAGGCTGAAGAAGTAGCTCGCGCCGAGACCGCGCAGATCGTCCGCCCAGGCAAGCGCCTCCTCCTCCGTCACGCCGGCATGACCGGGGACGAAATCCGAGACGATGTCGATCAGTCCGCCGCTGTACGTGCGCTGGTCGTACGCCGTGTTGAGGATCGGCACCACCTGCTGATGCGTCGGCGTGAAACCGGTCTTCGCCAGTACGTCGGCCAGCCTCCGGGGCAGATGCGGATCCGCCAAGTGATCCTCGAACGCGGTCAGTACGCGGGCCATCCGCTCGTCGTCACTGGATCGCCACACCACCGAACCCCAGTCCGTGTCCAGCAGTACGACGCGACCCGCCGGCCGGAGCACCCGCCGTACCTCGTCCAGTGCGGCCGCGACGTCGTCGACGTACTCGAAGACCTGGGTGGAGACCACCACGTCGAAGCTCTCCGCGGGGTGCGGGATCCGCGCGACCGAGCCGAGTTCGAGCTCGAGGGGCGGTCCGCCGGGGACCTCGGCGCGGGTCCGGGCGATCGCCAGCATGCTCTCGCTGACGTCGATCCCGCAGATCCGCCCGTTCGGTCCCACCTCGCCGGCCATCTCAGCGGCCAGTAGCCCCGGCCCGAAACCGACGTCCAGCACCCGGTCGCCGGGCCGCAACGCCAGTGCCGCCCGCACCGCCCGACGCTGCTCGACCACGTCCGACGTGGTGTAGACCGCTTCGATCTGCCGGGAAACTCCCGCGTCGAACTGCAACCCGTCCTGGTCAACCTCTCCGCCCATGCCCAACATCATGATCCTCGATCCCGCCGCCGGGGAGGGCATTTCCAAATCGGATGAATGCCCCGGGTTGCCCCGCTACGGTGACCGGGTGATCGAGTTGCCTGAGGAGTTTCTGCGGATGCCGCGGTGGTGGACCGAGGGCGGGGAGTGGTTGCGGGAGCTGCCGATGGCGGTCGAGCGGCAGTGCGGGCGGTGGGATCTGACGGTCGTGGGAGCGGTTGCACACGGGTCGAACGCGGTCGTCGTACCGGTCGCGCGGGGCGGCGAGGAGTTCGTACTGCGGATGTCGCCGCCCGGAGCGGAGGTGACCGAGCAGACCTGGGCGCTCCGTTGGTGGGCAGGTCGGGGCATGGCCCAGCTGTACGACGTCGACGTCGAGGCCGGCGCGATGTTGCTGGAGCGGTTGTCCACACCGTTGACCAGCCGGCCCGTCGACGAGGCGGTCGCCGTACTCGGGCAACTGATGCGCAGACTCGCCGTACCGGCTCCGGCCGACGCACGGTCGACCGCCGACATCGTGACCAAGCGATCGGCGCAACTGGAGCCGGAGTGGGAGCGACTCGGCCGCCCGTTCGACGCCGCGATCCTGCGCGAGGCGCTCGACGTCGCGCCGTCCGAGACCACCTCGACGCTCGCGGTCAATGGCGACTTCCACTCCGGTCAGGTGCTCGCCGGGCAACGTGAGGAGTGGCTGGCCGTCGACCCTGTGCTGTTCCGCGGGGACATCGAGTACGACCTCGGCCGGGTCCTGTGGTGGGACCTCGACAAGATGGACGACATCGTCCGGTACTTCGACATCGCGGTCCGGGAAGCGGGTCTCGACCGGGACCGAGCGCGCGACTGGGTGATCTGGCGAACCGTCGACTACTGGCTCTGGGGACTGTCCGTCGGCCTCACCGAGGACCCGGTGCGGTGCGCGCGATTGGTCACTGAGCTTTCCAGATGAACCGGCTGCGCATCATCCGGGGAGTGTCGGCCGCGTTCGGCGCGATCGAGTGCAGGATCCACGGATGCGTCAGGTACACGTCGCCGGCCTGACCGGTGAGCTCGACGACGCGGACCGGCAGTCCGTCGAGGTCGGCCGGCTCCATCGGGTCCACCGTGCGCTGCTCCGACGTCAGGTTTCGGAACCACGGATCCGACCGCAGCACCTGATCGCGAACCGCCTTGAACTCGCGCTCGTCGGTCGTGGTCAAGAAGCGCTCGATCACCTTGTGCGAGCCCGCGACCTGCGGAGTCCCGCCACCGCCCGGCTCGATATCGCCGTACAACGCCCAGATCTTCACCGCCCCGGTCTCGCTCTCGAAACCGACGTCCGTGTGCCACTGCCGATGCGGCACCGCCCACGGCACGCCCTCCGGCATCGTGACCAGCACCTGGCCCTGATGCTTCGGCTCGACCCATTCGCCGAGCAGCCCGTCGAGCGCCGACCGCACCCGCGGACCGAGGATCGCGTGCGCGCGCCGATCGAACTTGGTGGTCTTCAAACCCGTCGGTCGCAACGGCGTCCAGGTCGAACGGTCCTCGCGATCCATGGCATGCCGAGCGGACAGCTCGTACCAGAGCACGTCCCGCATCCCCGCGGCCTCGTCGGAGGTGAACGCGGACGGGATCTTCACGATCCCGTCGCGCTCGAAAACATCCAGCTCTTCGGTGGTGAGCATGTTCCATCCTGCGCAGGTGCGGCGAGCACATTCCACCGAATTGATGTGCCTCAGTGCTCCGGGGCGAAGTCGTGGAAGCCGATGAGCTGCCGGATCTTCCCGTCCGCGTCGAGTACGACGATGTCGGTGCCGCCGGCGACCGGCTCCTGTCCCTCGGCCTTCAGGTGCCAGGTCCAGCGCAGGTAGTTGTGGTGCTCGTCGATGTCGCCGATCCGGACGAACGACAGGCCCGGGAACATGTGCTGCGCGGCGCCGACCAGTTTGTTCAGCTCGTCGTGGCCGGTGGTCTCGAAGCTCGGGTCCTGGAAGGTCGCGTCCGCGGTCCAGGTCCCGGCGATGAGCTCGGCGCGGTGGTCGGCGTCGGCGGCGTTCCACATCGCGAAGTACTGGTCGGCGAGAGTCGTTGCGTTCATGGTGTTTCCTCCTCGATCGGTTGCGATGACCAGAACCTTGCCGCCAGGTCCGGCGTACCGTCGATGACGTCAGAGGTAATGGCGGTGTCTATGTCAGGTCGAGGGCCACCCGCTACGGTCGGAGCATGGCAGCGACGATCGAGGAGACGTTCCAGCGCCCTGTCGGTGAGCTTCTGCGCGGCTGGCGGGAGCGCCGGCGGCTCAGCCAGCTCGAACTGGCGAACCGGGTCGAGGTGTCCACCCGGCACGTGAGTTTCGTGGAGACCGGGCGGTCGAACCCGAGTCGCGAGATGGTGATGCGGCTGGCCGAGCATCTCGACGTACCACTGCGGGACCGCAACCAGTTGCTGCTGGCGGGCGGGTTCGCTCCGGTCTACAGCGAGGCGTCGCTGCACTCGCCGTCGATGCTCGCGATCCGTACGACGCTGCGTCGCCTGCTGAAGGCCCACGAGCCGTACCCGGCGCTGGTCGTCGACCGCTGGTGGAACATCGTCGAGGCGAACGCCGGGATCGCGATCTTCACCACGGACGTCGACGAGAAGTTGCTGCAGGCACCGATCAACGCGCTCCGCCTGACCCTGCACCCGGACGGCCTGGCCCGGCGGATCGCCAACATCGCCGAGGTCCGCGCCGCCGCGCTCGCGAGCCTGCAACGCCAGGTCGCCGGCACCGCGGACCCCGAACTCCAGGACCTGTACGACGAACTTCGCGGGTACGCCGTCGACGACAAACCGGCACCACCCGGGCCGGCCGAGGTCGTCGTACCGTTCAACCTCGCTCACGACGGCCGCGAACTGTCGCTCCTGACCACCATCGCTACCTTCGGCACACCGCTCGACGTCACGGTGTCGGAGCTCATGATCGAGTCCTTCTACCCGGCCGACGACGCAACCGCCGACTATCTGCGGGCGCTGTCGTGAAGCCCCCGCGCGACCTCGCCGACACGATCGAGCTGCATCTGCAGTACCTCGATCGCTACCGAGAAATCATCGAGAAGAAGCTCGTCGGGCTCAGCGACACCGAGCTGCGCAACAGCCGGCTGCCGTCGGGATGGGCGCCGCTGGAGCTACTGAAGCACCTGGTCTTCATGGAGCGACGCTGGCTGCGCTGGGGCTTCACCGGTGAGGCCGTCGATCACCCGTGGGGCGACTCCGCGGACGATCCGGACAGCCCCTGGACCCTCGAACCTGACGACACCCTGGAAAGCCTGCTGGCCCAACTGCACGCGGGCGGCGAGTTCACCCGGAGCGTGGTCGCCGGCGAGGATCCGGCAACGGTCGCGGCTGCCGGCGGCCGCTTCGGGCCTGACGACCGACCGACGCTGAACTGGATCCTGTTCCACGTCCTACAGGAATACGCACGGCACGCGGGCCACCTGGACGTGGCCCGCGAGCTGGTAGATGGTGCCACCGGCGAGTAGCGCTGCGTGACCTACTCGCCGGTGGCGGGGTGCCCTACCGGCTGGTGGAGGGGTGGCCGGTGGGGAAGGTTGTCGGGAAGCTCGGCGTCGGGATGCTGGGCTTCTCGGACGGGGTGGGGAACGTCGGCTTGGTCGTCGGAATCGACGGCTTGCTCGGGAGCGTCGGCTCGGCGGTCTGCTGCTTGCCCGGGTCGACGGTCACCTCCACGCCACCGGAGACCGTGACCGTCGGCAGCGACGCAGTCGGCTTGGTGGTCGGCTTGCCCGGCACCGTCGGCAGGGTCGGCTTGCTCGTCGGCACACTCGGCTTCGCGGTCGGTACGCCGTTCACACAGTCCGGCAGCGTCGGCGTCGGGACCGGCTTGGCCGAAGGAACCGTGGTCGGAAGGCTCGGCTTCGTCGTCGGAAGCGACGGCTTGGCGGTCGGGACGCTCGGCAGGGTGGGCTTCCCGGGCAGCGACGGCTTGCTCGTCGGCACCGTCGGCAAGCTCGGAAGAGTCGGCTTGGTGGTCGGCACGGTCGGCTTACCCGGCAAGCTCGGCTTCGACGTCGGGAGGCTCGGCTTGCCCGTCGGCCAGCTCGGCTTCGTGGTGGGAAGGCTCGGCTTGCCCGTCGGCAGCGTCGGCTTCGTCGTCGGCACCTGCGGCTTACCAGGCAGCGACGGGAGACCAGGCTTGCCCGGGACCGCCGGCTTCTGCGGGTTGTTCGGGTCGATGGTCTTGTTCACCGAGACCGTCACCTTGGGCAGCTGCGGCTTCTCCGGCTTCTGCGGCAGGCACGTCGGGTCCACCGACGGCGCCGTCGGCGTATCGGCCGGAATCACCGCCGGCACCGGAGGCTTTCCGCCACCGGCCAGCAGGTTCTTCACCGGCAGGGCCGGTCCGCCGACCGCGGCGGACACCGTCGCAACGGTTCCGGCCAGTGCGGTGACACCCGCCGCGGCCAGTCCCCGGCGCAGCCAGCTCAGCCGCTTGCCGCGCCGCATCAGGTCGCCGGCGTCCGGCTGCCACGGCTCCATCTCGTACGTGAGCGCGTCGTGTACCCGCTGCTCGTCACTCATCAGTTTCCTCCAACTCCGGTATCGATCAGGTCGGGTGCCAGACGCAACTTGGCCAGCGCCCGGGAGGCCGTGCTCTTCACGGTCCCGGCCGCCATGCCGAGCAGTTCGGCGGTCTCGGCCTCGGAGAGATCCTGCGAGTAGCGCAGCGCGACCACGGCTCTCTCCCGGACGGTCAGACCACTGAGGGCCGAGAGCACGGCCTCCCTGGTCTGGACCGCCCCGGCGAAGTCCGCCACCGCTCGCTGGTCCCAGTCGTTCTGCACCGGATCGCTGGGTACTTCGTTGTTCCAGCGCCGGCGGGCCTGGGAGAGGAATCGGTTGACCAGCACCCGCCGGACGTACCGCAACGGGTCGCCCTCCAGCCGGTGCCACTTCGGGTAGGACCGCATCAACGCCTGCTGCACCAGATCCTCGGCGGTGTGCCGATCGCCGCACAGCATCTCCGCGAAGCGGAGCAAGGGGGTCGACTGCGCCACGACGAATCGCTCGAAGTCGGCGTCCGCGGTCCGGGTCATCGATTCTCCTCAGCCTCTGTCACACCGGTCCAAACCCGCTGGGTGATCGATCGGGTTCTGCCTAGTCACGAGAAATTTATTCACGGGCTATGCAGAAGAGGTGTTTGTGAGTCACATTGGGTGCTCAAGCCTTCACCGCCCCGGAGGTTCCGCCCATGCGTATCACCCGTACAACCGCGCTCACCGCCTGTCTGGCGATGACCGCCGCGATCTTTACGGCAACCTTGCCCAGCACCGCCGCAACCCCTGACCCCGTCTCGGTCGCGGCCCGACCCGTCGCCGGATCCAGCAACGTCAAGGTCGACGGCAGCCGCATCCTCCTCGGCGACGCGCCGGCCGCGATCGGATCCACCGAGATCAAGCAACGCTCCGGCCTGGCCGAACTCACACCGGTCCGGTTCGCGGATCCCACGTCGGCCGTTGTCGTCGGCTACACCTCAGGTACGCCGGACGGTTCGTCGGCGGAGGTCGACGTACGGTCGTGGGTCGACAACAGGTGGTCCGAGTGGACAGCTGCCAAGGCCGGTACGCCGATTGCGCTGCCCGGCGCGAGCGACCAGGTCCAGGTCCGCATCATCGTCAGCGCACCGTCGACCGGCGCGAGCCCGTGGGTCGGCGACGTTACGGTCCAGCCCACCGACCAGACCGCCGTACCGCGGATGACGATCCAAGCGGCACCGCTCAAGTCGCACGTCTTCGCCACGCGTGAAGGTCTGGTGGGCGGTACGACGGCCAACGGCCACGTGATCGTGAGCCGGGACCACTTCGTCGCCCTGCCGTCACGGCGCGGTCTGTCGAGTGCCGGATCCGGCACGTACTCGGTGAAGGTCTGCACCGCCTCCCGCTGCGCGTTCGAGCCGGTGTGGGACGTCGGACCGTGGAACACCAAGGACGACTACTGGAACCCGAGCGCGACCCGCGAGATGTGGAAGGACCTGCCGCAGGGCAAGCCCGAGGCGCAAGCGGCGTACCAGAGCGGGTACAACGGCGGGAAGGACCAGTTCGGCCGGACGGTCGCAAACCCGGCGGGGATCGACCTCGCGGACGGCGTGTTCTGGGACGCGCTCAAGCTGGCCGACAACTCGTGGGTCGACGTCACGTACCTGTGGACCGGCGACGGCGGGCGCGGGACGGTGTCCATCTCGTCCGGGTATCTGAACGTGCGGAACGCGCCGAACTCGACCGGCGCGGTCGTTGGGATGGCCGGCAAGTCGGCTCAGGTCACTGTCGAGTGCCAGACCACCGGGGAGAGCGTCACCGGGTCGCAGGGCACGAGCAATGTGTGGCTGCGGGTCAACGCCGGCATGTACGTCGCGAAGGCGTGGATCTCGGCGGGCAGCTTCGGCGCCTGCTGAACGTCCGCCACTCACCAACACCACGGCCGCACGCCCACCGACTCCTCGGTGAGCGTGCGGCCGTCCCCTTGGTGAGTGGCTGAGGTCCGCCCCTACTTACCGCGCGACGGCTGCGTCGGAGTCGCCGTCGGCTCAGACCAGCGGGTCGGCGCGACAGACGGCGTACCCGGTAGCGTCGGCGTCGGCCGCACCGCACGCGGAGACCGCGTCGGAGTCGCCCGCGGCACAGGCGGCCGCGTCGGCGAGACCGTCGGCGTCGCGCAGGAAGAATCCCTCGGCGAGCGAGTCGGCGTAGGAACCGGCCGACGAGTCGGCGCCGCAGTCGGCGGGAGACTCGGCGTCGCCCTCGGCGGACGCGTTGGGGCTACGGTCGGCGGGAAGCTCGGGGTCGCGGTCGGCGGGCGCGTTGCCGTTGGGCGGCAGGTGGGAGACGGGGTTGGCGGGAGGGTCGGGGAGACCGGCCGTGACGATGGTGAGCGGGTCGGGGTGGCCGCTGCGCTTGGGGTAGCTGCGCTTGGGGTGGCTGCCGTTGGAGTGGCCTGCGAGGGGGTTGCGGCGGTTGGGCCGCCTTGGGCGGTGGTGTCGGCGGCTGAGTTGCCGCTGCGTGCCATCGCCGTACCGGCGACTGCGACGCCCACCACCGCCGCGGCCGCGAGCCCGCCCAGCAGTATCCGGGTCATCCGCCGCTTCCGGCCTACCTCGTCCATTGTTGCCCTCCGCACCTTTTTGATGTTCGGTCGGGCTGAAGGACGCGGCCGGGTCGCGAAAGGTTCTGTTCAGCGTGGAGCGCGCGTCGACGTGGGCAACCCCGACGGAGAACGCCGCGGCGGTGTGACGGGCGTGGTCAGCGACGGAGTCCTCGTAGGTCGCGCCGTGGGCAGCCCGGTCGGCCACACGCTGGGCGGCATCGTCGGCGTCGGCTCAGGTCTGGTCGGAGTCGCGCGCGTCGGAGTCGGAGTCGGGGTCCGAACAGTCGGCGACGGACCAGGGTTCGCCGGCTGCGGTACCTCGCCCCGCAGCTGACCACTGCCCGCGATTCCCGCGACCGCAATCACGACGACGACCGCAACCGAGGCCCCGGCCGCAGCGACCCGCCCCCGGACCCGCCGCCGACGGGCACCAGCAATCACCCGCGCCGGATCGAGTGGCGCGATGGAATCGTCCGGTGCCAGCACGACCCGGAGCCGCTCCTCGGCCGGCGTCCCGCGCTCGTCGTTCATGTTCGCTCCCCCACGCCGCTCAGCTCCGGCGCGGCCCGCAGCTTGTCCAGGGCCCGCGCGTTCGCGCTCTTCACCGTCCCGATCGCCACTCCGAGAACCGCCGCGGTCTCGCGTTCGGTGAGGTCCTCGACGTACCGCAGGACGACGACTGCTCGCTCGCGCCGGCTCAGCGTGGCCAGCGCGGCCCCGACCGCCACTCGCCGGTGGACCCCACCACTCGGATCGACGGCCGCTTCGAGGAGTAGGTCGAGCTCCGCCGCGTCGCCACTGGGACGCTCACGCCACGGCCGGCGCCGTACCCAGGACAGGTGCTGGTTGACCACCGCCTGCCGGACGTACGCGAACGGGTCCGCCATCTCGATCCGGTCCCAGCGCAGGTACGCCTTCTCGAGCGCGGTCTGCACAAGATCCTCGGCGAGGCCGGCGTCACCACAGAGCACCCGCGCGAAGTGCACCAACCGCGCGGATCTGGCCAGCACGAACGCCGTGAAGTCGTCGTCACGACTCCCCGTTGCCGCCATGTGCGCTCCGTCCTGCCGTCCTCACCTCACAGGACGCGGAGCGGGCGCCAAAGGTTCTGTCTGTTCCGAGAATTGCCTCGACGCGGTCAGCCGGGGCAGCGGGACGGTGTCGGCGGCCAGGCGGACCCGGTTCCGGCCGGCGTCCTTCGCGGCGTACATCGCGCGGTCGGCGCGGAGCAGCAGATCGTCGACGGTCGCCCCGTCGTTCGGGTACACCGCGACGCCGATGCTGACGGTCAGGCGGAAGGTGTCCGGGTCCAGGTCCGGGGCGTCGAGTACGCCGGCGCACATCGCGGCCAGCGGGCTGTTGGCGACCGCGTTGCGGAGCCGGTCGGCGGTCACCGTCGCCTCGTCGAGGCCGGTGTCCGGGAGCGCGATCACGAACTCCTCGCCGCCGAACCGGCCGATCACGTCCTTCGCCCGGATCGCGCTGCGCAGGATCGTCGCGACCGCGCGCAGCGCCTCGTCGCCGACCAGGTGCCCGTGCCGGTCGTTGACCTGCTTGAAGTGGTCGATGTCGATCAGCAGCACCGCCATCGACTCGTGCTGGTTCCGCGAGGTGCGCAGCATCTGCTCGGTCCGGCGGCGCCACCAGTCGACCCGGGTCAGGCTGGTCTTCGGGTCGGTCTGGGCCTCGGTCTCCAACTGGCCGAGGAGCAGCGCGCGCTGCGCGGTCAGCGTGATCGGGATCGCGACGAACGCGAACCACGGGCTGATCAGGCAGGCCGCCGCGAGCAGGCAGCCGAAGGTGGCGGCGGTCGCGTCGGTGCACAGATCGTCCAGCCCGCCGACTGTCTCGCGGCGGTTGCTGCCCGGGATGATCAGCGAGATCGCGAGGCCGCACAGGAGGGTGTCGGTCACGACGTACGCGATCGCGCCGGCGGCCATCGACACGACCAGGCCGAGGCCGCTGTCGCTGGTCAGGCCACGCGCGGAGACGAAGACCGCGTGCGCGGCACCGACCGCGAGGACGTGGACCGCGGTCGAGAAGGCCCAGCGGTACGGGATGCACTTGCCGGCTCGGATCCGCCACCAGATCCGCAGCAGTACTGCGACCAGGATCGCCAGTGCCGGATGCAGGATGAGCGCCGCGGCGATCATCCACGCCGGGGCGAAGTCCTTGTGCAGTGCGCCGCCGCGCCGCCGCCGGCTCTCCACCCGGCGCGCGCCCTCGACGGAGATCAGCGCGGACACGGTCAGCGCGAACACGACGTCCAGCCCGCGCCAGGTCGGACGGTCGGTGAACGCGTGCACGCCGTACCCGATCGCGGCCAGGTCGACGAGCACGACAACGGCGAACGCCGGGACCGTCAGGGTCCAGAGCGCCCAGGAACGCATCGCTCGCCTACTCTGTGCAACCATCACCTCACACGGTACGACGTGCGGGCGTCAGGTCCCAATCGGTGTCGGCGCGGCTGTGGATGACGACTTGAGAACGATCGCCGATGCGTCTCAGCGTCGGCGGCGGGCCGCGCCGAACAGGCCGCGGACGATCTCCCGGCCGGCCGAACGGGCGAACTGCTTGAAGGCGGACGACCCGACGACCTGCTCGACCACCGACTTCTCCTGCTTCTGCGCCCGCGGCCGCGGCTCCTGCTGCTGCTTGGCCTGCTCCTGCTGCTGCTTCTCGGCCTCGGCCTGTGCGGCACCGGCCTGCACCTTCGCCGCGAGCAGTTCGTACGCCGACTCGCGGTCGACCGTCTGCGAGTACTTCGCGTTGTTCGCCGACGCCTGCACCGTCGCGGTCAGCTGCTCCGCGGACGCCGGCGCCATCAGCGACTGCGGCGCCCGGAGCCGGGTCCACGCGACCGGGGTCGGCGCGCCCTTCTCGTTCATCACGGTCACGATCGCCTCGCCGATCCCGAGCTGGGTCAGCACCTCGCCCAGGTCGTACGACGAGTTCGGGAACGTCGACACCGTCGCCTTCAGCGCCTTCGCGTCGTTCGGCGTGTGCGCCCGCAGCTGGTGCTGCACGCGCGAACCGAGCTGCGCCAGGACGTCGTCGGGCACGTCCTTCGGGGTCTGGGTCACGAAGAACACGCCGACGCCCTTCGACCGGATCAGCCGGACGGTCTGCGCGATCGAGTCGAGGAACGCCTTCGAGGCGTCGTTGAACAGCAGATGCGCCTCGTCGAAGAAGAACACCAGCTTGGGCTTGTCGACGTCGCCGACCTCGGGCAGGTCGTGGAACAGGTCGGCGAGCAGCCACATCAGGAACGTCGAGAACAGCGCCGGCCGGTCCTGCAGGTTCGGCAGCTCGAGCAGCGAGATGACGCCCTTGCCGTCGCGCTGCTGCAGCAGGTCCGCGGTGTCGAACTCCGGCTCGCCGAAGAACGCCTCGGCGCCCTGGTCCGCGAACCCGATCAGCGACCGCAGGATCACGCCGGCCGTCGCCGCGGACAGGCCGCCCAGCTCCTTCAGGTCGTCCTTGCCCTCGTCGGACGTGAGGTGCGTGATGACGGCCCGCAGGTCCTTGAGGTCGAGCAGCGTCAGGCCGGCCTTGTCGGCGTAGTGGAAGATCAGCCCGAGCGACGACTCCTGGACGTCGTTGAGCCCCAGCACCTTGGACAGCAGTACCGGGCCGAACGACGTGATCGTCGCGCGGATCGGGATCCCCGTACCCTGCCCGCCGAGCGCGTAGAACTCGGTCGGGAAGCCGGTCGCGGTCCAGTCCTGGCCGATCGACTTGGTCCGGGCCAGCAGCTTGTCGTTGCCCTCACCCGGCTGCGAGACGCCGGACAGGTCGCCCTTGATGTCGGCTGCGAACACCGCGACACCGGCCGCGGACAGCTGCTCGGCCATCAACTGCAGAGTCTTCGTCTTACCGGTACCGGTAGCACCCGCGACCAGGCCGTGCCGGTTCATCATCCCCAGCGGGATCCGGACCGCCGCCTCCGGTGCCGGCTCGCCGTCGACCAGTAGCGCACCCAACTCGAGCGCCGCCCCCTCGAACGCGTACCCCTGCTTCACGGTCTCCACGACGTCGGCTTTCTCGGCCATCTGAGCGCGCCTTTCCCCGGTTGCCTGAACTCTCGCTGTACTACCCGGTCGGCATGCTAGTCCTCCAGCCCTGCTCCTGGGGGACGTCTGACGGCACCGAAAGGTTGCGTCGGCGCACCGGACTATTCCGGTGACATTCATGACCTCCTCGTACGACCTTTCACACCGCTAGACTTCGGGGGGTGATCTTCAAGCGTGTCGGGGACGACAAGCCGTACCCGGACCATGGGCTGCGGCCGAAGGACTGGTCTTCACTGCCGCCCAGGCAGGTGCGGCTGGACGAACTCGTCACGACGAAGGGCACTTTGGACCTGAACGCGCTGCTCGACGAGGACTCGACTTTCTACGGCGATCTGTTCGCGCACGTGGTGGAGTGGAAGGGCGATCTGTACCTCGAGGACGGCCTGCACCGCGCGCTCCGGGCGGCGCTGCAGCAGCGTCAGGTCCTGCACGCACGGGTACTGGTAGTGGACTGACCAATGGCTGCCGCTCACGGGGGGAGGAGCAAATGACAGCGATCCATCCGCAACCGAGACCGCACTCGCGGATCCGGTGGCGTACGCCGATCACGATGGTGATCCTGCTGGGAATCCTCGCCGGCGGGGGCTGGTGGGGCTGGAACTCGCTCGTGAACAGCAGCGCCGAGCCGACCTGCACCGAGCAGAAACTGACGAACAACCGTCTGGTCCCGAAGCAGGTCGTGCTGAACGTCTACAACGGCGGCGCCCGCGCGGGCTCGGCCGGCCGGGTGGCCGACGCGCTCAAGCAGCGTGGGTTCAACATCGACAAGGTCGCGAACGAGCCCAAGGGTGACAAGGTCGACGTGGTGGCGCTGCGCGGTGCCGCCGCGGACGCGCCCGAGATGCTCCTGGTCGCGGGTCAGCTGAACCAGAAGGCGGTCATGGTTGCCGACGGTCGCACCGATCACACCGTCGACCTGGTCATCGGCGCCGGTTTCGGCTCCGTGAAGCTCAAGGGCATCCCGTCGGTCACGGTCGCCCCCGGCGCCACGGTCTGCCTCCCGGTCATCCACAGCCCCCAGCCGATCCCGTCTGGGCAGAACCCGAACTAGGTCCTGCCAGACAGGACCTAACTGTTCTCGCGGCCGCGTTCGCCGAACCAGCCCGCCAGGCGGCCGGCTCGGGAGACGGCGCGGAGGCGGCGGACGGTCTGTTCGCGGACCGGGCTGGGCGCGACCACGAGCAGGTTGTCGGCCGCTCGAAGCACGGTACGGCGGTCCGGGACAAAGGCACGCTCTCCGCGGATCACCAGCGCGACCGAAACACCGGGCGGTAGCCGCAGCTCTGTGATCTCGACCCCGGCCAGCCGGGACTCGCTCGGGACGTACACCTGAAGCATGTCCGCGCCGAGCGACTCCAGCGGCGCGACGTCGATGTCCACCTCGTGCGCCGCGTTCTCGTCGAGGACGCCCAGCCGCTTCGCCAGCCACGGCAGCGACGGCCCCTGCAGCAGCGTGAACAGCAGCACCAGCACGAACACCACGTCGAAGATCCGCTGCGCCTGCGGCACCTGCTCTGCGAGCGGGATGGTGGCGAGCACGATCGGCACCGCGCCCCGCAGACCCGCCCACGAGATGAACGTCCGCTCCCGCCACGGCAACCGGAACGGCGCCGCCGAGATCGCCACCGACGCGAACCGCCCGACGACCGTCACCGCGACCCCGATCACCAGGGCGACCAGTACGTCGTCCCACCGGAACCGCCCCGGCGACGCCAGCAGCCCGAGCATCACGAACAACCCGATCTGCGCGAGCCAGGCGATCCCGTCGACGAACGACCGGGTCGCCATCCGGTGCGGCAACTCGGCCCGTCCCAGCACCAGCGACGTCACGTACACGGCCGCGAACCCCGACACGTGGAGCAGCACCGAGCCACCGGCGTACGAGATGAACGCCACGGAGAGCACCGCCAGAGGGTACAAACCGGCCGAGCCGAGGGCCATGCGGCGGATCAGCCCGACGCTCACCCACCCGATCAGCAGGCCGAACAGCGCGCCGACGACCAGCTCGTAGACGACGAGGCCGCTGAACCACAGCAGGCCCTTCTCGCCGACCTCGCCGGTGCTGACGAGCGTGACCAGGAGGACCGTCGGGGCGTCGTTCAGACCGGACTCCGCCTCCAACGCCCCACGCAGCCTTGGACGGATCGGCACCCGTCTGAGCACCGAGAACACGGCCGCCGCGTCCGTCGGCGACGTCACGGCCCCGAGCAGCACCGACAACTGCCAGTTCAGCCCCAGCACGAAATGCGCCACACAGGCGACGACACCGACGCTGACCGCGACCCCGACCGTCGCCAGCACGAGCCCCAGCGGCATCACCGGCCGTACTTCGTTCCACCTGGTGGTCAGACCGCCCTCGGTCAGGATCACCACCAGCGCCGCGAACCCGAGCGCATGCGCCAGCTGCGCGTCCTCGAAATGGATGTGCCCCGGACCCGACTCCCCCAGGAGCAGCCCCATCCCGAGGTAGATCAGCAGCGACGGGAGCCCGAGCCGCGCGGACAGCCGCACCGCGACCACAGCGACCAGCAGAATCGCCGCGCCCGCGAGCAGAATCCGGTCGAGCTCCGCAACATCCATAGGGGCCCTCTCGTCGAGCGTCCCGAGTCAGGTCCAGAGAGACGAAAACCCTGACGCATCACACAGCATCAGGGTCTCCGGCCTATCTGGCCGCCCCGGAGGGCGGTTGGCGGTGGCGGAGGGATTTGAACCCTCGGACGGGGGTTGCCCGTCACGCGCTTTCGAGGCGCGCTCCTTCGGCCGCTCGGACACGCCACCGCCGAGGACAATATCAAGGTCTGTGGCCGATGAAGAAATCGCGCAGCCGGGCACCGGCCTCGTCGGCCATCACGCCGCCGATCACCTCGGGCCGGTGGTTCAGCCGGCGGTCCCGTACGACGTCCCACAGCGACCCCACCGCACCGGCTTTCTCGTCGTACGCCGCGAAGATCAGCCGGTCCAACCGGGACAGCACGATCGCCCCGGCGCACATCGTGCACGGCTCGAGGGTGACCACCAACGTGCAGCCGGTCAGCCGCCACTCGCCGACCTGCCGGGCCGCCTCGCGGATCGCGAGCACCTCGGCGTGCGCGGTCGGATCGCCGGTCGCCTCACGCTCGTTGTGGCCGCGCCCGATGATCTCCCCGCCCTCGTTGACCACGAGGGCTCCGATCGGTACGTCGGGCAACGCCCGCTCGGCCTCCTCGAGGGCGAGCGTCATCAACCGCGACCACGCCTGCCGCAGGATCGGGCTAGCCAACGGCTTCGATCGCGTCGTGGAACTGATTGCCGAAGCCAAGGGTCTCGGCGATCTCCTCGAGCATCTCGTACGGATAGAGGTCGACGTCGTCGCAGAGCGCGCCGAGGTCCATCGCGGTCATCCCGAGGTCGGCGACGATCGTCAGGTCGCCGGCCGGCACCTGCTCGTCGTCGTCATCGGCCAGCGGGATGTCGAGCTCGTCCACGACCTGCCGGGCCAGCGGCCACTCGGTCGCAGCCGTCACGTCGGAGATCAGCAGCCGGGCGCGGCCGCCGAGCACCCGGACCAGGACGAAGAAGTCCTCGTCGACCGACACCAGGCCGAGCACCCCGGCCTCACCGGGGTACCTGCGGAGTGCGGACACCAGCGTGGACAGATCGGGCTCACCGCGCAGTACCAGCGGCGTGACGGTCCAGTTCCCGTCCTCGGTGTACGCAGCGACCGCGAAGTCCAGGTCGGTAACCGTGGCATCAGACACCGCATCATCGTCGCAGGTCTGCGGCGTCCCGGCGATCTCAAGCCGATATCGGATCCGCCAACACCGGTCAACGCCTCAGTGGTGGTACGTCGCTCTGCGCATCGCCTCGCGCAACTGCCGGACGCGGGCCCGCCGGGGCGCGATCCGGTCGCGGAGGGCGCGCGCTTCGTCGAGCTCGCGCAGAAAGGCGGCGCGGCGGCGCAGTCGGTCGAGCTGCTCGGGCGTCTTCTCGGCCATCGAACTACTCCCTGGTGGGCGACAGGGCGAATCCAATGCACTTTCCAGTCTGCCAGCGGGCGCGCTTTCGCGCCGCGAATCGCCGACGGTACCGTTCGGCCTTATGCAGATCCTCGTCGTGGACCACCCGCTCGTCGCCCACAAGCTCACCGCGCTGCGCGACGAGCACACGGACTCACCCACGTTCCGGCGGCTGACCGAGGAGCTCGTCACGCTGCTCGCCTACGAGGCGACCCGGGACGTGCGGACCGGTCCGATCACGGTGCAGACCCCGGTCGCGGAGGCGCAGGGCGTGAAGCTCGCCGCGCCGAAGCCGCTCGTCGTCCCGATCCTGCGCGCCGGTCTCGGCATGCTCGAGGGCATGACCCGGCTGCTCCCGACCGCGGAGGTCGGTTTCCTCGGCATGGTCCGCAACGAGGAGACCCTGACCGCGTCGACGTACGCCGAACGCCTTCCCGAGGACCTGTCCGGACGCCAGTGCTACGTCCTGGACCCGATGCTCGCCACCGGCGGCACGCTCGCGGCGGCGATCCAGTTCCTGGTGGACCGCGGCGCCGACCACATCACCGCCATCTGCCTGCTGGCCGCCCCGGAAGGCGTCAAGCGCGTAGAGAACGAACTGACCCACCTCGACGTACCGTGCAACCTCGTCATCGCCGGCATGGACTCCCACCTGAACGAAAAGGGCTACATCGTCCCAGGCCTCGGCGACGCCGGCGACAGGCTGTACGGCGTCGCCCACTAACTCAGCTCAGTTGATGTGGGGCCGAGGTCGCGCACGGTCTGGGCGAAAGCGCGGATGAGGTCGTTCTCGGTGTCGGTGCGCCAGACCGCCCCGTACGGCAGGGCGTCCATGTCCCGGACGGGCAGGTAGGCAATGTCGGGCCGGGCCCAGTACCGGGCCATGTGGCCGGAGAACAGGCTGACGACCTCACCGGTGCTGACCAGGGTGAAGATCTCCTCCGAGTTCCACACGACGGGGCCTCGTTCGATCGCGCGGCCGCTGGGAGTGTGGGTCGGGACGAAGCCGTCATGCCAGTAGTCCGCTGCCTCCACATTCGGATGCTGGAAGTCGGCGATCATCTCCAGCGAGACCGTCGTGTGCCGCGTGAGTTCGTGGTCGGCGGCCACGGCCAGCACCCGCGGCTCGGCGAACAGGACCGGGCCTACCGTGAGATCGGGTTCCTCGACGGGCAGCCAGGCGACCAGGACGTCGACGTCCCCGCGGCGCAGGCCCGCGAACGGGTCGACGAACGGCGCCTGCAGGATCCGCAGCCTCCACTCGGGATGCCCGGAGCGGAAGGCGTCCCAGTACGGGCGCAGGTCGTTGCGGAACTGGTCGGCTGGGGCACCCAGGGCGATGTCGCCTATGTCCCCGTCATGCGCACCCAACTCGTTGCCGCCGGCACCGTTGCCGAGAAACTCGTCGAGGTAGCGACCGCCGCGGTTCCGGAGCCCACAGACGCGCCGTACCCAGAGGTCGCCGGGCCACGAGCCGAGAACCTCGTGGACGCAGCGCGCCTGCTGGCCGCCCGCCAGGGCAGCCCGTCTCGCGTCGAGGAAGTCAAAGACCCGGCCAACCCCGACCGGGACCTGTACGAGAACGGCGCCTTCCTCCCCGGCCCACACGCCACCCTTGCCGGACCGACGTACGCGGACTGGCTGGACCAACAGGCCTGAACGAACCGGGCGGCGGTGACAAACTCAGGTCAGAGCGGCTTCCGCGAGGTCGGCCAGTACGGCGTAGCCCGCGTCGGAGGGGTGTGCGTCGCCGTCCCGGCACAGCAGGGTGTAGCACACAGCGCCGTACCGTCGTAGGCATCGAAGACCGGCATCGGTTCGACGTTGCCCGCCACGCGTGCGATCGCGGCCGGCGCACCCCGGGCGATGCACTGGACATTTCCGTTGCAGGAGGCAACGAATGCGTTGGCGTCGTTGCCCCACAACGAGATCGTGACCAGGTCGACCCGGCCGCGGTGGGCGCGGAGGAACTGCGTCGCCGCGTCGAGCTGCGGGCCGGGCAACGCCACGCCCCATCGTGAGGGCGCAGGGGCAATCACACAAGCGTGTCGCGGTAGAAGAGGTTGGCGCGGCGGTCGCCGGTTACGCCGGAGGCGAAGCCGAAGCAGAGGCGCGGGCAGCCGCGCGGGTCGACGTACACGCCGACGCCTTCGGCTTCGCGGTAGACCAGGTCGGCGCCGTCGAGGATCTTCACGGACTCGACGACCTCGCCCTTGTTGATGTCGTACGTCCAGAGCTTCGACGTCGCCAGGGCGGGATCGAAGGTACCGGCGTACGCCTCGCCTTCCCACAGGTAGACGTACGAGCCGTACAGCGCCCAGCCCTGGAAGTCGATGCCCGCCGTCATCGTGGGCTGTTTGAACGACGCGAGCACCCGGGAGAAGTCCCCCGCGCGCGCCGCGGCCAGCGAGTACACGTTGATGTGGAACCCATCCGCCAGCGTGTGCCGGATCCCGATCCGGCCGTGCTGCTGATCCACCGACGGAGTGAACACGGCACCGTCCGCGACCGGCTTCCAACTGCGCAGCCCCGGCGAGTCCTTCGTCAGCGTCGAGCCGTCCTGCCAACGGAAACGGGCGATCTGCCGGCCACGCGCGTTCGCCGTGTCCACGTCGGTCTCGGTCCAGAGGTACGTCGTACGCCCGACGGTCTCCGCGCCGATCGAGACCGCGTGGCCGAACCCGCTCAGGTACATGTGCCCGACGACGTCACCGGCGAGCGTGAGCTGCGTCAGCGTGAGATCACCGCTGTTGGAAGGCGAGCCGGCCCGCAACTGCCCGGCGAAGAGCCGCTGGTTCGCACTGTCGAAGGCGATCGACTGCATGACCGTCACGTCCGCCAGCGGCTTGCTGCGGAACATCTCGCCACCCGGTCCGTCCAGCACGAAACGGCGCGTCGGAGTCAGGGTGAACGGATTGGCGGCGGCGGGCACACCGACGGCTCCGGCGGCGACCAGAGCACCGGCACCAGCGAGCAACCCACGGCGGGAGAGATTGTTCATAGGGCCCGACCGTAAGCCGTTTACCGCGAACTGTCATCAGTTCGCGCACATCTTTCTGCTAACTAACCATCGGATGGTGTTAGAAAGCGTAGGGGTACGGCGACCAGTCCGGTGACCGCTTCTCGAGGAACGCGTCGCGGCCCTCGGCGGCCTCGTCGGTGCCGTAGGCGAGGCGGGTCGCCTCACCGGCGAACAGCTGCTGTCCGACCAGCCCGTCGTCGATCAGGTTGAACGCGTACTTCAGCATCCGCTGGGCGGTCGGCGACTTCGCGCAGATCTTCTTGCCCCACTCCAGCGCCACCGCTTCGAGCTCGGCGTGCGGAACGACTTTGTTGACCATGCCCATCCGGTACGCGTCCTCAGCCGAGTACTCCTCGCCGAGGAAGAAGATCTCGCGGGCGAACTTCTGTCCGACCTGCCGCGCCAGGTACGCCGACCCGAACCCACCGTCGAACGACGCCACGTCCGCGTCGGTCTGCTTGAACCGCGCGTGCTCCGCGGATGCCAGCGTGAGGTCCGCGACCACGTGCAGGCTGTGCCCGCCACCCGCGGCCCAGCCGGGGACGACACAGATCACGACCTTCGACATGAAGCGGATCAGCCGTTGTACTTCCAGGATGTGCAGCCGGCCCGCGCGCGCCGGGTCGATCGAGTCGGCCGTCGTACCCTCGGCGTACTTGTAACCGTCCTTGCCGCGGATCCGCTGGTCGCCGCCCGAGCAGAACGCCCAGCCGCCGTCCTTCGGCGACGGTCCGTTGCCGGTGATCAGCACACAGCCGACGTCGGTGGACATCCGGGCGTGGTCCAGCACGCGGTACAGCTCGTCGACGGTCTGCGGCCGGAACGCGTTGCGCACCTCGGGCCGGTTGAAGGCGATCCGCACCACACCGGCGTCGACCGCGCGGTGGTACGTGATGTCGGTCAGCTCGAAGCCGTCCACCTGCTTCCAGGCCGACGGGTCGAAGATCTCGGAGACGGTCACCCGGCGAGCATATTTCAGCCGCGTGCGGTGCTCTCCCGCAGTACTACTTCCGCCTTGAACATCTCGGTCGTCGCGTCGCCGCCCTCGATGGCGAGCTCCAACGCACGCCGGCCCATCTGCTCCAGCGGCAGCCGTACTGTCGTCAGTCCCGGCCACACGTCCCGCAGCGTCGCGATGTCGTCGAAGCCGGCGACACCGAGCCGGCCAGGTACGTCGACACCGCGCGCCCGCAACGCCGACATCGCACCGACCGCCATCACGTCGTTCACCGCGAACACGCAGTCCACATCGGCCTTGCGATCGAGCAGCTGCTCCGCAGCGGCGTACCCACCGTCGCGAGTGAAGTCGCCGGACTCGACCGCCACCGGCTCCAACCCCGCCTCGGCCAGCCCGGCGACGAAGCCGTCCCGCCGATCGCGTGCGGTCGCAAGGCTTTCCGGCCCTCCGAGTACGGCGAACTTCCGCCAGCCGAGCCCGACCAGCTCGCGCGCGAGATCCGCCGACCCGGAACGGTTGTCCGGTTCAACGGTGTGCGCCGGCATCCCGGACTGACTGACCAGGGCGAGACCCGCGCCGGAGTTGAGGAAGGTCTCGACCTCGGTCGCCGTCCGCGCCAGGCTCTCGCTGTCGGTCCGCCGGCTGCCGATCATCACCGCGGCCCGGGCTCGTTGCGCGCGCAACGACGACAGGTAGGCGATTTCGCGGTCGGAGTCACGGAACGTGCTGGCCATCATCACCAGCAGGTTGCGCTCGTCCGCGGCCCGCATCACGCCGTTCGCGATCGCGGCGAAGTACGGGTCCTCGATGTCGTGGACCAGGATGCCGACCACGTTCGTCGACGACTTGGCCAACGCCTGCGCCTGCGCGTTCGGCGTGTAGCCGAGCTCGTCGGCGGCGGCCTTGACCCGCTCCTGCAGCTCTGGACGGGGAATCCGGTCCCCGCCGTTCAGCACGCGGGAGGCGGTCGCGACCGACACACCCGCACGCTGCGCCACGTCCAGCAATGTCACCGGTGCTTTCAGATTCACTGGCCTACCCTTTCGTGCGTCCCCCCGGGGGCGGTGGCGGTCACCCTACCGAACCCACCCGTTCTCACGCTGAGTATCGGGCAGGTCGCTACCAATCCGGTCAGAACCTGGCGTTGCGGCGCGCGAGTGACTAGCCTTCCCAGCCATGAGGACCGTCCATGCCCGGGTGACGATCCTGGTCGCGTCCGCCGTGCTCAGCCTGACGACCGTCACCGGTCCGGCCATGGCTGCTCCGCTCCCGGACGGGCCCGGTACGCCGGCCCCGGCTGCTCCCAGTGTGCCGCAGCACGTCGACGCACGCACCAAGAGCACACAGCCGGTTTACGACTACGCGAACGCGATCCGCGAGTCGGTATACGTCGACACCACGTTGGACACCGACAGCGACGGCAAGGACGATGTGATCGCTGTCGACATCGTCCGGCCGAGCGAGCCCGTCCTCAACGGCACGAAGATCCCGGTCATCATGGACGCCTCGCCGTACTACTCCTGCTGCGGACGCGGCAACGAGAGCGAGAAGAAGACGTACGACAGCGACGGCGTGATCCGGAAGATGCCGTTGTTCTACGACAACTACTTCGTCCCGCGCGGCTACGCGATGGTCGGCGTGGACGTCGTCGGCACCGGCCGCTCCACCGGCTGCGGCGACGTCGGCGGACGGGGCGAGATCCAGTCGGTCGTCGACGTGATCGACTGGCTGAACGGCCGCAACACCGCGCACACCGCCAGCGGTCAAAAGGTGTTGGCGTCCTGGACGACCGGCGCGGTCGGGATGATCGGCAAGTCGTACGACGGGACACTCGCGAACGGTGTCGCGGCGACCGGGGTGAAGGGCCTGAAGACGATCGTGCCGATCTCGGCGATCTCCTCGTGGTACGACTACACCCGGTCCGGCGGCGTACCGTACTCGGACGACTACATGCCCTGGTTGGGCGGGTACGTCGGGCACGACAGCGCGGCCTGCGACGAGGTCCGCGGCAAGCTCGGCGACAACGATGATGACGACACGGGCAACTACACGTCGTTCTGGGCCGAGCGCGACTACACGAAGAACGTGTCGAAGGTGAAGGCCTCGGTCTTCATGACACACGGGCTCAGCGACTACAACGTGCAGACCAACCACTTCTCACAGTGGTGGTCGGCGCTGTCGCGGAACGGCGTACCGCGGAAGCTGTGGCTGGGTCTCGAGGACCACGTGGATCCGTTCGAGTTCCGGCGCGACGAGTGGGTGGACGAGCTGCACAAGTGGTTCGACTACTGGCTGCAGGGCGTGCAGAACGGCGTCATGAACGAGCCGATGGTCTCGGTCGAGACAGCTCCCGACGTGTGGCGCAACTACAAGACCTGGCCGGCCGTCAACCGCCCGGTGTCGGTGCCGCTCGCGGCCGGCAAACTAGGTGCCGCGGGCAAGGGTTCGGTGATGGTCACCGACGATCCGGATCTGACCGAGGACGACATCGTCGCGGACCCGTCGGAGGTGATCGCGGGACGGCAGATGTTCCTGTCCGCACCGCTCACCGCACCGCTGCGGATCAGCGGCACGCCGTCGGTCACGCTCCGGCTGAAGTCCGACTCGTCGACGACGCCGGTGACCGCGCGACTCGTCGAGTACGGCGAGGCCGCGCGGTACTCCGGCATCCGCCGTACCGACGAAAGCACCTGTGAGGGCTCGAGCACCGACTACGACGACAGCTGCTACTTCACCGTCGACAAGGTCACCACCCAGAGCGATCACGGCATCGTCAGCCGCGGCTGGATCGACGCCGCCCACAGCAAGTCGCTCTCGCAGCCGACCCCGCTGAAGCCCGGCCAGTGGACCACCGTCACCGTCCCCCTCCGCGCCCAGGACCAGATCATCCCCAAGGGCCGCATCGTCGGACTCGCGATCACCCTGTCCGACACCGAGTGGACGACCCCCAACACCACCGGCGCCACCATCAACATCGACCTGGCCGCCAGCAAACTCAACATCCCCGTAGCCTCCGGCCACCTAACGGCCCCCACCCAAACCCCCACCATCACCGTCCAAATCAAAACCCCCACCCAACGCCCCAACCTCCACGACCCCAAGAACTAAGCTAGTTGCCTTCGGCTACGAAGTGCATTGGGTCGCCGAAGGCGAGGTCGGTGATGCCGGCGGTGTGGAAGGCGCCTATTAGGAGGGATCTGCGGTGGGCGGCGAAGGTGAGGACGTGGGCGACCATGCCGCCGTAGGTGAAGACGCGGGGTGGTTCGCAGGTCGTGTCGACGAAGCTCTCGTCGAAGCGGCCGTCTTCGTTGAGTTGGTTGACCAGGGCCACGAAGCGCGCGCCGGCGTCGGCGTGGCGGTTGCGGAGGTCGGGGATCGGGGTGACGACCTGGCGGCCGCACTCGGGGACCTGGAACGGGCGGTCCTCGACGGACGCCAGCCACATCTCCTCCTGCCAGACCAGGCGGTCCAGTAGGTAGCGAATCGAGATGTCGTCGTCGATCCCCTCGACGGACAGCTCGATCGGCCGGTCCAGCGTGGCGGCGTCCAGACGGGCGCCGCGTTCGATCATCTCGCCGGTCAGCCACACGTGATGCTCGACCATCCTGACAAGTACGTCCATGCCTCTCACCTTTCTACGTGCCGGCAGCCGAAGCCCGGCCGGCGGCTGGAAATGCACTCCACTCGGCGCCGCGAGGAAGAACACCCGCGACGCTTCCTGCCGCCACTCCCGTGGCGACATCCCATAGGCCCTGGCGAACGCCCGCGTGAACGCCTCGTGCGACCCGTACCCGGCCTCGATCGCGACATCCAGTACGGCGACCGGCTCGACCAGCAACCGGTACGCCGCCCGCTCCAGCAACACCCGCCGCCGGAACGCGAACGGCGACTCGCCGGCCACCGCACCGATCACCCGGTCGAAGTGGAACCGGGACAGATGCACCCGTCCCGCCAGCCCGGCACCGTTCACCGGACCGTCGAGACCGCGCAGACCGTCGGCGACCACCGCCACGAATTCCTCGAACACATCCGCCATGTCCACCACTGTGCCCCCACCACCCCGCCTCCGACTTGATCGAAATTGCGGAACCTCTGAGTGGTTAACGGAGTACTCCACAATGTGTAGTAGTCTTCGCAGCGGAGCACCGCCGGTGCCGGAGGAGGTCTCGATGGATACGAGCCAGCTACTGAAGGGCGTACTGGATCTCGCAGTGCTGGCCGTGCTGCGGGACGCCGACGGCTACGGGTACGACGTACTTCGCCGGCTGCGCGCCGCGGGACTCGAGGACGTGGCGGACGCGTCCGTGTACGGGACGCTCCGCCGGCTGTTCCAGGCCGGCGCGCTGACGTCGTACGTGCAACCGAGCGAGGAAGGCCCGCACCGCAAGTACTACGGGCTGAACAAGACCGGCCATGACCTGCTGGCCCGATCGACCAAGACCTGGAATCACTTCGCCGACACGATGTCGGTGCTGCTGGAGGAGGAGGCCGCGTGAACAGCACGCTGACCGGAGCGGTCGCGATCTACCTGACGCAGGTGCGCGCCGAGCTCAGCGACCTGCCGCCGGGTGAGCTGGAGGACGTGCTCCAGGACGTCACCGACCACCTCACCGAGGTAGCAGGCGAGTTCGACACCGAGCCGACCTTGAGCGACCTGCAGGTGCGCCTCGGCACGCCGCGGCAGTACGCCGACGAGCTGCGGACCGCGGCGGGCTATCCGGCACGCACCGAGCCGGTCAACCAGGACTACCTCACGTCGGGCTGGAACGCGCTGCGCTGGGGTCTGATCGCCGGCACTGTCGGGCCGCTCTTCGTTGCCGTCAGCATCTTCGCGTGGTCGAGCGACGAGACGGCGTTCTTCGGGCTGCTCGGGCTCGGCGTGCTGTTCGTCGCGGCGTTTCTCGGCGTACGGGCGTTGCACGGCAACGACCCGCGGATCGTCCTGGACACCCCGCGGGGCGCGCAGTGGGCGACGGCGGTCCGCGGCTGGATCGACCAGGTCCCGCCGAACGTCCGGCACGAACTGGTGACGATCGGTCAACCGGTCTGGTGGGTCGCGCGCGGCATGATCGGCGCGGCCGGGTTCTTCGCGCTGTTCGGCGCCATCTCGGTGACCGTGGTCGGAGCCGTCGCCGGCGCGGCGGTCTCGATCTGGATCGGTCGCCGGACCCAGCAGGACCGGCGGTGGCTGTGGTACGTCGTACCGCTCAACGTCGTCGCGGCGGTCGCGGTCCCGGCGTTCCTGGCCGCCGCGTACGTCGGTGCGTCGTTCGGGTTCCTGGACAACTACAACGACTACCGCGGCAGCACGCGGAACTTCGAACCACCGACCAAAGGCGTGGTGGTGAACGGCACCCCGGTCTCGAACATCTACCCGTTCGATGCCCAGGGCAAGCAGGTCGCGGTCCGGCTGTACGACCAGGACGGCAACCCGATCAGCATGGAGCTGCAGGACTGCGCGACCAACTACGGGCAGGAGCCCCGGGACACCACCAGCAACCTGTTCCCGCAGGCCGTGGTCGTCCCCGACGAGAACGGCTATTCCGGCCCGGACACCTGCAAGGAGACCACGAAGGCCCCCTTCGTCCCGCCACCCGCTCCAGCCACCCGGACCACCCCGACCCCCGTCGCCCCTTCGGCAACCCCGACCCCAGGCACGACGCTCACAGAGAAGCCGACCAGGTAACTGACGCCGCCGCGACCCCGCGATACGTGTAGCCAAGGCGTTCGTAGACCTTGATCGCTGGCGTGTTGTCGCCGTTGACCATCAGCCCGACTCGTCCGTGGCGCTTGACCAGTTCGGTGGTGACGAATCCGCACACCTGCCGCGACAATCCTTTGCCTCGGGCAACAGGATGCGTTGCGACTCCGGCGAGGAACCCGACCTCGGGGGCGCTCCACGCATCCGCGGCGATACTCAGCAACTCACCCCGCTCGCCCGTCACCGCGGCCCACCGCCGTACGCCGGGATGCCCGGGCCACGCGTACGACGAGGGCGACGCCGCGGCGAGCAACTCTTCAACGCCGGAGTCATCGTCCTGCCAGGCAGCCGTCGTGGTGACGTCCGGGAGCGTGTCCGCATCCATCCACCCGAACGCCGCCGAGAACGTCAGCCCCGGCACGCGCTCCGCCAGCTCACGGATCAGCGCCTCGTCGCCGAACGGCCGGTACGACGGACCCACCTCGGCGAGCACGTCGGCGGTCAACCGCACCGCGTCGCCGACCGGACCGATCACCGCGAGCCGATCATGCTTCGACACGTCCGGCGAGGCGACCGCCACGGCATCTCCGTCGTACCAGGCGCGGATGCCGGGGCCGAAGCCCTGCGCGGCCCAGAGGATCATCGGATCATCCGCAGCCGCCGTTGCCAGCGCTGCGGTCGTCAGAAGCTCGTGCACGCGGTCATTCTGCCCGTTGGATCGCGTACGGGACGAGGTGGCGGTAGCCGCGGACGGCGACGCGGCGGAGGCGGTGGACGGCGTACGACGCGTGGCCGTCGAGGGCTGTGGCGAGTTCGCGGTCGGCGAGGACCCGGCCGGGTTTGCATTCCGTGGTGAGACGGGCGGCCAGGTTGACCACCTCGCCGTACACGTCGCCGAGCCGGATCAGGATCGTGCCGTACGCCAGCCCGATCCGCAGCTCGGGAAGGTCCTCGTCGGCGTTCACCGCGTCCTGCAAGGCGAGTGCGACCGCAGCCCCCTGCGCGGCGGTGTCGGCCACGAACAGCACCTCGTCGCCGATCGACTTGATCACCCGGCCGCCGTTCAGCGCGACCACGTCGGCGGCCATGCCCTCGAAGCGCTCGATCAGCTCCCCGAGCTCGGCCTCGGTCAACCGCCGCGTCAGGCGCGTGTAGCTGACGATGTCCGCGAACCCGACCGCCCGCACCCCACGCGCCAGTTCGTCAGACCCCGCCACCGCCCGCCCGGCCGCCGCGGCGAGGTGCCGGCGCCAGACGTAGGTCTGCAGCCGCTCCATGGCCGGCAGCAACTGACCCGCGACCTCGATCGCCTCGTCCGCGGACAGCTTGGACCCGCCGAGGAACTCCAGGAACATCGCCGACTGCCACGACGCCAGCCGCGACTGCGTCTGGCCGAGTTTCCGGGCCAGTGACGACTCCATCTCGGGCTCGATGAACCCGTCGTCCTCGAGCGCCGCGACCAGCCGCAACGCCTCGACGTCGTCGTCGGTGAAGGCCACCTCGTCGTCCGGCACGGTCGCGAACCCGAGCGCGTGCCACATCCGCTCGGCGCGCTGGATCGAGATCCCGGCCCGCTCGGACACCTGGATCCGGGTGAACTTCCGCTCCCCGCCCAGCAGGGTCTGCTCGAACTCCCGCGTCAACCCGGCCAGATCCGGCGCCCCAGGGTCAGTGGCCACCGCGGCGCTCGGCGATGGTGGCGTCGATGGCGTCCCGGAACGCCGGCAGCCGGCGGGTGAGGTCGTCGAACTTCTCCCGGGTGAAGTGCAGCAGCTGCAGCCGCGACTTCGCCGTGACGGTTGCCGTTCGCAACGTGTTCTTCCGGACCGCGACCTCGCCGGCGATGTCGCCCGGGCCGAGCTCGGCGATCTCCTGGCCCTTCTCGCGGACCGCCGCCGTACCGCTGAGGATCAGGTACGCCGCGTCCGGAGGCGTCTGCTCCAGGATCAGCGACCAGCCGGCCGGTACCGAGACCTCCTCGCCGGCCCGGAAGATGTCCCGGATGTCGCGTCCGGACAGATCCGCGAACAACGGCAGGTCCCGTGGGGACGTCCTACCCAGTGCCACGTCGATCCTCCTCGTCGGCGATCAGCCGATGTTTCCAGTCAGTAACTCTAACGCACGCGCCGCGACCAGGGGGACAGGCGGGCCGCGGCCCGCGCAGAGGTCGCGACCCATTGACCGTCGCCGCGACCCGCGGTTACGGTCGGGCAATCGATTTCTCGATCCCAGCTCTCTGCAACCGCCCGAGGAGCCCCTGATGCGGAAACGATGGTTGCTCGTCCTGCCTGCCCTGATCGGAGCGGCCGTGGTGCCTGCCGACCAGTCCGCGCCCGCCCAAGCAACGGCCGTGCCGTCGCCGGTCGAGCGGATCGCCAAGCTCACCGGTCCGGAGTCGATCAACGACACCGAGGCGCGCTTCGCCCTGAAGGCGACCGATCTCGGCATCGGTTGGGACAACGGATCCGGCGAGATCCTGACCGCGTTCGGCGACAGCTACGGCAGCGGCTGGACCGGGCCGGGCGGCGGCGCCGGTGACCAGGCGACGATCGACTGGCGGTGCAACCTGCTTTTCCGCAGCAAGGACCGCAACCTTGCCGACGGGATGACGCTCGACTCCGCGGCCGAGGACCGGCCAGGTCACGCCAAGGAGTTCCTGCCCTGCAAGAGGATCGACCGCGACGAGCACACGGTGATCCCGACCGCGGGGATCTCGGTCGGGAAGCGCCAGTACGTGCAGTACATGTCGGTCAACTACTGGGGTCCGGCCGGCAGCTGGTTCACGAACTACTCCGGCTTCGCGTACTCCGACGACAACGGCGAGAACTGGACCAAGGACGCCGGCGCCCGCTGGCTGAACACCAAGTCCTGGGACGACAACTTCCAGATGACAGCCCTGGTCAAGGACAAGGGCTACGTCTACATGATCGGTACGCCGAACGGCCGCTTCGGCAACGCCCATCTCGCGAGGGTTCCCGAGCAGCAGGTACTCCAGAAGAGGGCCTGGCGGTACTGGGACGGCCGGACATGGTCACCGCAGGAGTCGGCCGCCGTACCGATCGCGGCCGGCCCGATCGGCGAGGTGTCGGTGCAGTGGAACGCGTACACCGGCAAATGGCTGATGATGTATCTCGACGAGCACCGCGCCGCGATCGTGCTGCGGTCGGCGAAGGACCTCACCGGCCCGTGGAGCGGCGAAGAGGTCGTTGTCAAAGGCTCGGAATACCCCGGCCTCTACGGATCCTTCATGCACCCCTGGTCGTCAGGACCGGACCTGTACTTCACGATGTCCCAGTGGGATCCGTACAACGTTTTCCTGATGCGCACCAAGCTCACCGACGACGGCCGGGTCACCAACCTGGTCACGGATCCAGGCTTCGAGAGCCAGACCAGCGGTATGCCGTCCGCACCGTGGCAACTGAGCGGCACCGGTGGCATCGACCGCACGAACCTCGGCCACACCGGCACCAACAACGCGTTCGTCCGCGACTCGATCGGCACCCACCAGATCCAGCAGACCGTTGCCGTACGCCCCAATCACCGCTACCGCTTGTCCGCCTGGATCCGGACGGCGGAGAACAACAGCGAAACGATGCTCGGCGTCCGCACGCTCCGCGGACGCACGATCGCGCAGCAGTCCGGTGGCGCGCATCCGCAGTACACGAAGGTCTCCGTCGAGTTCGACGCCGGCGGAGAGTCGTTGATCCAGCTGTACGGCGGTTTCTTCGGCCACGGGCAGGATGTCTGGCTGCAACTGGACGACGTCGCGCTGGAGGAAATCCGATGAAACGGTTGTTCCTGGTTCTCCTGATCATCGCCGGTGTCCTGGTGCCGGCACCGGCGCAGGCCGCGACCGGGCAGTTGCTGCGGGACAGTGTCGGTCTCTATCCACGCGCGATCCGGCTCGAACACAGCGGTACGGCGAACGGCCGGATCCTCGCAAGCGTGGTGACGTTCAACGGCAACACCGGACTCGGCGCCATCTACGAGAGCACCACCGGCGGCACGAGCTTCGCCCAGGTGGGCACGGTCGCGGACCCGCAGGCGTCCAACGGCAAGGGCCTGTGCTGCGCGACGCTCTTCGAGCTCCCACGGCGCATCGGCGCGCTGCCGGCCGGCACGTTGCTCTGGGCCGCCTCGGTCGGCGCGGACGCGCGGCCGATGTCGCTGCGGATCTGGAGGAGCAACGACGTCGGCCGGACCTGGTCGTACCTGTCCAGTTGCGCGACCGCGCCGAACGACCGCGGCCTGTGGGAGCCCGAGTTCGCGGTCGCTGCCGACGGCCAGCTCGTCTGCCACTACTCCGACGAGACCGATCCGGCGCACAGCCAGAAGCTCATGGAGGTCAGGAGTACCGACGGCATCACTTGGAGGGATGCGCGGCCCACCGTGTCGAGCCCGACGGTGGCGCACCGACCTGGCATGTCCGTCGTACGGCGGCTACCGAGCGGGACGTACGTGATGTCGTACGAGGTCTGCGGCGTGGGCGGCCAGTACGACTGCGCCGTCTACACCCGCCAGTCCCGTGACGGCTGGAACTGGGGATCGCCCGCCAGGCCCGGTGTCCGGGCGCAGACCGCCGACGGCAGGTACTTCACGCACGCTCCGACGATCGCTCTGGCACCGAACGGCAAGCTGCTGCTGATCGGCCAGGTCCTCCAGAACGCCGACGGCTCCGTGGCCGAAGGCAACGGCCGCACCATCCTCGCCAACACCACCGGAACGAGCGGCTACTGGTCCGAGCTGGCCGCACCGGTCGCCGTCGACAATCCGTACAACAACTACTGCCCGAACTACAGCTCCCCAATGGTCGTCTCCCCAGACGGCAGCACAGTCCTCGAACTCGCCTCGGACTACGACGGCCCGACCTGCAAGACGTACTTCGCCACCGGGCCGGCCAGCTAGGCCGCGCGGCGCCGGCGGCGGGACGAGGTACGGCGGCGGACCGGGCGTCGGGGCCCGACGAGGCGAGGACCGGCCAGGCGGTCCTCGAGACGGCGCGCCTCGCGGCGGATGGGTTGCGCGACGTACTCGCCGAGGATCAGGCCCGCGGCGAGTGCGACGCCGATCGCGACCGCGGTCGTGAGGCTGACGATGCCGATCAGCTGCCCGACAGCCATCAACTCGTAGAGGCCCTTGTAGATCGTCAGCCCCGGCAGTAGCGGGATCGAGCCGGCGACGACCACGACCAGCGGCGGTACGCCGGTCCGCCGGCCGCTGGAGTAGCCGCCCAGACCGACGACGAAGGCAGCCGCCGCAGTGGACCAGGCCGGCCCGAAAGATGCCCTCGTCATCAAGGTGAAGATCAGCGAGGCCAGTGCGCCCATCACGGCGACCGGCAGCAACGCGCGGAGGGGTGCGTACGACGCGTACGCGAACGCGACCGCCATCACCGAGCCGGAAATCACCATGATCGGGAGGTTCGCCAGCTGGATCGTCTGGGGTTCGATCCCGACGTGCAGCCCCAACTTCAGCCCCAGCGCGAGACCGAGTGAGACACCGGCGATGATCCCGCCGGTGAGCAGCATCGCCTCCAGACTCCGGGCCGCGGCGGTCACGTAGTAGCCGGTGATCGCGTCCTGCACGGCACCGGTGAGGGCGATCCCGGCCAGCAGCATGATGATGCCGGCGGCAACGACCAGGGACGGTTTCACCGGCGCGTGCACGGCGTACAGGACCAACGCGACCGCGGTCGCCACGAACGCTCCGGCGACCTGTTGGTAGAACGCGGGGAGTCGCTGCCGGTTGAACCACCGGTTGTTCAGGTCGATCACGATCGCGGTCAGCACCGCCAGCAACGTGATCAGCCAGCCGCCGCCGAGCAGCAGTGTCGCGCCGCCGGCCATCACGCCCCAGGCGAGCACCGCACTCCAGCGCGGGTACGGCGGACCGGCCGAGGTCAACCGGGCGAGTTCGCGCGACGCCTCCTCGCGGGTCACGTCGCCGCGGGCGAACCGTCGTACCAGCCGGTCGACGTCGGTCAGCCGGGAGAAGTCCTGGGACCGGTAGCGGACCAGCCGGATGTGCGTCTCGGGCGCGACGTCCGGCGCGGCCTGGTACGAGACCGCCATCGAGGTGAACGTGATGTCGACCTCGCAGCCGCGCAGTCCGCCGGCCGCGGTGACACCGAGGATCGTCGCCGTCGCGTCCGCCGTACCGGCGCCGCTGGACAGCAGCACCTCACCGACCCGCAAGGCCAGGTCGATGGTGGCGTAGACCTCCCGCTGCTCGTCAGGCTCCATCAGGGGGTGTCTGATGGTTCCACGCCGTAGCGAGCAGGTGCTCGGTGCGGTGGCTCGGCGTGCTGGAGCGAAGGCGTCGATGTGGTTTCATCGTCGCCTTTGCTCCAGTGCGGCGAGGTGCCGTGCCGAGTGCCGCGCAGTAGGCGTGGGACCATCAGACACCCCCTAGCAGGCGATGGGCCATCGCGAGGTCGGTGATCAGGATGTTGACCCAGCCTCCGAGCAGGGCGGCGCGGATGGCGGAGTACTTCCGGTCGCCGCCGGCCACCCCGATCCGGCGCGGCACCGCGAGCAACTCCTTCGCGGTCACCCCGATGACCCGCTGGTCGAACGTCGAGCGCACGAGCTTTCCCTCTTCGTCGAAGAACCGGAAACACACGTCCCCGACGGCGCCGAGCCTGCGCAACTCGTCCTGGTCGGCCTCCGCGACCGCGTTCCCACTGCGCTGCAGCAGCGGCGAGGGCTCGAGGCTGCCGATTCCGACCAGGGCGTCGGTGAGCTGTCCCCAGGTGCCCAGAACGTCCCGGACGGACACATCGTTCATCATCGCCCGACGTACGGCGGGGGTCCCGACCAGCCCGGGAGCGGGCAGGTAGACCGGCATCCCACCGGTCAGCTCGGCGAACCGCGCGGTCAGCCGGGTGGCCTGCATCTGCACCGCGGCGTCGCCCAGCCCGCCGACGATCTGCACCACCTTGTCCACCACCGGGACGCTCTTGCGCGGCATCCGGTCGACCGCGCTGATCAGCGTCTCGCTCCAGGACGAGATCCCGACCACATGCCCGCCGGTCAGCGTCATGTCCAGGTACGCCGCGGCGCCTGAGCCGAGCGCGGGCAGTACGTCGTCCCCCACGCCGAGGGTGTCGACGACGACCGCGTCGCGCAACCCGTACCGGCCCTGTAGCTCGTCCTCGAGGTCGCTGTGCACGCCGCTCGGCATGGTCACCACGGTGTGCACGATGCCGACCTCGACGGCCTGTTTCAGCATCCGGGAAACGCGTGCCTGGGACAGGTTCAGCTCGGCGGCGATCTGCGGCTGCCGGATGCCCTTCTCGTGGTACATCCGCGCCACCTTCGCGAGCAGCCGCAGCTCGTCCAGCCCCGGCTGGCGCACACCACGGTTGCTGTTCACGGCGCTCCCTTCGAGACGATCAACCTGGACTATAGGCAGATGTAGACCCGCGGTGCGCCACCGGCGTCAGGCAGTGGACTTCCCGGGGTGTCGCGTTTGCCGGTCGCGACGACGGAGCCGTCACGGGGATCGACGATCGTGTAACTCAGCGGGACGGTGTCGTCGAACACCATCACCGGTCCACCGTTCTCGTGGTACACGATCAGGCCGCCCTCCGCCGTACTCAGCGCCCGCCCCGGGATCGTCCGGGTCCAGTCCGGCGCCATGTCGGTGGTCGGCAACCCGTCCAGGATCTTTCCGAGCAGTCCGACGTACGTCGATCCTTCGAAGTCGATCGCCTCGCGCCAGCCCGCGCCGGGTGCGAGGAAGAACTCGGCGTGGCCCGGCTCCTCCGCGTGCAGTCGCCACTGCCACAGGCTGCCCGCACCGTAGACGACGCCCATCGTGCCGCCCGCGCACAGGTTGCTCCACGCCTCGTGCCCCTGCCACCAGCCCTCGGCCATACCCGTCCGGCCGGTGTGCTCGTACGTCGGCTCGCCGTTCGCGACTGCCTTCACCGGCTCGTTGCGCCACATGTCCGCGACCCGCTCCGCCACGTGCTCGCCGGTGTGCCCGGTCTGACACCACTGGAAGTCCAGCCAGTCCGCGTCCTGGTGAGCATTCGCGCGGATGTGCGGCCGGTAGTGGATACCGGTCGGCTGCGCGTAGCAGTCGACGGCGTGCACTTCAGCTCCTCCGGCGGCAGTCTGCGGTTCGTGACCGGAGCCGTCCCCGCCGACCAGGTAGACGGCCGGCCGAGCGCCGTACCGCGCGACGAGATAGCGGCAATAGGCGGCGTACTCGGATGGCGGTACGACGGTGCCCGCGACGTCGAGGCCCTTCCAGCCGAAGCCCTGGAACACGGGCTGCAGGACCGGGACCAGGCCGTGCTCGACCAAGATGTCGAGCAGTACGTCGAGGTACTGGAAGTACTCGACGTTCATCTGGTTCAGGTGAGCGTCGGCGAGATCCTCGAAGCCGACCGCGAACCCCTCGTCCTGGGTCCGGTCGCGCGGCCCGACGGCGCGCATGTCCGGTTGGACGGTCATCAGCAGGACCGCGTTGAACCCCTTCGCCTGGCGGTCGGCGGCGTACTCGCGGACCTGGTCGGGGGTCGCCCGCCACGGCAACGCCCACGCGGTGTCCGCGACGAGCAGAGCAGGCGTGCCATCCGCGTGCACCAGGCTGCGCCCACCGGGCGACATCCGCCAGAACCCGTGCCGGTAGAACGGGTTCGCCTCGTCGCTGTCCGCCGTACGCACCTCCAACTCACCGCTCTCGCCGGCGCCCTCCGCGCCGTGGGTCCAACGCCAGCGACCCGCCTGCGGTGGCGCGAAACGGACGCGGTGCACGTCCGCCCCGTCCCAGAAAACCGGGCGCCGGAGGACGAGACCACTGTCGTGGGCGAACTCCACCCACTCCTCGGCAGCGGACAGTGTGAGTTCGATCTCCCGCCAGACGGATGAGATGGACATGACACTCCAGGGATGCTCGTTGCCGTTAAGCTGATGGGAATAACACACGTGCTCTGGGGTCGGTGAAATTCCGAGCCGGCGGTGACAGTCCGCGACCCGTGACTTCGTGAGAAGGAGCGGTTGACCTGGTGGAACTCCGGGACCGACGGTGAAAGTCCGGATGGGAAGACGCACGTGGCAGCTGCACGTCCCCTGACCTGGGTCGTGGAGCTTGTCGTTGCCCCGGAGTGCTCTGAGTGCACTGCCCGAGAGGACAACGATCGTGAACACCGTGACCAGCCTGGACACCATCGAACACGTTGTCGCCGAGCTCGCCGCCGGGCGGCCGGTCGTGGTCGTCGACGACGAGGACCGCGAGAACGAAGGCGACCTGACCTTCGCCGCGAGCCTCGCGACGCCCGAGCTGATGGCCCTGCTCGTCCGTCACACCAGCGGATACGTCTGCGCGCCCGCGGCGCCGGAGATCCTGGACCGGCTCGAGCTGCCGCTGATGGTGCCGAACAACCAGGACAGCCTGCGTACGGCGTACACCGTGTCGGTGGATGCGGCGACCGGTGTCGGGACCGGCATCTCCGCCGCCGACCGGGCGCGGACCGTCCGTGTGCTGGCCGATCCCTCGGCGCAGCCCGCGGACCTGATCCGGCCCGGCCACATCCTGCCGTTGCGCGCGGTCGCCGGCGGAGTCCGGCAGCGGCCCGGTCACACCGAGGCCACCGTCGAACTCGTCCGGCTCGCCGGGCTGCCACCGGTCGGCGTGATCGGCGAACTCATGAACGACGACGGCACGCTGATGGCAGGCGCGGACCTGCGCGCGTTCGCCGACGCTCATGGTCTCGCGATGATCTCGATCGCGGATCTCGTCACTTACCTGTCGTGACCAGGTTGCGGGCGGCATCCGCGATGCCCTCGGGGGACAAGCCGTAGCGGTCCAGCAGATAGCCGGCCGACCCCGTGGGCGCGAACTCGGGGAACCCGAGGATCGACACCCGCGCCGGATGATGCTGTACGACGGTCTCGGCAACGGCACCGCCGAGACCGCCGCCGGACACCGCTTCCTCCGCGGTCACGATGCCGGCCGTCTCCCGCGCGGCCGCGACCACGGCGTCGGTGTCCAGCGGCTTGACCGTCGGCATCGACAGCACCCGGGCCGAGATCCCTTCCTCCGCGAGCCGTTCGGCGGCGGCCAGCGCCCGCCACAGCACGGTCCCGTTGCTGATCAGCGTCACATCGCTCCCGTCGCGAACCGTGATCGCCTTGCCCAGCTCGAACTCGTAGTCCTCGGCGTAGACCTTCGGCACGCTCATCCGGCTGACCCGGATGAACACCGGCCCGTCCGAGGCCGCCGCCCAGCGCAACGCCGCCGCCGTCTCGATCGGGTCGGCCGGAACGATGATCGTCATGTTGGCGATCGCGCGCAGCCAGGCGATGTCCTCGATCGAGTGGTGCGTCGGGCCGAGTTCGCCGTACGCGACGCCGGGGCTCATGCCGCAGAGCTTCACGTTGGTGTTCGAGTACGCGACGTCGGCCTTGATCTGCTCGAGCGCGCGGGCGGTGAGGAAGCAGGACGCCGCCGAGACGAACGGGATCCGGCCGCCGTTGGCCAGCCCGGACGCGACGCCGACCATGTCCTGCTCGGCGATGCCGACGTTGATCAGCCGGTCCGGGAACGCCTTGCGGAAGCTGTTCAGCTTGCTCGACCCGACCGAGTCGTTGACCACACCAACGATCCGGTGATCGGCCTCGGCCAGCTCGGCGAGCGTCTCGACGTACGCGTCCCGGCAGTCGTACCGCGGCTGGTCCGCGATCGAGCGGGTCTCGAGGACGGTCATTGCAGCTCCTTCAGGGCCTGCTGGTACTCAGCGGCATCGGGTACGCGGTGGTGCCAGGCGACGTTGTTGCTCATGAACGAGATCGGATGGCCCTTGTGCGTGTGGGCGATCACGAACGTCGGCTTGCCCGGCCGGAACGGTACGGCGGACAGCACGTCGAGCAGCTCGCCGTGGTCGTGACCGTTCACCTCGACCACCGCGAACCCGAACGCGGCCGCCTTCTCCGGCAACGGGTCGAGGTCGTTGGTCTCCTTGGTGGTCGCGCCCTGCTGCAGCCGGTTCCGGTCGACGATCACTGTCAGCCGGTCCAGCTGGTACTGCGAGGCTGCCATCATCGCCTCCCAGTTCGAGCCCTCCTGCAGCTCACCGTCACCGACCAGCACATAGGTACGGCGCAACGAGACGTCGAGCTTCGCCGACAGGGCATGACCGACCGCGACCGGCAGGCCGTGCCCGAGTGGACCGGTGTTGGCCTCGACGCCGGCGACCTTGTTCCGGTTCGGGTGCCCGTTCAGCGCGGACAGCGGCTTGAGGAACGTCGCGAGGTCCTCGACCGGCAGGAACCCGAACGCGGCCAGCGTCGTGTAGAGCGCTCCCGCGACATGCCCCTTGCTCAGGATGAAGCGGTCCCGCTCGGGGTCGTTCACCGTCGCGGGCGAGATGTCGAGCACAGCGCCGTACAGCGTGGCCAGGATGTCGATCGCGGAGAAGTCACCGCCGATGTGCCCGGCGCCGGCGTGGTGGACCAGCTTGAGGTCCTGGATCCGGATCTGCTTGGCGGCCTCGGCGATGTGCGCGATCTGCTCGGCGCGACTGCTGTGGACCGGCAGCCGGCCGAGCACCGGCATCGTCGTGTGCTCGACTGTCAGACTCATACGATCTCCGCCATCGAACTCAGCAGCACCTTCTGGACCAGCTTCTGCGCGGCGAGCGCGTCGTGCGAGGCCTGCGCGGCGGCGAGGGCATCGTCGTCCAGTACGTCGAGCGCGTGGTGGATCGCCTTGAGGAACGTGATCGCCTGCTTCGCGGCCTGGACGCTGTCCTCGCGGAACGGGAACTGGTCGAGCTGCCAGACGCCCTCCCAGTTGTTCTTGCGTAGCGTGTGGAAGAACTCGAATGTCTCGACCAAGTGCACCGAGCCCACGACCATGTCGTCGTCCCAGCCGCGCAGGTTGTCGTTGACGTCGATCGCGAACAACCGCCCGTAGTCGATCGCAAGCTGCGCCGCGTCGGCCGGTGTCTCCTGGCCGTAGAGCGAGTGGCCGAAGTCGAGCAGGATGCCCAGGTTGGGCAGGCCGATCTTCTCGATGCCGAGCAGCGTCCGGGCGACGTTCGGGAAGATGATCTTCACCCGCGGCTCGCGCGGCTTGTACTCGATCACGAAGTTGATGTCCGGATGCGCGCTCACCAGTTCCTTGAGCCCGTCCAGCGCCAGGTTCCAGATGTCGTGGTAGTTCACCTGGAACGGGTAGTCCCAGCCGTCCTGACCCGGCCACAGCTTCACGTACGAACAGCCCAGGTCCTTGGCGAGTTCGGTTGCCTGGTGCAACAGCTCCAGCGCCTGCTTGCGGACGCCGGGGTCCGGGTTGGTCAGCGAGCCCTTGACGAAGTCTCGGGTGTAGATCTCCGGCGTGATCGCGATCGCCTTCAGGTTGTTCCGCTGCAGCGCGGCCTTCACCTCGTCGAGCGTCCCGTCGTACCCGGCGAACGGCCAGTTCAGGTCGACGACGGACAGGTCGCCGACCGCACCGGCGCGGTCGATCTGCTCGAGCAGTCCGACGGGTTCGCCGTACCCGTCGGTGGCATAGCGGTCCTTGTACGTCGCGAAGTGCCAGATCCCTGCGCCGAAGACCGGCATGTCAGTCATATCTTGTGTCCTAACCCTTGAGAGAACCGGCGGTGAGTCCGCCGACGATCCAACGCTGAAGCAAGGTGTAAGCAATGAGGATCGGCACCACGGCGATCAGAATGCCTGCCGCGAGGCCGGTGTTGTTGTTGGCGAACTGGCCCTGGAAGTTCAGCAGCCCGACCGGGATGGTCTTGTGCGCGTCCGAGTTCAGCAGGATCAGCGCGAACAGGAACTCGTTCCAGGTCGCGACCGCGTCCAGGATCGCCACGGTCACCAGGGCCGGGACCGACAGCGGCAGGATCATCGTGAAGAACACCCGCCAGTCACCGGCGCCGTCCACCCGGGCGGCCTCGATGATCTCGTCCGGGAGCTGCCGGAAGAACGACTGCAGCACCAGCACCTCGAACGGGATGCCGAAGGCCAGGTACGGCCCGATCAGCCCGAAGATGCTGTCGGTCGCACCGGCCGAGCGCATCATGATGAAGACCGGGACGATCGTGATGTAGATCGGGATGGTCAGCCCGAGGAACACCGTGAACATCACCGTCCGGCGGAACTTCATCCGCAGCTTGGCCAGCGCGAACCCGAGCATCGCCGACACCAGCACCCCGAGCGGCACCTTGATCAGGGCCAGGATCGCGCTGTTCTTGTACGTCGTGGCGAAGTTGCCGATCCCCCACGCGTCCGAGAAGTTCTTCCAGGTGAAGTCCGCGGGCCAGGAGAGCGGCCCGTTCCCGATGAAGTCCGACAGCGGACGTACCGCGGTGATCACCAGCAGCGCCAGCGGCGAGATCCAGAACAGCGCGACAACGATGAGAACCAGCGTCATCACCAGACCACGCCTCGTCCTCGGCGCCTTCGCGGGCTCGACGGACTCGATCGGCACGTCGACCCGAACCGGAGCAGTCACGGTCATGGGGCCTCCCGGTCTGGACTGAGGAGCGCAGGGAGCGAAGCGACCGAAGCGACGAGGGAAGACCGGGAGTCACAGCCCCATGACCCGCCGCGCCGGAGGCGTGGCATTAGTACAGTCATGAGGCCTCCCTCGTCTGGGAGCGTACGTACGGGATGCCGACAGCGACGGCCACCAGGGTGATCACGACAGCGATCGCGGTGCCGTAGCCGGCCTGGTAGTACTGGAAGACGTTGAAGTACATCCACGTTCCCATCACCTGCGTCGACGTACCCGGGCCGCCGTACGTCATCGCATAGATCATGTCGAAGACCTTGAACGAGTCGATCAAAGACAGCGCCAGCACGATGTAGTGCGCCGGCCGCAGGCTCGGCATCGTCACGTGCCAGAACTGCTGCCATTTCGTCGCCCCGTCGACGGTCGCCGCCTCGTAGAGCTCGTTCGGAATGCCCTGCAACGCGGCCAAATAGAGCAACATCGGGAAGCCGGTGCGCAACCAGATCGCCGGGACCATCACGGCCCACAAGGCGGTCGAGTCCTGCCCGAGCCAGGGCTGGGCGAGTCCGTCGAGCCCGAGCAACCTGAGGAACGAGTTGATCGCGCCGTACTGCGGGTTGTACAACCAGCCCCAGATGCTCGCGATGGACACGAGCGGCAGGACGGCCGGGGTGTAGAAGATCAGCCGCAGGATCGGCTTGCCGTGCACCTTCCCGTTCAGCGCGATCGCCAGCAGCAGACCGATGACGGTCGGTACGGCGATCGTGACCACGGTCCAGATCAGGTTGTTCTTCACCGCGGTCACGACGACCGGGTCACTGGGCATCTTCAGGTAGTTGTCCAGGCCGACGAACTTGTACGTCGCGCTCAGTCCGTCCCAGTTGGTCAGGCTGAACCACAGCGACGACACCGCCGGGTACACCAGGAACCCGACGTACACGATGAGCGCGGGCAGGGCGAACAACCACGGGGACCAGCGGCCGCCACGTTGGGGTTTGGAGAGCGCGACAGTCGTTGCCATGCTCAGCTCTTCGCCCAGGCAGAGACGATCTCCTGCATCTTCTTCGCCGCCGCGTCCGGCTTGACCGACCCCTGCAGCAGATCACTCTGCACGCTGAAGTACTGGTCGGCCTGCTTCTTCGGGAACGCCTGGTCCTGAATCGTGTAGAACGGGTTGCTCCCGTACTTCTGCGCCCACTCGGCCGACAGCGGCAGCGACTTCGGGTCCGGCTCGGCGCCCTTGACGGTCGAGGCGGTGATCTGCAAGGCCTTCTGGGTCTCCGGCTTGGCCAGGAAGTCCAGCAGTTCGGCCGCCTTGTCCGGGTTGCTCGCCTGGGCGTTGATCATGTAGCCCTCGACGAACCCGGAGTGCCGGGCGGGTGACTTGTCGGTCGGCAGCTCGAAGTTGCCGAAGCCCGACGGGCTCTTCTTCGCGGACAGGATGGCGGCGGCCTCCGTCCAGGGGCCGACGATGGTGTACGCCGTCTTGCCCTGCACGTACCACGGTTCGACATCGGACGGGTCCAGGCCCAGCGCACCCTGCGGCAGCCACTTCTTGTCCTGCCACTTCTTGAAGAGCGTGAACGCCTCGACCACCTCCGGCCGGTCCCAGCTCTCGTCACCGGTCAGCAGCTTGTCGTGCAGCTCCGGGCCGGCGGTGTGCTCGAGCAGGTACTCGAACAGCCGCATGATGTCCCAGCCGTACTTTCCGCCCAGGCCACACGGCGTGACGCCGACGGCGACCAGCTTGTCGTTGACCTCCTCCAGCTCGGCATAGCTCTTCGGTGGCGCGCTCACGCCGGCCTTGGCGAACAGCGACTTGTTGTACCAGGCCCCGAGACCGAGCGACAGCAACGGCAGGCCGGCCTTCATGCCTTCGAAGGTCATGCCCTCGATCGCCTGCTTGTTAATCGAGCTGTCCCACCCGTACTTCTGGTAGTACGGCGCCAGGTCGAGCACCTGCTTCGCCTTCGCGAACGGACTGCCGATCTGACCGCCCCAGATCCGCCAGATGTCCGGTCCCTTGCCGCCGAGCAACTGGGTCCGGAGCTTGTCCGGGTAGACCGCGGCACCCGATCCGGGCAGGCTCTCGACGGTGGTCGTCGTACCGGCCTGCTGGTCGAACTTCTTCAGCTGCGCCTTGAACAGGCCGATGGTCTCGTCACCCTCGTAGGTGAAGACGCGCAGGTCGTTCGAGGCCGCGCCGGTGGCGCCGCCACTGCTGGTCGACGTACCACCGCCCGTGCAGGCGGACAGACCGGCGCCGAGTGCGGCGGCGGACGTGAGACCGAGGAAGCCACGGCGGCTGAACGTGCTCATGAGGTGCTCCTTTGGCGGGCAAAACGGCGGATCTTGGCGAACATGTCCTCCAGCAGGAAGCGGACGTCGACCTGCTCGCAGACCTGGATGGGGTTGTCGGTGCCGGGCAGGTACCAGCCGTCGACACCGAAGCGCGGCGCCGGACGGGTCCGGAAGTTGCCGCTGTGCGGGTAGAGCATCAGGGAGATGGCAGGCGAGTCGCCGAGGGAGCGGGACTCGATCGGCTCGCCGTGGTACGTCGCGTTCCACTCGATCAGTTGCTCGATGAGGTACTTGCCCAGCGGACCGGCGTCGCCGATCTTCTCCTCGAGCTCGGCGTAGCTGACCGAGACCTTCGTGTAGACATCGCTCGGGACCTGCCAGACGGTGATCCCGGAGCCGAACACCACGTTGGCGGCGTGGATGTCGTTGGACAGGTTGAACTCCATCCGGTGGTCGGCCGCGTAGCCGTTGTAGCCGCGACCGCCGATCCAGATCACGATCACGTTCCGGTGCACGAGCTCCGGGTCGAGCAGGATCGCCGACGCCATGTCGGTGAGCGGGCCCAGGAACGACACGAACAGCGGGTCACCCTCGGAGGCCAGCTTGGACTCCTCGATGATCAACCGCGCGCCGGGCGAGTCGAGCGGAGTCTGCTCGTCGGGGATGCCGGTGGCGGCGCCGTTCGCGACCGTGACCTGGCCGGTCAGGTCCATCAGGTCCAGCAGCAGGTCGAGCTCCTCGCGGGACTCCTCCATGCTGCGGTCCGACCGGCGGGTGCCGAAGTGCGCGGGGATCAGGCCGCGGACGTCGAAGGTCGGCGACAGCAGCCCGTGCACGATCGCGAACTGGTCGTCCGCCTCGTTCTTGGCATCGGTGTTGATGATCACCCGGCGTCTGCTCGGCCTCACGCGCTCTCCTCCGGCTTGAGATGAATAGATATTCAGTAGTGCATAGCCTGTCGCCACGAGTGTCACCACGCGGCTAGAGTCACGTCAAGAGCTCAGTTGAAACTTGGAGGGGCGATGGTCCAGGCGGTACTCGCGGTCGACCAGGGCACGACGAACTCCAAAGCCGCCCTGGTCACCGCCGCCGGCCACGTCCTCGCCACCGCCTCCGCCCCGGTCGGCCTGTCCACCCCGCGCCCCGGCTGGGTCGAACAAGACGCGACCGACCTGTGGCAGAGCGTTTGCACCGCGATCACCACCTGCCTGACCTCCGCCACCACCTCCGTGGCCGAGGTCGTCGCGGTCGCACTCTCGACCCAGCGCGAATCCGTCGTGGGCTGGAACCGCTCGGGTGAGCCGGTTGGACCTGTCCTCGGCTGGCAGGACGTCCGAACCGCCGAGTGGTGCGCCCAACTCCCCTCGGAAGTTGACGATCTGGTCCGCCGCCGGACCGGACTGCGCGTGGACGCGATGTTCTCCGCCCCCAAGATGCGCTGGCTCCTCGAGCGGTCCGGCGCGTACGTCGGCACCGTCGACGCCTGGTTGATCCATCGACTGACTGGTTGCCAGGAGCACCTGACCGAGGCCGGCAACGCCTCCCGGACCTTGCTCTACGACACACGCGAGCTCGACTGGTCGACGGAACTCCTCGAAGCGTTCAACGTGCCGCGGGCAGCGCTCCCCGACGTACGGCCGTCGAACGCCGGCTTCGGAGTCACGAGAGACGTACCGGGACTGGCCGACGGCATCCCGATCGTGGCCGTGCTGGCGGACTCACATGCCGCGATGTACGGGCAGGGCTGCACGCAGGCAGGGATGGCGAAGGCGACGTACGGGACCGGCTCGTCGGTGATGACGCCGGTGGACGGTTTCGTGCCGAGCGGGTGCACGCTCGCCTGGCTGACCGATCGGCCGAGGTACGCGCTGGAAGGGAACATCGTGTCGTCCGGGGCCGCACTCGCCTGGACGGCCGACCTCCTCGGCCTGCCGGACGTCGGCGCGTTGACGGCGCTCGCGGTGACAGTCCCGTCGGCCGAGGGCGTCGTACTGGTGCCGGCCTTCGCCGGGCTCGGGGCGCCGCACTGGGATCGCGTAGCGCGGGCGGCGCTGACCGGGATGAGCAGCTCGACCACGCGGGCGCACATCGCGCGGGCGGCGGTTGACGCGGTCGCTCACCAGATCTGCGACATCACGGACACCATCCCCGGCACGCTCAGCAGTCTCCGCGCGGACGGCGGCGCGACGGTGTCCGACCTGCTCATGCAGACGCAGGCGGATCTGCTCGGCCATCGCGTCGAGGCTGCCGACGTACCCGAGATCTCTGCTCTCGGTGTGGCCGAGCTGGCCTGGACCACACTCGGGGAGACGACCGGCTGGGCCGGTCAGCGGTCCTTCCGGACGTTCGAGCCCGAGCCCGACGCCGGCGATCGTGGCCGGCGCCGAGCCGAGTGGGCCCAGGCGGTCGCCTCGGTGCGCCTCAGGCCAGCTTGATCCGGAACACAGCCAGCCGGGCGTCGTGGCCGTCGACGCTCATCGGGATCGTCTTTGTCCCGACCAGGTCGAGGCGGACCGTGCCGTCGCCGGGCAGCCAGTTGATGCGGTCGATGCCGTGGGCATACACCTTGTGCTCGGCGTCCTGGCCGGTCGCCCGGTCGTAGCCGGGGTTGTTGGTGTCCGCGGTCCAGATCACCAGCTGACCGTTGTCGTGGTGGGCCATCACGCGCTCGCGGTGGAGCTTCTTGTGCAGCTGCCACTCGTCACGCAGGTTCGGGTTGTTGTTGCCGTTGTAGGCGCCGGCGATGTAATGCGAGTTGATCAGGACGAACTTCAGCCCCGGGTGCGCGGTGTGCTCGACGACCACCTCGTTGATGAAGCGCGGCGGGGTCACCTTCGCGATACCGCCGTGGACGAAGGTCCGCTTCGAGTTCACGATCTTCCACGGCGCCGGCACCGAGATCGGCACCCGGAAGGACTTGGGGTCGCGCAGGAATGCGTTGTGGTACTTGCTCCCGAAGTGTCGCGTGATCATCGGCACCTCACCCGAGTCCCCCTCACCGATCTCCTGCCAGCCGACGAACGGCCGGTATCCCGGATCGCCACCGCGGACCGCCCGAATCGCCGGCTCCCGGGCATCGAGGTGCTTACGGCCGATATTGGCCGTCACCACCGGCAGCCGAAACCACCCGGTCCCGGCCGCAGCTCTGGACGCCGCATCCGCCGGTCGAGCCGCTGATGCCGATTGGGCCGCGGCCACCGAACCGAGCGTAGCCGCGCCGGCCAGCGCACCACCCCCGAGCAACAGAGCCTGCCGTCTACTGATCCTTTCGGCCATGACCACCTCCGCAAGAGTCCGGCACCGTGGCCGGAGGGCGTTTGTCTTGTTGAAGGGCTACGACGTAGCCAACCTCACAGCAGTTCCACCAGGGTGGAGGACATCGCTTTCCGTTACAGGTTGACGGGAGGTTTTCGCCCACCTATGGTTACGGTCACAAGCCGCGGAAAGCCCTTTCCAAGGCTCGAAGGGAGGCGCGCATGTGTGAGTTCGAGCCCGGACCGGCCGTGGCGCTGCCGGGCGGTATCGGCATCTCGAAGCTGACGGTGTACGACATCGAGGCTCCCGACGGCCTGGTCGGCGGTACGCCGCATGTGCACCTGGCCTGCTCCGAGGGGTATTACGTGGTCGCCGGCACCGGCGCCGTACAGACTCTGAACACGAAGGGTTACACCGAGACCCCGCTGCAGGCAGGAACCGTGGTCTGGTTCGACCCGGGCACGATCCACCGGCTGGTCAACGGCGGCGGTCTGCAGATCCTCACGCTGATGTCCAACTCCGGACTCCCGGAGGCCGGCGACGCCGTCCTGACGTTACCGCCCGAGCACCTCACCGACCGCGAGACGTACCTGCAAGCCACCGCGCTGACCGGTGAAGGCGAGGATCGTACGGCGTCCGCGATGGCCCGGCGGGACCTCGCGCTGCAGGGGTACGCCGTACTGCGGGAACGGTACGAGGCGGAAGGGCCTGCGGCGCTGGACGACTTCTTCGCGGCGGCGATCCAGATCGTGCAGCCGCAGCTCGCGGACTGGCGGAAGCGCTGGGAAGAGGGCGCCCGCCGACTCGCGGACGAGACCGGTGCCGCGCTGGACGCGCTGGAGGCCGGCACCGCGCCGCACCTGCAGTCCGCCGAGCTCCATCGACTCCCCGCCCCCACCGAGCTCGGCCGGCACGGCATGTGCGGCCGCCTCGACGTTTATGACACTCAAGCGCGAGAGGTAAGACTGTGAACGAGCGACGCATCGGCATCGTGATGAACGGCGTCACCGGCCGGATGGGCCTGCGCCAGCACCTCGAGCGCTCCATCGTGGCGATCCGGCAGCAGGGCGGAATCCCCGCCGCCGACGGCACGATGATCATCCCCGAACCGATCCTGGTCGGCCGCAACGAGCTGAAGCTGCGCCGGATCGCCGAACAGTACGGCCTGGAGCGGTACACCACCGACCTGGCCGAGGCGCTGGCCGCGCCGGACGTGGAGATCTACTTCGACTCGCAGCTCACCCAGCTGCGCGAGAAGGGCGTCCGGGCCGCGGTCGAGGCCGGGAAGGCGATCTACTGCGAGAAGCCGATCGCCGAGAGCCTGGACGCGGCCGTCGACCTGGCCAAGCTGGTCCTCGACTCCGGCCTGAAGAACGGCGTGGTGATGGACAAGCTGTCGCTGCCCGGCCTGCGGAAGCTGAAGCGGCTGATCGACGGCGGGTTCTTCGGCCGGATCCTCTCGGTCCGCGGCGAGTTCGGCTACTGGGTCTTCGAGGGCGACTGGCAGGAGGCGCAGCGGCCGTCCTGGAACTACAAGTCCGAAGAGGGCGGCGGCATCATCCTCGACATGTTCTGCCACTGGCGGTACGTGCTCGACCAGCTGTTCGGCGAGGTCAAGTCGGTGTACTGCCAGGGCGCGACGCACATCCCGACCCGGGTCGACGAGAACGGCGACAAGTACACCGCCACCGCGGACGATGCGGCGTACGGCGTGTTCGAGCTCGAGGGCGGGATCGTCGCGCAGCTGAACTCGTCCTGGGCCACGCGGGTGTTCCGCGACGAGCTGGTCGAGTTCCATGTCGACGGGACCGAGGGGTCGGCGGTCGCCGGCCTGCGGAACTGCCGCGCCCAGCACCGGTCTGCGACGCCGAAGCCGGTGTGGAACCCGGACCTCCCGGTCACCGAGAAGTTCCGCGACCAGTGGGCGACGGTGCCGGACAACGAGCCGATGGACAACGGGTTCAAGGTCCAGTGGGAGATGTTCCTGCGGCACGTGGTCGACGGCACCCCGTTCACCTGGGACTTCGCCGAGGCCGCCAAGGGCGTCCAGCTGGCCGAGCTCGGCCTCAAGTCCTGGCACGAAGGCCGCAAGCTCGACGTGCCCGCCCTCGACCTCGGGACCAACTGATGGCCCTGGAGCTGAATCTCCCGGCTGACTCGGGGGGCGCGGCGGGTGGCCTGCTGGAGACGTATCGCCTGATCGGCGAGCCAGTTGCCCAGGGCACCTATTCCCCGGCTTCGAGTCGGCTGGCGTTCGCGGCCGCGCATGTTGTCGCCGACCCCTTGGGCGACAACTCGCCGGGCGCGCCCGCCGTGATCGACTGGGAGCACACGCTGGAGTTCCGGCAGCACCTCTGGTCGCTGGGGTTGTCGGTCGCCGAGGCGATGGACACCGCCCAGCGCGGGATGGGCCTCGACTGGGCGGCGACGCAGGAACTGATCCGCCGCTCGGCAGCAGAAGCGCCCGAGGGACGGATCGCGGTCGGCGCGGGAACCGATCAACTTGCCGCTGGCAAGCATTCGCTGGAGACCGTCATCTCTGCCTACGAGGAACAGTTCGCGGTGGCAGAGGCGGCCGAGGCGCAGCCGATCATGATGGCCAGCCGCGCCTTGTGTGCGGCAGCGGAGTCCCCCGACGACTACCGGAAGGTGTACGACCGCCTGCTCACGCAGTCGACCCGACCGGTCATCCTGCACTGGCTGGGCTCGATGTTCGACCCCGCGCTCGAAGGCTACTGGGGCAGCGCCTCGGTGGACGCGGCCGCGGACACCGTGGTCGAGCTGATCAACGACAACGTGTCAAAGGTCGACGGCATCAAGATCTCGCTCCTCGACGCCTCAAAGGAAGTTGCCCTGCGCAACCGCCTGCCCGAGGGCGTCCGGCTCTACACCGGCGACGACTTCAACTACCCCGAACTGATCCGCGGTGACGGCGAACGCCACAGCGACGCACTGCTCGGGATCTTCGCCGCGATCGCTCCGGCAGCAGCAGCTGCTCTCAAGGCTCTGGACGACGGTGACCTGGAGACCTACGAGAAGGTGTTCGCGCCGACGGTGCCGTTGGCCCGGCAGATCTTCTCCGCGCCTACGTACTACTACAAGACCGGCATCGCCTTCCTGGCCTGGCTGAACGGGTTCCAGCCCGGGTTCACGATGGTCGGTGGCCTGCAGACGGGACGATCGCTGCCGCATCTCGCGGACACGTTCCGGCTCGGGGACCAGGCCGGCGTACTGACGAATCCCGAGCTGGCCGTCGACCGGTTCCGCCAGTTGTTGCGCGTGAGCGGGATCGACACATGAGTCGATACAGCCTCAACCAGGCGACCACGAAGTACTGGCCGCTCGAGGACGTCGTCGGGGCGAGCGCGAAGGCCGGTCTGGAGTGGATCGGGCTGTGGCGCGAGCCGATCCAGGAGTACGGCGTCGACAAGGCCGCTCGTCTGGTCGCGGACGCCGGCCTGAAGGTCTCGTCGTTGTGCCGCAGCGGCTTCTTCACGTCGACCGACGCTGTCGAGCGGAAGGCGAAGATCGAGGACAACCGGCGTGCGATCGACGAGGCCGCGACGGTCGGTACGTCGGTGCTCATCCTCGTCAGCGGTGGACTGCCGCCCGGATCACGTGACCTCGACGGGGCCCGCGGCATGGTGCGCGACGGGATCGCCGAGCTGGCGCCGTACGCCGAGGAACGCGGTATCACGCTGGCCGTCGAGGCGCTGCACCCGATGTTCTGCTCGGACCGGTGCGTGGTGTCGTCGCTGGGCGGCGCGCTCGACCTGGCGGAGCAGTTCCCGGCGTCGCAGGTCGGTGTGATCGTGGACGCCTACCACCTGTGGTGGGACGCGGACGTGTACCGGCAGATCGAGCGGGCCGGCGAGCGGATCGTGTCGTACCAGGTCAGCGACTGGGTGGTCCCGCTGCCCGCGGACACGCTGCTCGGGCGCGGCATGATGGGCGACGGTTCGATCGAGCTGCGCCGGCTCCGCGAGGCCTGCGACGCGGCCGGGTACGACGGACCGATCGAGGTCGAGATCTTCAACCAGCAACTGTGGGACGCGCCGGGACAGGAGGTCTTCGACCTGGCGCTGGCGAGGTATCAGCAACACGTCCTCTGACAAGGAGCTGCCAAGAAATGGGCACAGCATGACTGACCGGATAATCCCTGCCGACGGAATCGGGATGCACCTCTACACGATGCGAGATGTGCTGGCCGAGGACTATCCGGGGACGCTGAAGCGGCTCGCCGGGATCGGGTACCGCACGGTGGGGGTGAGTGGGCGGTTCGACCACAGCGCGGCGGAGATCCGTGGGTTCGCGGACGACGCCGGACTGTCGATCGTGCTGGAGCATGTCGGGTACGCGCGGATGAGCGACGACTGGGCGGGCGCGCTGGCCGACGTACAGACGCTCGGGGCGCAGTGGGCCGTCGTACCGTCGATTCCTTCCGAGCTGCACTCGATCGAGGGGTTCAAGACCGCCGCGGCCGCGTTCACCGAGGCCGGGAAGGCGGCGCGGGACGCCGGGCTGACGCTGCTGTTCCACAACCACGGCCGGGACTTCGATGAGGTCGACGGGCAGGTGCTGTACGACATCCTGCTGGACGTGGACCCGGAGCTGCTCGGGTTCGAGCTGGACCTGTACTGGGCGGTCGACGGCGGGCACGATCCGGCGAAGCTGTTCCAGGAGCACCCGGGCCGGTTTCCGGCGCTGCACGTCAAGGACATGGCCGAGGACGGGTCCTGGGAGGACGTCGGGGCCGGGAAACTCGACTTCGGCGCGATGTTCGCGCACTCGGAGTCAGGCGGCGTGGAGCAGTACCTGGTCGAGCACGACAAGCCCACGGACGCCTGGCACTCGGCCGAGCGCAGCTACCGCGGACTGACCGAGCTGAGGTACTGATTCGTGTGACAGCAAACGCTTAACCGGGTCAGCTGTGGATACGAGTGCTCACCCGCGGTGAAATCGGCCTATCCTCAACGAGTGCAGAACGAGCCATCGGTGCGGCTGTCTGCCGTCCGTCGCCTGTACGAGGTGAGCGCGCGGATGGGGGCCGGGCGCAGCCTTGCCGAAACGCTGCAGGCGGTCGTCGACGGCGTTGTGAACGGGCTCGGTTTCGGCATCGCGGTCCTGAACATCCGGCACCCGGACGGGAAGTTCGAGGTGATCGCCGTCGCCGGGTCGCCGGAGGCCAGGGCCGCGCTGTTGGGGAAGGTGAGCGCGTCAGACCTGTTCGACGCCGAGTTCGCGATCGCGGACGCGTGGGGCAAGCTCCGGTTCGTCCCGCACGAGCGGCTGCCGGAGGGCGAGGTGACCGGCTGGGTGCCCGACGTACCGGTGTCCGACGCACCGGACGCCTGGCATCCGCTGGACGCGCTGTTCGCGCCGCTGTACTCGTCGGACGGCGACCTGGTCGGGATGCTCTCGGTCGACCTGCCCGAGGACCAGCGCCGGCCTGGTCCGATCCACCGGGAACTGCTGGAGATCTTCGCGACCCAGGCCGGGCTGGCGATCGACAAGGCGCGGCTGACCGATCGGCTGCTGGCCGAGAAGACCCGGCTGGAGGCGAGCGAGGCGACGTTCCGGCTCGTCTTCGAGGGCGCCGGGAACGGGATGGCGACGGTCGCGTTCGACGGGCCGGAGCTGGGCCGGATCCTGCGGGTGAACGACGCGTTCTGCCGGATCACCGGCTACACCCCGGATCAGCTGCTCGGGACACGGCTGGTGACGTTCCTGCGCGACGAGGAGCCGGATCAGACCCGGAGCGAGCTGGAAGAGATTGCCGCTAGCAACGGTACGTACCGGTTCGAGCGGGTGTTCACGCAGCCGAGCGGGAACGCGATCTGGCTCGCCGGTACGGCGTCACTCGTCACGCAAGGCGCCGGGCGGCCGCGGATCCTGCTCGTCCAGATCGACGACGTGACCGCCCGCAAGGACGCCGAACGCGAACTCCGGCACCACGCCGCACACGACCCGCTGACCGGCCTGCCGAACCGGCGGCTCCTGCAGCACCGCTTCACGAAGGTCCTTGAGCAGACCCGGGCCACCGGCCGCCCCGGAGCACTGTTGTTCTGCGACCTCAACCACTTCAAACTCGTCAACGACGGCTACGGTCACGAGGCCGGCGACCGCGCACTCCGCGAGATCGCGACCCGGCTGAGTACGGCGGTCCGCCACGGCGACACCGTTGCGCGGTTGGGCGGCGACGAGTTCGCCGTACTGGCCGAAGACATCACCGCCGACGACCTCGCCACCCTCATCACCCGCCTCGAAACCGCCGTCAGCCGCCCCCTCCCCAACATCGCCGTCAAGGTCACCACGAGCGTAGGCACCGTCCCCATCACCCCCACCACCACAGACCTGGACGCCCTCCTCCACGAGGCCGACCAAGCCATGTACACCGCCAAGAACCGCCGCGCTTAGGAGTGGGACAGGTACTGGTGCCTGGGGACAGGCAATAGCAGGTCCCGTCTCACCACCGCCTGTCCCACGACCCCGGATCGGGCTGATCACCACCCACCCATTCACGCAGTTTCCTGTGCAACGACCCTGGGTGTGCGCCAAGGCCTGCGATTGGTTGGATCTGTCTCCGGGTGGGGAGAGTTACTGCCCGATCTGGGTAGGTAGGACTCCCCAACCCCACCATTCCGGCCCCACTGCACCGGTGTGTCTGGCGTTGTCCGGCGGACGATCGTTCAGCTTGGCATACAGGTGCACGGGTGGTTCGACGAGCGCGACCCGTTCGAGAACACCGAGACGGTGGTCACCCCCACCTTCGACGAGGACCCGTTCCACGCCGCGATCGAAACGGCCTGGCTGGCAATGGGACCGTTGCGGACAAGGAGCGCTTGCTGGTCGAGTTGCGGGAGCAGTTCCTTACGAGCCCAGGTTCTTGAGTACGTCGGTTAGGCGGACGATGACCCACGGCAGTTCCACCCTCGGAAACTGTCTGCGAACGACGGCTAACTGCTTCGGATCATGAGTTCGCCGGGGCGCGTCGAAAGCCTGGCCGGTCGGCTCGCGGGGTGCGGTTCGGCTGGTGCGGTGAAGCAGGTTACGAGCCTAGGTTTTTGAGGGGTTCGTCGGTTAGGCGGTAGGTGGTCCATTCGTCTTGGGGTTTGGCACCTAGGGACTTGTAGAAGTCGATGGCGGGGGTGTTCCAGTTGAGGACGGACCATTCGAGGCGTTCGTAGTTGTTGCGGACGCATTCCTGGGCGAGGGCGGTGAGGAGGGCTTTGCCTAGGCCGGTGCCGCGGGTCTCAGGGCGGACGAAGAGGTCTTCGAGGTAGATGCCGTGGACGCCGCGCCAGGTGGAGAAGCTCAGGAACCAGATCGCGCAGCCGGCTACCTGGCCCTCGTGTTCGGCGACGTGGCAGAACGCGGCGGGGGTCTCGCCGAAGAGGGCGGTCTGCAGCTGATCCGCGGTCAGGTGACACTCCTCGGGAGCACGTTCGTACTCCGCGAGCGCGTACACCAGTTCCACGATCGCCGGGATGTCCTCGGGCCGGGCACGGCGGATGCGTTCGTCGGTCTGCATACGGCCTATCCTGCACCGGTCAGGTCTGGTGCTCGGCCTCCGCCTCGGCTTCGCGCTCGACGGCATGGGTGCCTGGGCGTTTGTCGTCGACGTCGATCTGCTCCGACTTGTCGATTCCGGCGTACGTCGAATTCTGGAGTTGCAGAGCGGCCGCCAGCTCTGGGTCGGCGCGCAGGACGGAGCCGCGTTCGACGGTCACCTTGTCGAAGACGGCGTACATCTTCCGCGGGTCCGGGTCCGTGCTCTTCTGAAGGTCTTCCGGGTACGACGCACTCGACGCCGCGTTCCACTCGTCCCGCTCGACGCGGTCGAAGTCGAGGCGGTACGGCGACATCTCGGACACGTGGCTGATGAACTGCTTGGCGGTCGCGCCGTTTCCTTCGCGGAACGGGTGCGTGAGGTTCTGGTAGCTGTAGACCTCGGCGATGCTCTGCACGAACTCCTCGCGCGACATCGTCGACCAGTCCTTGTCCTTGACCTTCGCACTGACCTTGTCGGTCCACTTGTCCAGGCGGTCGGCCGGCACGAACGGGTTGCCCTGCTTGGAGATGTTCACGTCCCGGAACTTCCCAGCCCAGTCGTACACGTCCTGGAACATGTGTTTGTGGATCGCCTGCAGGTGCGCCTTGTCGTACGTGCGCGGAATGTCGACCTCACCGCGGTCCATCTCGCCCTGCCGGACGGCCCGCAGGCTGTACTCGGCGAAGTGCAGCTCGATCGGGTTCTTGATGTCGAGCTTGTTCTTCAGACAGCTGCCCGGCTCCCAGAAGTACGCGTCCCAGCGCTGCTTCCGCGCGGCGGCCTCCGCTGCTTCCTCCGGCGAGACCTCCTCGGTCACGCCGGTCCGCCGCCGGTCACCTTCGACAGCGTCCGGCGGATGTACTCCGCGGTGTCGATCCGGCCCAGTTCGCGGTCGATCAGATCGGCGACGTCGTCCCGGCCGGGCTCCCAGCCCTCCAGGCGGTTGTTCGCCAGCGCGTCGCTGACCCGCTGCTTCTGCTCGTCGTCGAGTTGGTCGAACAGGTCCGGCCACCGGCGCGCGTAGCGGCACGGTTCGTACGGCATCGGTCAGCTCCCCGTGTAGTCGGCAATTCCGGCCAGCCTAGCGAAGCTCCGGCTCCTACCGTCGGCTCTCGTTAATTTACCGAACTGGACCGTTAACCTCCGCGTCAAGCCACCGCCACCCGGCGACTGAAGACTGACAGCGCTGCTGACCCGCCCGTCATCTGGAGGAACCATGTCCGTGTCCCGCCGTCGCTTCCTCGGGTACGGGGGTACGGGCGCTGCCGCCGTACTGCTCGGCACCGGGGCCTGGGACGCCTCGACCACGTACGCGTCCCCGTCCGGCACCGGCAACCCGTTCACGCTCGGGGTCGCCTCGGGCGATCCGCAGTACGACGGGGTTGTGCTGTGGACCCGTCTGGCCACCGATCCGTACGCCGTCGACGGGAAGGGCGGCATGCCCGCGCGCCCGGTCCGGGTCGAGTACGAGGTCGCGTACGACGAGAACTTCCGCCACGTCGTACGGCGCTCCAGCGTCGTCGCAACCCCCGAACTCGGGCACAGCGTCCACCCGGAGGTCCGCGGCCTGCTGCCGGACCACGTGTACTACTACCGCTTCCGCACCGGTCACGAGGTCTCGCCGACCGGCCGAACCCGGACCGCCCCGCACCCGCTGGCGAACCCGCGCGAGCTGCGGTTCGCGTTCGCGTCCTGCAACGCCTGGCAGGACGGGTACTTCACGGCGTACGACCACATGGCCGACGAGGACCTCGACCTGGTCGTGCACCTCGGCGACTACCTGTACGAGTCCGGCGTGAAGACGAACAAGCGCGGCGTGACCACCGACCCGCGGTTCCACACCGAGACGTTCGACCTCGCGCGGTACCGCCTGCAGTACTCGCTGTACAAGACCGAGGCCCCGCTGCGGGCCGCGCACGCCGCGCACCCGTGGATCCACACGTTCGACGACCACGAGGTGGAGAACAACTGGGCCGGCGACCTCTCCCAGCTCGACACCGAGCCGGACCAGGACCCGGCCGTCTTCCGCGCCCGCCGCGCCCAGGCGTTCCAGGCGATGTACGAGAACCTGCCGGTGCGGCACGAGCAGATGCCGTCCGGGCCGGACATCCGCTACCACCGCCGGCTCCCGTACGGCCGGCTCGCGGACTTCACGATCCTCGACACCCGCCAGTACCGCAGCGACCAGCCGTGCGGCGACGGCGACTCGTCCACCTGCGACGACCGGTTCGACCCGGACAACACGATGCTCGGCGGCAAGCAGCGCGCCTGGCTGCTGGACGGTTTCCGCCGCTCGAAGGCACGTTGGCAGGTGATCGGCAACCAGACCCCGATGGGCCAGACCGACTGGACGCCGGGCCCGGAGACGCACGTCTGGCTGGACCCGTGGGACGGTTATGTTGCCGAGCGCAACAAGGTGCTCGCGGCCGCGCAGGACAGCGGCGTCCGCAACCTGGTGGTGATCACCGGCGACCGGCACCAGAACTACGCCCTCGAACTGAAGCGCGACTTCGCGAACCCGGACTCGGCGACGGTCGGCACCGAGTTCGTCGGGACGTCGATCACCAGCGGCGGCAACGGCGCCGACACGACGGACCAGGGTCAGCAGTTCCTGGCCGCGAACCCGCACCTGAAGTTCTTCAACTCACAGCGCGGGTACTCGCGTGTCACGATCGACCAGCACGAGTGGCGCAACGACTTCCGGGTCGTGCCGTACGTCGACACACCGGGCGCTCCGATCAGCACGCGCGCGACGTACGTCGTCGAGGACCGCCGCCCGCACGTCCACTCGGCCTGACCTCAACGCCGGGCGAACACCCCCAGGGCGTCGTAGGCGATCCAGGAGCCTTGGTCCTTGAACAATTCGAGGGTGTTCTGCCCGGCGCGGAAGAGGGCCTTCGGCAACGGGAGCTCCAGGTACGACGGTTTGAGCGGCGATCCCGGGTAGATGCTGTCGGCAATGGTCGAGCCCCTGGTGGCCCCGTTCGCGAAGGTGAGGCGGCCGGCCTCGGTGCCGTTGATGGTCAGGAGCGCCGAGGCCGCGAGGCTGGCGTGGCTGTCGATCAACCAGAGCGCGAGGTCGAGATCCTGTTGGGGTACGGCGGGAAGGTCGAAGCGGAACGTGGCGCGGTGGTTCTTCGTGCCGGCCCACTTGTCCGCCGGACCGGGCAGGAGGTAGGACCAGTCCACGGCCGGGGTCGACGTACCGAACGTGTAGTCGACGTCCGACGGGAAGCGGGTCGGGTATTGGGCGTAGCCCTTCGGCGAGAGTGCCAGCTCGGAGCCCTTGCCGTCGAACGTTCCGACCGTCGCGATCGGCGTACCGGAGATCGTGACGGACGTCAGGTTCGCGACCGCGGCCGCCGTCGACTGCGCGGATCGGTTGCCTGCGGCATCGACCGTGACGACCGAGTACGACCTCGTGACGCCGGTGAAGCCGAGGCCGCGGTGCACGAAGTGCGGGTAGACGGTCTTGCCGATCAGGGTCCCGTCGGCGTACACCGCGTAGTGGTCGACGACGGTCGCCCACGAGACGGGTTTCCAGTCGAGCGTCACGATTCTGATGCCGCCGGCGCCGTGCAGGCCGGTGATTGCTGGTGGTCGACGCATCACAGTGCCTCCAGGCGGGGATCGGCAACGGGGGTGCGAAAGCGGGCGACGACGTTCGGCTGAGCGTTCGCGTCGGCCTGGATGTACGGGAAGTTCACGAACTCGGTGGTCAGCTCGGAGCGCGTCATCGTGCTGTGCACGTAGCCGCGACGGGCGTTGTAGAGCTTCATGTACGGGTGCTGCAGCCAGTCCTTCGCGTACGCGTCGGTGTCGGTGCCGTCGCCGTTCGAGCCCACCGACGAGCAGACGAGCTCGACTCCAACGGTCCGCGAGGCGGGGTCGGCGAAGTCGAGTTTGAGCTCCGACGCGACGTGCCGGTGGATGTCGCCGGTGAGCATCACCGACGTCCCGGCTCCGCCCATCGCCTCGAGGACACGGCGGCGGTTCGCCGGATAGCCGTCCCATTGCTCGGTGCGGTCGTCGGTGACGGCACTGAGTACGACGCCGCCCGCGACGATGTTCCACGGCGCGCGAGAGCTGCGAAGTCCGTCGTACAGCCAGGTCTCCTGCTCGGCGCCCATGATCGTGCGCTTCTCGGAGACGCGATCGGCCTCGTCGACGGGTAGCGGGTCGCGGTACTGGCGGGTGTCGAGGAGGTGGACCCTCGCCAGTGAGCCGACGTCGTACCGGCGGTAGATGCGGCCGTCCGGACCCTGCGGCAGGCTGCCGAGGGCGAGCGGGGCGTTCTCGTAGTACGCGCGATACGCGACGGCACGGCGATGGACGAAGAGCTCGGGCGGTACGCCGTACAGCGAGTTGGCGGCGCCGTAGTTGTTCTGCACCTCGTGGTCGTCCCAGACCAGGAACCAGGGTGCGACCGCGTGCGCCGCCTGGAGATCGGGGTCGGTCTTGAAGAGGCTGTAGCGCAAGCGGTACTGCTCCAGCGTCTCGATCTCGACGCCGTGCTCCGGCCCGACCGTGACACCCGCACGCCAAAGGTTGTCCCCGGCAACGATCCCGTACTCGTAGATGTAGTCGCCTAGGAAGAACACGGCATCCGGGGCGCGCCGGGCGATGTCGCGATGCGCGGCGAAATAGCCGTGGTACCAGGCCTGGCAGGACGCGGTCGCGAACGTGAACTGATCGCCGTACGCCGGAAGGGTCTTGGTGCGACCGATCGGACTGACCTGCGCGCCGACGCGGAAGCGGTAGAAGTACTCGCGGCCCGGGCGGAGACCACGCACCTCCGGGTGGATGGCGTGTGCCAGGTCGGGCGACGCGATCGCAAGCCCTCGCCGTACGACGGTCTTGAAGCGGCTGTCCTCGGCCACCTCCCACTGCACCGGCACCTCGCCGGCCGGCATGCCGCCGTGGCCGTCGACTGCGAGCGGGTTGGGGGCGAGCCGGGTCCACAGCACGAAGCCGTCCGGGCGCGGGTCGCCGGACGCGACGCCGAGCGCGAACGCGCCGTCCGGGATCGGGCGGGCCGGGGTGGCGTCGGCCGCGGTCGGTGCGGAGATGCCGAGCGCGACCGAAGCAGCGCTCAGGCCTGTCAACTGGAGGAAGGTACGACGGGACGGCACGGGCGGGGCTCCGTTCCTGAGGCGAGTTCCGCCATATTCTTACGTAATAACTCTGCGATTTGTAAGCCCTTGACGACATTAACCACTCGGAGTGCTGAATCCCTGCGGCGATTCCTGTTGGAATTCGCAGTCGCCACGCGGGAGGTTGGACGTATGGCAGCTGACACGAACAAGACCCGCCGGATCGGTGACGTCGAGGTGTCCGCGATCGGGCTCGGCGGGATGCCGATGTCGATCGAGGGCCGGCCCGACGAGGCCCGCTCGATCGCGACCATCCACGCCGCGCTGGACGCCGGGATCACGCTGATCGACACCGCCGACGCGTACCACCTGACCGCGACCGACGACGGTCACAACGAGAGCCTGATCGCCAAGGCACTGGCGTCGTACGGCGGTGACACCTCGGACGTCCTGGTGGCGACGAAGGGCGGTCACCTCCGGCCCGGCGACGGGAGCTGGACGCAGAACGGGTCCCCGAAGTACCTCGCGGAGGCGGCCGAGGCGTCGCTGAAGCGGCTCGGCGTCGAGGCGATCGGGCTGTACCAGTTCCACCGGCCCGACCCGAAGACGCCGTACGAGGACTCGGTCGGCGCGATCCGTGACCTGCTCGACGCCGGCAAGATCCGGATGGCCGGCATCTCGAACGCGAACCCCGCGCAGATCAAGCAGGCCCAGGAGATCCTCGGCGGGCGGCTCGTCTCGGTGCAGAACCAGTTCTCGCCGGCGTTCCGGTCCAGCGAGCCGGAGCTCGAGTTGTGTGACTCCCTCGGCATCGCCTTCCTGCCCTGGTCGCCGCTCGGCGGCATCAGCCGGGCCGGCGACCTCGGCGCGAAGCACCCCGCGTTCCACACGCTGGCCGCGGAGCTGGGCATCTCGCCGCAGCGCTTGACGCTGGCGTGGATGCTCGCCAAGTCGCCGCACGTGATCCCGATCCCGGGCTCCAGCCGCCCCGAGACGATCCGCGACTCGTACGCCGCGGTCGATGTGCAGCTCACGGCCGAGCAGGTCGCCGTACTCGACGCCGCCTGATCCGTCAGGAATACGGTTTCGGCGTACGGCGTTGCGCGGCCTGTGGAAGACATGCGAGCACTGAGCTACGGACTGGCACAGCAGTACTTCGAGGAGCGGGACTACCGAGGTGCGATCCGGGCGCTCAAGCCAGTGGTCGAGGAGACTCCCGACAACGTCGGGACGCGACTGCTGCTGGCGCGGGCGTACTACCACGCGGCTCTGCTGAAGCCCGCTGAGGAGCATCTCCTCGAGGTCATCGAACGCGAGCCGACGGAGTACTACGCGCACCTGATGCTGGCCCGCACCCTCGAACGGCTCTCCCGCCGCGAAGAGGCCGGCAAGCACCGGCGCATCGCCGCCGCCCTGACCGGCGACGACGACCTACTGCAGCCACATGCGCTCTGATCTGCACCTTTCGAAGGCCCGTGATCGCCTGATCGCGGGCCTTCGGCACATCCGGAATGAGTTGCGGCAGGTTGGCGTTCTGGTAGTTTAATAGTTAACTATCAGCACGCCGGTGGACCGGCGGCTGGGGTATGAAGGAGGACGGATGCAGTTCGGCGTGTTCAGCGTTGGGGACGTGACCGAGGACCCGACGACGGGGACCACGGTCAGCGAGGGTGAGCGGATCAAGGCGATGGTCCGGATCGCACTGAAGGCCGAAGAGGTCGGGCTGGACGTCTTCGCGCAGGGCGAGCACCACAACCCGCCGTTCGTGCCGTCGTCGCCGACGACCCAGCTCGGGTTCATCGCGGCGCAGACGTCGAAGATCATCCTGTCCACGTCGACGACCCTGATCACGACCAACGACCCGGTGAAGATCGCCGAGGACTACGCGATGCTGCAGCACCTGGCCGACGGCCGGGTGGACCTGATGATGGGGCGCGGCAACACCGGCCCGGTGTACCCGTGGTTCGGGCAGGACATCCGCAACGGCATCCAGCTCGCCGTCGAGAACTACGCACTGCTCCGCCGGCTGTGGCGCGAGGACGTCGTCGACTGGGAAGGCAAGTTCCGTACGCCGCTGCAGGGCTTCACGTCGACGCCCCGGCCGCTCGACGACGTACCGCCGTTCGTCTGGCACGGCTCGATCCGGTCGCCCGAGATCGCCGAGCAGGCGGCGTACTACGGCGACGGGTTCTTCCACAACAACATCTTCTGGCCGATCACGCACACCAAGCGGATGATCGACCTGTACCGGCAGCGCTTCGAGCACTACGGTCACGGCGCCGCGGACCAGGCGATCGTCGGCCTCGGCGGGCAGATCTTCATGCGGAAGAACTCGCAGGACGCGGTGCGCGAGTTCCGGCCGTACTTCGACAACGCGCCGGTGTACGGGCACGGTCCGTCGCTGGAGGACTTCAGCCGGGAGACGCCGCTGACGGTCGGGAGCCCGCAGGAAGTGATCGAGCGGACGCTGTCGTTCCGGGAGCACTTCGGTGACTATCAGCGGCAGTTGTTCCTGATCGACCACGCCGGGCTGCCGTTGAAGACGGTGCTGGAGCAGCTGGACATCCTCGGCGAAGAGGTCGTTCCGGTGCTGCGGAAGGAGTTCGCGGCGCTGAAGCCGGCGCATGTCCCGGACGCGCCGACACATGCTTCCCTGAAGGCCGCGGCCGAGCGCGCCCACGACCTGGAGACGATCGAATGAACGACAAGGTCATCGCAGTGGTGACGGCCGGCTTGACGACGCCGTCGTCGTCCCGGCTGCTGGCCGACCAGTTGGCGGAGGCCGTGCGGGACGAGTTGTCCGGTCGCGGGATCGGATCGCGGATCGAGCTGATCGAGGTCCGCGATCACGCCCACGACCTCACCAACAACCTGCTCACCGGCTTCCCGTCGGCGTCGTTGCGCGAGGTCCTCGAGACCGTGACAGGCGCCGACGCGTTGATCGTGGTCAGTCCGACGTTCAGCGCGTCGTACTCCGGCCTGTTCAAGATGTTCTTCGACGTACTCGACGACCAGGCCCTGGCCGGCAAGCCCGTCCTCCTCGCCGCAACCGGCGGCACCGAACGCCACTCCCTGGTCCTGGAGTTCGCTCTACGACCGCTGTTCGCCTACCTCAAGGCACTCCCGGTCCCCACAGCCGTGTACGCCGCCTCCACCGACTGGGGCCCGAACGCCGCGAACCTGCGGCCTCGGATCAGTCAGGCGGCAAGCGAACTGGTCGCCGCCCTCAACCACGAGACACCCACGACTGCGGACCCGTTCGAAAACCCGACCCCGTTCGAGGACTTACTCAACAGCTGAGTCCGCGGTGCTTGGTGTGCAAGGTCGACAGGTAGTGCACCGGCGAGACGGTGTACGCGCGGACGCGTTCACGCTCAGGTGCACTACCCCGCGACCCGACATCTCCTGTCCAGAGTGCACACCGCCCGCTACTGGATACTCGGGACATGTTGATCATCGGCGGTTATGTGGTGGCTGCACCGACAACCGGCCGCTGGATGCCGCGATACTCGGCTACGAGGTGGTCGGGCTCGAAGCGGACTTGAGCTTCCACTCCTGGCATTGCCATGGGTACGCCGGACAGGCCCGTCGGAAGCTCGAGGTCGAGATCGACCGGACCGGGCTGCTCAGCAGCCTGGACGACGGACGCCGGGTACTTGAGTACCTGCAAACGCGGCCGGCTCATGATGCGCCCTACCAGATCCCGTGGACGGTCGTCGCACTCGCGACTACTCCTGCGAACGCGAGGTGATCAGCTGCGCCAGACCGTCGAGGATTGTGGTTAGGCCGAAGGTCAGTGCGTGGGCGGGGTCCATGGCGGACTGAAAGTGTTCGCCTACCGAGGTGCCTACTCGGCCGGCTGTGGGGAAGTGGGTGCCGGACATGACTGTGGTGAGGGTCGGGGAGATCTGACGCCACCACTCCTCGTCCGAGAGGCCGGAGTCGCGTTGGGTGCGGAGTTGTTCGGCGCCGGCGCGGGCGGTGCCCTGGACGTGGGTGAGGACGAGGGTCAGGGCCGAGTCCATCTCGACGTCGGTCAGGCCCAGGTCGTCCAGGGGACGTAGCTCGGTCTCGTACTTGCGGGTGATGTTCGGGCCGAGCGCCGTACGCATGGTCGGAACCTCGTGGATCCACGGGTGCGCGGTCAGCACCTCCCAGTTGCGGCGGGCGATGAACTCGAGCGCACCGCGCCACCCGCCGGGCTGATTCAGAGGCTCATCGAGGTCCGCATACAGGTCGCCGTACACCTGGTCGAACATCAGGTCGGTCAGCTCACCCTTGCCGGGGACATGCGTGTAGAGCGACATCGTGCCGACCTTCAGCCGCTCGGCGACCATCCGCATCGAGAGCGCCTCGAGCCCGGAGACGTCCGCGAGCGCGATCGCCGCGTCGACGATCGCGCGCACCGTGAGGCCGGAGCGGCCGGGCTTGGTGTGGCTCCCCCAGAGCAGCGCCAGACTGCGCGCCGGATCGGGTGCCGCCGCCTTCCTTCCTGCCACTCGGAACCTTCCTCCACCGCTCGTCGTTGGATGCATCGTACCTGAGCCGTACAATGTACGGTACACTCTACGGCTCAACGAGCTGCGTCATGCGGAGAGGTGGGAATGACTACGGAGCGAGTGATCGAGGCCGCCGGCGTACGGAAGAACTACCGGGGCGGCACGGAGGGTGCGGGGCTGAACGGCTTCGACCTGGAGGTCACGGCCGGCACGGTGACGGGCCTGCTCGGCCCGAACGGCGCCGGCAAGACGACAGCGGTGCGGATCCTGTCCACGCTGCTCGAGATGGATTCCGGTACGGCGACGATCGCGGGGTTCGACGTACGACGGCAAGGTGCGGAGGTGCGGCGGCGGATCGGACTGGTCGGGCAGTACGCCGCGGTGGACGAGGTACTCACGGGGCGGCAGAACCTGGTGATGTTCGGGCGGCTCAATCATCTGAGGAACGCGAAGAGCAGGGCGGACGAGTTGCTGGAGCGGTTCGGCCTGACCGAGGCGGCGGGGCAGGCGGTGGGCAAGTACTCGGGCGGGATGCGGCGGCGGCTCGATCTGGCCGCGAGTCTGATCGTGGCGCCTCGGGTGCTGTTCGTGGACGAGCCGACGACGGGGCTCGACCCGGCGGGGCGGATCGAGGTGTGGTCCGCCGTACGGCAACTGGTCGACGGCGGTACGACGGTGTTGCTGACGACGCAGTACCTGGAGGAGGCGGATCAGCTGGCGAACCGGATCTCGATGCTCAAGGAGGGCAAGGTTGTCGCGGAGGGGACGCCGGACGAGTTGAAGACACAACTGGGGTCGGACTGGTTGGATCTGGTGCTCGCGGATCCGGCTGATGTGCCGCGGGTCGTGGAGCTGGCCGGGCCGCTGGCGGACGGGGAGGTCCGGGTGACCGACGTACGTATCAGCATCCCCGTGAAGGATCGGACGAGAGCTCTGGTGGCGATGGCGAACTCGTTGCACGAGGCAAGGATTGAGCCGGAGGACCTCACGCTGCGGCGGCCGACGCTGGACGAGGTCTTCCTGCATCTGACCGGGGCTGCGGCATGACGGGCCTTGGGTGGGCGCTCGTGGACAGCTGGACGATCGCGCGGCGGACGTTGATGCATTGGCGGATGCAGCCGGGGCTGGTGCTGTTCACGTGGTTCTTCCCGGTGCTGATGCTGCTCATGTTCGGCGGGCTGCTCGGTGGGGCGATGGAGTTCCCGGACGGTTCGTCGTACTACGAGCTGCTCGTGCCCGGGATCTTCGCGTTGTCGATGCTCTTCGGGCTGGAGGGCACGATGACCGCGGTCACGACCGATGTTTCGAAGGGTGTGACGGATCGGTTCCGGTCGTTGCCGATGAGTTCGGCGGCGGTCGTGCTCGGGCGGTGTATCGCGGACATGCTCGACTCGCTGGTGACGCTCGTCGTACTGGCCGCCACCGGGCTGGCGCTCGGTTGGCGGTGGCACGAAGGGTTGCCGTCGGCGCTGGCCGCGTTCGGGCTGCTGTTGCTGCTGCGGTTCGCGTTGCTGTGGGTCGGGATCTTCATCGGTCTCACGGTGAAGAACGCACAGAGCGTGACGATGGTGCAGGTGCTGGTGTGGCCGGTCGGGTTCCTGTCCAGCGCGTTCGTCGCGACGTCGACGATGCCGGACTGGCTGGGCACGGTCGCCCAGTGGAACCCTTTGTCCGCCACCGCCACGGCATCCCGTGCCCTGTTCGGCAACCCCGACCCATCGGCCACCGCCACCTGGATCGGCACCCACGCCGGGCTCGCCGCGCTCATCGCACCACTGGTCCTGACAGCGATCTTCCTACCGCTGTCAGCACACCGCTTCCGCACCTTGTCACGCTAATCACCAAGGACGGCGGAGACTTCCGCCCCGCGTAGGTAGGTTCACAGGCTCGACGGGAGCTGGCGGTGGGACAGCCGCCGCCAGCTCCCGCTGCCGCTCGAGGTCAGCCTGGGCAGCAGCCTTGGAGCGGTAGCGCACTTTTGCGTAGTAGTAATCGCCGGCCGAGACATGCAACGTCCAGCCGCCGCGGAACACGAGGAGGTGCGTCAGGAGGTTGCCAAGGAGGGCGAGGGGCAACAGCACCACGATGCCGATCCAATGGTCGAAGGCGAACTCCCAGTTCCAGTCCACGAAGCCGGAGCGGCGTAGCTCGATGTCGATATCCCCCATGAAACGAGTATGCGGGGCGTTTCTGGGTAACGGCTGAGAGTGGACGTCCGGGATGGAGTGGTACGGCGGGCGGCCTGGGGTCTGGCCTTTGCGGTTGAGCGATTGCTGGGCCCCGGCGCCGCCCGTCGTACTGCTCGGACGGTGGGGATGGTGGAGGGGGTGACCGATGCGGGGGTGCATCGGGTCGCGTTGCGGGTCTCGGCGCGGTTGGCGGGGGCGAATCCGGGGCTGGTGAAGATCTCGCCGCGCTGGGCCACGACCGTGCAGGTGCGGCGGCAGGGGGTGCGGTTGGAGCTGGACCTGCGGGACAACCTGCAGGCAATCCTGTATTACGCGGGACGGTACGAGCCGGCGGTACGGCGGTTCTTGCGTACCGAGCTGCGGCGCGGGGACGTCGTACTCGACGTGGGAGCGAACATCGGCATCCATGCGTTGGCGGCGGCGAAGCGGTTGAAGGAGCTCGGTGGTGGGCGGGTGATCGCGTTCGAGCCCGCAGCTGACAGTGTGGCGAAGTTGGGCGCCGGCGCGGCGCGCAACGACGTACGGCTGGAGGTTGTGCCGATGGCGCTGGGCGAGCGGCGGGAGTTGGCATCGCTCAAGGCGGACAGCCGGTACGACGAGGCCGACGCCGGTGTGCGTTCGCTGTAGGGCGACGGTGAGGTGGTGCAGGAGGTGCCGGTCGTACGGCTGGACGACTGGGCGCGCGAGCAGGCCCTCGACCGGCTGGATCTCGTCAAGCTCGACATCGAAGGAGCCGAGATCGCTGCGCTGACCGGTGCGACCAGGACGTTGAAGCGATTGCAGCCACGCGCCTTGCTCGTGGAGGACAAGCGCAGCGAGTCGAGCGCGCGGCTGCACGCCGTACTGGACGAATGTGGATACCGGCCGACCGGCGAGGCGCTGGATCGGAACGCGGTCTTCAGGCCCGAGCTCAGGGGGTGAGCTGGCCGCCGTTGACCTCGATGATCTGGCCGGTGACGTACGACGACATGCTGTCGGAGGCCAGGAACAGGATGGTGCCGACGCACTCGTGTGGGGTGCCGGTGCGGCCCATCGGGATCGTGGTGAGCATGGCCTGCATCTGGGCGTCGGCGGTGTGGCGGTCGTGGAACGGGGTCTTGATCACGCCGGGGGCGATCGCGTTCACCCGGATGCCTTCCGGCGCCAGCTCCTTGGCGAGACCGCGGGTGAACGTGCTGACCGCGCCCTTCGACGTCGCGTAGACCACCGAGCCGCCGGCCCCACCGGTGCGCCCGGCGATCGACGTGACGTTGATGATCGAGCCGCCGCCCTGTGCCCGGAACACCGGGACGATCCGCCGTGAGAGCGCGAACACCGAGGTCAGGTTGACGTCCAGGATCCGGTGGAACTCCTCGTCCGGTACGTCGGCGATCGCGGACCGGTTGACCAGGTCGCCGGCGTTGTTCACCAGTACGTCGATCCGCCCGTGCTGCGCGAGCACCTCGTCCACGAACGCGTCCGCGGCCTTCGAGTCGGCGAGATCCGCCTGGTGCAAGGACGCCGTACCGCCCGCCGTCTGCACCGCGCCGACGGTGTGCTTCGCCCCCTCCTCGTTGCGGTGGTAATGCAGCGCGACCGTCGCCCCGGTCTCCGCGAACCCGACCGCCGCCGCAGCCCCGATCCCACTACTGGCCCCGGTCACCACCACAACCTGATCCCTGAAATCCAGATATCCCATACGCCCTATCCTCTCCTAGTGCCGCGTTCCGTTCTGCTCGCCGCGTATGTCGCCTGGCCGGCCGGCGTGCTGGTGCTGCGGCTGGTGATGCGCGTCCGCACGCGATGCCTCGTCGTCACCGGGCTCGGCTGTCTGGTCGCGCTCGTCCTGGCGACGACTGCGACGCCGACGACTGTTGCGGTGCCATTGGGCCTGTTCCTCGGAGGGGTGGTCGCGGCCGGCGGGTGTCTGGCGACGGCGCGTGGGGTGACGTTCACGTTCGACCAGAACACGACCTACTGGGAGTACGACGGGAAGATCCCGGTGGGCGACCGCCTGGTCGAGATTCTGGGTGCGCTGGCCGCGATCCTCGGGATCGTGGCGCTGGCGTTGAACTGAACGCGCCGTACGGCGGCTTGCGCGTGGCCGGGCGGGGGTATTTTCGGGGGATGGGATACGCGCTCGGGGAGCTGGGGCTCCGGCGGTGGCGGACTGGGGATGCGCTGCGGCTGGTGGTCGCGCATGACGATCCGGAGATGGTGAACCAGGGCGGGATCGTGGACCGGGCGTCCGCCGTCGACTGGATCGGGCGGGTCGCGGACCTGGACAACGGGCACGTGTACGCCGTGGCGGATGCGGACGATCATCCGATCGGGTGCGTGGGGGTGACGAACATCGACCGGCACCGGGTCGGCTGGATCTGGTACTGGACGCTCGCCGACGTCCGCGGCCAGGGCGTCGCGCGGGACTCCCTCCGCGCGCTCGCGGGCTGGGCCCACCACGACGCCGGCCTGTACCGCCTCGAACTCGGCCACCGCCTCAACAACGCGGCCTCCTGCGCGGTCGCCGCCGGCGCCGGCTTCCTCGCCGAAGGCGTCGAACGCCAACGCCTCACCTACGACGGCACCCGCTACGACGTCGAACGCCACGCCCGCCTGATCACCGACCCCCTCCCCCAACCCCAGCGCCCGGTGATCGTCAGAGCGTGAGTTTCGGGTGGCGGTTGACGTCCTTGTACAACAGGTAGCGGAAGGGGCCGGGGCCGCCGGCGTAGCAGGCCTGGGGGCAGAAGGCTCGGAGCCACATGAAGTCGCCTTCCTGGACCTCGACCCAGTCCTTGTTCAGCAGGTAGACGGCCTTGCCTTCGAGCACATACAGGCCGTGCTCCATCACGTGCGTCTCCGGGAACGGGATCACCCCGCCCGGCTCGAACGACACGATGTTGACGTGCATGTCATGCCGTACGTCGTCCGGGTCCACGAATCGCTGCGTCTTCCAGCGGCCGTCGGTGCCGGGCATCTCCCGGCCCTTGACGTCCGCCTCGTTGGTGACCAGCGCGGGCGGTACGTCGATCCCCTCGATCCGCTCGTACGCCTTCCGCACCAGGTGGAACGTCACGGCCGCGTCGCTGGTATTCCGCACCGTCCAGTCGCCACCCGGCGGCAGGTACGCGTACCCGCCCTCGACCAGCGTGTGCTTCTCCCCCGCGACAGTCAGCACAAGGTTGCCGGAGACAACGAACAGCACGGCCTCGGCGGCCGGATCAGTCTCCGGCTTGTCGCTCCCGCCACCAGGTCCGACCTCGACGATGTACTGCGAGAACGTCTCCGCGAACCCGGACAGCGGACGCGCGATCACCCACAGCCGGGTGTCGTCCCAGAACGGCAGCCGGCTGGTGACGATGTCGCGCATGGTGCCGCGCGGCAGGACGGCGTACGCCTCCGTGAAGACCGCGCGGTCGGTGGTGAGGTCGGTCTGCGCGGGCAGTCCGCCCTTCGGCGCGTAGTAGCTCATCGTTCTCCTCGGGTCAGCAGGCGCCCGCGTGGGTCGGCCGCGATGTCGACGGGGTCGCCGCGGAGCCAGGTGCTCCGGACGACGCCGGTCAGCGTGCGTCCGTCGTAGGGCGTGATGGCGTTCTTGTGCTGGAGCTGTTTCGCGTCGACGGTGAAGGTCTCGTCGGGGGCGAGGACGCAGAAGTCGGCGTCGTACCCGACCTCGATCCCGCCCTTCGTGGCGAGCCCGGTCTGTGCGGCCGGGGCGGCAGCCATCCAGCGGACGACGTCGGAGAGGGTGAAGCCGCGGCGGCGGGCCTCGGTCCAGACGGCGGGCAGGCCGAGTTGCAGCGAGGCGATCCCGCCCCAGGCAGTGCCGAAGTCGCCGGTGTCGAGGTGCTTCAGGTCGATCGTGGACGGGGAGTGGTCGGACACGACCTGGTCGATCGTGCCGTCGCGCAGGCCCTCCCAGAGCAGCTCGCGGTTCGCGGCCTCGCGGATCGGCGGGCAGCACTTGTACTGCGTGGCGCCGTCGGGAATGTCCTCGGCGGCGAAGCTCAGGTAGTGCGGGCAGGTCTCCGCGCTGATCCGTACGCCGTCATTGCGGGCGCCGGCGATCAACGGGAGCACGTCGGCGCTCGACACGTGCAGGATGTGGACGCGGCAGCCGGTCTGTTTCGCGAGATCGATGACGTGGGCGACCGCCTCGTTCTCGGCCACGCGCGGGCGGGAGTTGAGGAACGCTTCGTAGCTCGCGCCGTTGGGGGCGGTCGCCTCGTCGATGCGGTGCGCGTCCTCGGCGTGCACGATCAGCAGACCGTCGAAGGTGCTGAGCTCGCGCATCGCGGCCTCGAGCTGGTCGGCGTCGAGTGGTGGGAACTCGTCGACGCCGGAGTGCAGGAGGAAGCACTTGTAGCCGAACACGCCGGCGTCGTGCAGCGGGCGGAGGTCGGGGACGTTGCCTGGGATCGCACCGCCCCAGAAGCCGACGTCGACGTACGACTGGGTCTCGGCGGTCTTCCGTTTGAGCGTGAGCGCCGGGACGTCGCAGGTCGGCGGGATGCTGTTCAGCGGCATGTCGATGATCGTGGTGACGCCGCCTGCTGCCGCGGCCTTGGTCGCGGAGGTGAAGCCCTCCCAGTCCGTACGGCCCGGGTCGTTGACGTGCACGTGGGAGTCGACGAGGCCGGGCAGCAGTACTTCATCGTCCGCGAGGCGCAGCTCGGTCGCGGTGTCGAGCTCGGCGTCGTACGGCGACATTGCGACGATCCGGCCGTCCCGCACGCCGACCGCGGCAGGCTCCTCCCCGTCCGCCCGCACAACCCGACGGGCCCGAATCACGAGATCCAGAGCGCTCATGCGATCCCTCTTTCCCTTCGGGTCATCGTAAGATGCCGCACCGCGATCCGTTCGCCAAGCTGTTCGAGCAGCGGTTCGGGCTCCGCGATGCACCGCCGTACGTCGGGTTCCAGGTCGGTGAGCGCATACGCCGCCGACACGCCGATCGCCCGCAGCTGATCCGGCCCCAACCGATTGACCCCACACACCGCAACCACCGGGATTGGGGTCGAGGAGGCCGCGGCGGGGACGGTGGCTGAGGGGGCTGCGGCCGGGAGGGTGGTGGACGAGGTGCGGGCTGCTGCTGCGACGCCGGCTACGGCTTTTCCGTTGAGCGTCTGCTCGTCGAGGGCGCCTTCGCCGGTGATGACCAGGTCGGCGCCGGCGAGTTGTTCGCGGAAGCGGACCATCTCCAGCACCAGGTCGATCCCCGGGCGAAGTTCGGCATCTAGCAGTGCTAGCGCCGCAAACCCGACTCCACCAGCGGCACCAGCCCCCGGCGTGTCCCGAAGGTCCACACCGGTCGCCTCGGCAACAACATCAGCCCACCGCCCGAGACGCTCGTCCAACTCGACGATCTGCTCCGGCGTCGCCCCTTTCTGCGGCCCGTACACAGTCGCGGCGCCTCGCCGGCCGGTCAACGGGTTGTCCACGTCACAGGCGACAACCACCTCAACCCCGTGCAACCGACGCCGAAGCGCTGCCGTGTCGACGTACAGCCCGCTTTCCGGAAGGTTTTCGTCACGGAGCGCCGAATTGTTTCCGGAAAGCCGCCCACCAAGTGCGTCGATCAACCCTTGGCCACCATCCGTCGAGGCGCTCCCGCCGATTCCGAGGATGATGCGGGTGCAGCCGGCGTCGAGGGCTGCGGCGATCAGTTCGCCGGTGCCGTACGACGTGGCTGTCAGGGGTGCTGGGATACCACCGGGAAGGCGGACCAACCCGGAGACGTCCGCCAACTCGACTACCGCGGTGTCGCCCAACCTGGCGTACCCGCTCGATACCGGCTCGCCGGTGGGGCCGGAGGCAACGACCGGGACGTGGGTGTACCCGGCCGCGACGGCGGCGCTGAGGGTGCCGTCGCCGCCGTCGGCCACCGGTACGGAGACGACGGTCGTGTCGGGGTGGACTCGTCGTACCCCGGCGCCGACCGCGTCCGCCACCTCAGCACTCGTCAGCGTGCCCTTGAACTTGTCGGAGGCAACAACCACGCGCACTGGTCAGTCCAGCAACGCGAGGGCGGTGGGCGCGTCCTCCGGTGAGATCGCCAGGTCCTCGAACTCGATGACGTTGTCGATCTCGACGCCCATCGAGACGTTCGTGACCCGCTCGAGGATGATCTCGACGACGATCGGGACCTGGTGCTCGACCATGAGCTTCTTCGCCTGCTCCAGCGCCGGCAGGATCCCGTCCGGCTCGGAGACCCGCAACGCCTTGCAGCCAAGGCCTTCCACGACCTTCACGTGGTCGACGCCGTACCCGTTGACCTCGGGGCTGTTGATGTTCTCGAAGGACAGCTGCACGCAGTAGTCCATGTCGAAGTTCCGCTGCGCCTGGCGGATCAGACCGAGGTACGAGTTGTTCACCACCACGTGGATGTACGGGATGTTGAACTGGGCCCCGACCGCCAGCTCCTCGATCAGGAACTGGAAGTCGTAGTCGCCCGACAACGCCACCACCGTGCTGTCCGGATCCGCGACCGCGACCCCCAGCGTGGCCGGGACGGTCCAGCCGAGCGGCCCGGCCTGGCCGGCGTTGATCCAGTGCCGCGGACGGTACACGTGCAGCATCTGCGCCGCCTGGATCTGCGACAGCCCGATCGTGCTGACGTAGCGGACGTCCGGCCCGAACGCGCGGTTCATCTCCTCGTACACGCGCTGCGGCTTGATCGGCACCGCGTCGAAGTGCGTCTTCCGCTGCAGCGTCGTACGGCGTTCGCGGCACTCCGCGGCCCACGCCGTACGCTCCGGCAGCCTTCCGGCAGCGCCCCATTCGCGGGCCACCTCGACGAAGACCTCCAGCGCGGCCCGCGCGTCCGACACGACTCCGTAGTCCGGTGCGAACACCCGCCCGATCTGCGTCGGCTCGATGTCAACGTGAATGAACTTGCGAGAGCCCCGATAGACATCCAGTCCGCCGGTATGCCGGTTCGCCCACCGGTTGCCGATCCCGAGGACCAGGTCGGAGGCCAGCATCGTCGCGTTCCCGTACCGGTGCGACGTCTGCAGACCGACCATGCCCGCGCTCAACGGGTGGTCGTCCGCGATCGCGCCCCAGCCCATCAGGGTCGGTACGACGGGAGTCCCGGTGATCTCCGCAAATGAGACGAGCAGGTCGGCCGCGTCGGCGTTGATGATGCCGCCGCCCGCCACGATCAGCGGATGCTCGGCCTCCGCCAGCATCGACAGCACCTTCTCCGCCTGCGCCCGAGTGGCCGCAGGACGCGAGACCGGCAGCGGCTCGTACGTGTCGATGTCGAAGTCGATCTCAGTCAGCTGTACGTCGATCGGCAGGTCGATCAGCACCGGACCCGGACGTCCTTCGCGCATCACCTGGAACGCCTTCTGGAAGGTGCCCGGGACCTGCGCGGCCTCCATCACCGTCACCGCCCACTTCGCGACCGGCTTGGCGATCGAGGAGATGTCGACGGCCTGGAAGTCCTCCTTGTGCAGCTTCGCGACCGGCGCCTGGCCGGTGATGCACAGGATCGGGATGGAGTCCGCGGAGGCGGAGTACAGCCCGGTGATCATGTCGGTGCCCGCGGGTCCCGACGTACCGATGCAGACGCCGATGTTGCCGGCCTTGGCCCGGGTGTACCCCTCGGCCATGTGCGATGCGGCCTCGACGTGCCGGGCGAGCACGTGCTTGATCCCGCCGTGGGCGCGGATCGCGCTGTAGAACGGGTTGATCGCGGCGCCGGGCAGCCCGAACGCCTGCGTCGACCCTTCCTTCTCCAGGATCAGTACGGCGGCATCGACCGCGCGCATGCGGGCCATCAGACGACCGCCTTGCCGGAGAGACGCTCGACGCCGCGGAGGAGAGCGGAGTGGTCGAGGTCACCGTCGCCGTTCGCACGGGCCGACGCGACCAGCTGCGCCACCAGGGCGCCCAGCGGTACGACGACGCCCGCCTCGCGCGCGGCCGCGGTGACGATGCCCATGTCCTTGTGGTGCAGGTCGATCCGGAAGCCGGGCTCGAACGAGCGCGACAGCATGTTGTCCTTCTTCTGGTTCAGCACGGTGGACCCTGCGAGGCCACCGCCCAGTACTTCGAGGGCTGCCTTGGTGTCGACGCCGTACGCCTCCAGGAAGACGACCGCCTCGGAGACGGCTTGGATGTTCGCGGCGACGATCAGCTGGTTGGCGGCCTTGACCGTCTGGCCGGAACCGCTCGGGCCAACGTGGACGACGGTCTTGCCGACCACGTCGAACAGCGGCTTGGCCTCGGCGAAGTCGTCCGCCGAGCCGCCGACCATGATCGACAGCGCGGCGTTCTTGGCACCGGCCTCGCCACCGGAGACCGGTGCGTCGAGCAGCCGGAAGCCGATGGCGCGGGCCTGCTCGGCGAGCTGCTGCGTGACGTCCGGGCGGATGCTGGAGAAGTCGATGATGAGCGCGCCGGTCTCGGCGTTCTGGAAGACGCCGTTCTCGCCTTCGAGGACGTCTTGGACGTCGGGCGAGTCCGGCACCATCACGCAGATCACGTCGGCGCCCTTGACCGCGTCGGCGATCGAGGTCGCGGCCCGGCCGCCGGCGGCGATCAGTGCCTCGGCGCGCTCCGGCGTACGGTCGAGGCCGGCGACGGTGTGACCGGCGTTGGCGAGGTGGACGGCCATCGGGTTGCCCATGATGCCGAGGCCGATGAAGGCGATGTTCGTCATTATTCGTCTCCTAAATGGATCAGCGGCGCTCGTACGGCAGCCAGCCGAAGCTTGCTTCTGAGGTGGTGGACGGCTTGTACTCGAGCCCGACCCAGCCGGTGTAGCCGCATCCCTCGAGAGCGGTCAGCTGGCGGTCGAGCGGGAGCGTGCCGGTGCCGGGCTCGTTGCGGCCCGGGTTGTCAGCGATCTGCACGTGGGCGACCCGTTCGGTCTGCTCGGCTATCACCCGGTCGACGTCGTCGCCGTTGACCGCGAGGTGATACAGGTCCGCGAGCAGCCCGATGTTCGGTACGTCGTACGCCGCCTGCACGCGATCGATGACGGCGAGCGCGTCGGAGGCGACCTTGAGCGGGTAGCGCTCTGCGCCGCTGACCGGCTCGACGAGGACGGTGGCGCCGATCCGCGCGGCGGCCTTGGCGGCGAGGGTAATGTTCTCGACGGCGACGTCGTCCTGCTCCTGCTCGCTGCTGCCGTCCACGCGGTTCCCGTACAGGGCGTTGAAGCCCTGGGTACCGAGCCGCTCACCGATGCCGACGGTGACGTCGATGTTGTCGCGGAACTCGCTCGACCGCTTCGGCCAGGACACCAGCCCGCGGTCGCCGCCCGGCATGTCACCGGCGAAGAAGTTCAAGCCGGTCAGCTGCACACCGGCGTCGGTGACCGCGTTCACGAACGCGTCGACCTGCCGCTGCGGCGGGACGGCCTCGACGAACGGCCACCAGAACTCCACCGCGCTGAACCCTGCCCGCCGAGCGGCCGCCGGCCGCTCGAGCAGAGGCAACTCGGTGAAGAGCAAAGAACAGTTCACCGTGTACTTCAGCTGGTGACTCATCCCGACTCCAATTTCCGCATTGTGGAACTTAACTTCTGCTTTGTGAAATGACCATAAGCTCACCCCCACAACCCGTCAAGCGCCCGGCCCCGCCGGCCTGCACCGAGACCGACTTTGTGCATCGGATCCGTACAGTGGAGCGCTCGGAGCACGGATCTGGTGCACAAAGTGGCTTTGGGCGGGTGGGTCGGTTTGGGTGAAGGGCTTCGTGTGCGGGCGCGCGCGTTGTACGTTCCTCTAAAGGGGATCCGGGCCGGAGGTACGTCGTGTTGCTGGCTGAACTGCTCGATGCGCCGGAGCTCGGGTTGCGGTTGATGCACTCGGCCGGCGGGACGCTGGACCGGCCGATCGGCCGGCTCGTGACCACCGACCTGCTGGAGCCGGGGCGGTACCTGAGCGGCGGCGAAGTGGTGCTGACCGGGCTGGTCTGGCGGCGCCAGGCGGCCGACAGCGAGGTGTTCGTGGCGTCGATGGCCGGCCGCGGCGCGACCACGATCCTCGCGGGAAAGGCGCAGCTTGGCGACGTGCCGGCGGATCTCCTGGAAGCGTGCCGGCGGCATGACGTGACGTTGGTCGAGGTGCCGATCGAGGTCGCGTTCGCGGATGTGACGGAGTACGTCGCCGCGGCGGGCTCGGCCGAGACGGGCGCGCGGTTGTCGGCGAGCCTGGTGCGGCAGCGGCAGCTGCTGTCGTCGATCGCGGCCGGGCGCAGTCTCGACGAGCTCGCGGCGCGGATCTCCGCCGAGATCGGGCACGACTGCCGTGTGCTGACCCCGACCGGGCGCCACGTCGTACCCGGTCCCAGTGAGCTCGACGCCGAGACGGTCGACGCGGTGACGCGACGCTTCCTGACCGCCGACCGGATGCCGGCCGTGGCGGTGGCGCCGAAGGAGGCAGGAGGTTCGCCGTACAGCCTGTTCCCGGTCGGATCGGGGTTCGGCAACCGGCTGACCGCGTGGGTGCTGGTCATCGACGGCGACCACACGACGTGGTCCCGCGATCATGTCGAGGCCGTGCACGAGCTGAGCGCGATCGCCGCGCTGGACCGCGCCCGCCGCGACGAGGGCCGCCGTGCACTGCGCCCGTTGGTCGCCGACGCCTTAGCGCTGGTCGAGTCCGGCGCGCCACAGGCCGAGGTCGCCGCGCGACTCCGGCAGGCGGGCGCGCACTCCGAGCGGCCGATGGTCGTAGCGGTCACCGAGCTGCGGGAGGACGGGCACGGCGAGGTCGCACTGAGCCTGCTCGAGGACGTCGCCCTCACAGTCGGTCCTGCCGTGGTCGCCCCTGGCCGGGACGATCTGCTCGTCGCGTTCCTGCCGTTCACCCCCGAGCTTCCCGAGCAGCTTCGACGGGCCTTCGGACGCCTCGCTCCGGGTCTCAACCGGGCCCGCCTCACGGTCGGGATCAGCGGCGAGACGTCGATCGACGCGCTCGCCGGCGCGCTCGAGGAGGCGCGGTTCGCGCAACGGGCTGCTCGGGCGGCGCGGGCGCCGGTCTCGGTGGTGACCTCGGACGAGGTCGCCTCCCACGTCCTCCTCCTCGGCACACTTCCCGACGACGTACGGCGTACGTACAGCAACCGCGTCCTCGGAGCGGTCCTCGACCACGACCGCCGTACCCATGCCGACCTGCTCATGACGCTGCAGGCGTTCCTCGCCTGCTCGTGCTCCTGGACCCGTACGGCGGAGTACCTGCATCTGCACGTGAACACCGTTCGCTACCGGATCGAACGCGTTGAGCAACTGACCGGACGCGATCTGTCGACCCTCGAGGACCGGGTGGATGTGTTCCTCGCCTGCAAATCGCTGTAGTTGTGTGATCGCACGAAACGAGGCGTTCTCCGGTCGTTCATCTTCGGAGGTTCACGGGGTGCAATCCACCGCTCGGTGAGTCGATGCTCAGGGGCAGGCAAAATCCCCGCCGCCCCACGCAGCCGAGGAGCGTGTCCCGATGAAGGCAGTCCTGCGACCCAGCAGTCGGCCCAGCCGTCATACCAACCGCCATCCCGTCGACCAGGTGCTGCCACCTGGGAAGCTGGCGGTGTACGGCGCTCAGCACGTGCTGGCGTTCTACGCCGGGGCGGTGATCGTACCGATCCTGCTCGCCAGTGCGATCGGACTCACCACCGAGCAGCTCATCCACCTGATCAACGCCGACCTCTTCACCTGCGGGATCGCGTCGATCATCCAGTCGGTCGGCTTCTGGAAGGTCGGCGTACGGCTGCCGCTGCTGCAGGGCGTGACGTTCACCGCGGTCTCGCCGATGATCGCGATCGGCCTCGCGGCCGGTGGCGGGACCGACGGTCTGCTGGTGATCTACGGCGCCGTTCTGGTTGCCGGGCTGGCCACGTTCTTCATCGCGCCGTACTTCAGCAAGCTGATCCGGTTCTTCCCGCCAGTGGTGACCGGCTCGGTGATCACGATCATCGGTCTGGCGCTGCTGCCGGTTGCGGCCGGGGACGCGGTCGGCGGCGCCGGTCCGACCGCGGCGCCGACCAGCGGTAAGAACATGGCGTACGCACTCGGCACGCTCGCGCTGATCGTCCTGATCCAGCGGGTGTTCAAGGGCTTCATGGCGACCATCGCCGTACTGATCGGCCTGGTCGTCGGGACCCTGGTGGCCTGGGCGTTCGGCGACGCGCACTTCGGCGCGGTCGGCGACGCGGCCTGGGCGGGCGTGACGACACCGTTCTACTTCGGCTGGCCGAAGTTCTCGATCGCGGCGATCATCTCGATGGTCGTGGTCATGCTGATCACCGCGGTGGAGACCACCGGTGACGTGTTCGCGACCGGTGAGATCGTCGAGAAGCGGATCGGCCGCGAGGACATCGCCCGGGCGCTGCGGGCCGACGGCCTGGCGACCACGATCGGCGGCGTCTTCAACTCGTTCCCGTACACCTGCTTCGCCGAGAACGTCGGCCTGGTCCGGCTGACCCGGATCCGCAGCCGGTGGGTGGTGGCGACCGCGGGCGCGATCATGATCCTGATCGGGCTGGTGCCGAAGGCCGGCGCGATCGTGGCAGGCGTACCGCACCCGGTGCTCGGCGGTGCGGCGCTGGCGATGTTCGCGACCGTGGCCGTGGTCGGGTTCCAGACGCTCGCGAAGGTCGACTTCCACGACCACCGCAACGTGGTGATCGTGGCGACAAGCGTCGGCCTGGCGATGTACGTGACCGCACAGCCGCAGGTCGCGCAGGCCGTGCCGGACTGGGCCGAGATCATCTTCGGCAGCGGCATCACGCTCGGCAGCCTGACCGCGATCGGCCTGAACATCCTGTTCCACCACGTCGGCAAGAGCTTCGGCCCGGCGGTCGCGGGGCAGCCCGGCGACTCGGTCCGGCTGGACCAGGTGAACGAGATGAGCCGCGAGGAGTTCGTCGAGACCTTCGGCTCCCTGTTCCAGGGTCCGCGCTGGGCCGTCGAGCGGGCCTGGGAGATGCGCCCGTACGCCGACACTCACGCGCTCCGGCGCTCGTTCCAGGAGGCGTTGTTCTCCGGTTCCCGCGAGGAGCAGCTCGAATTGATCCAGGCGTACCCGCGGCTCGGATCGCAGTTCGTCGCCGACGGTCTCAGCGGAGAGGCCTCGCTGCGCGACCAGTCGGACAAGGGCCTCACGTTCCTCGGCGACCCGGAGCGGGACGAGCTGACCGCGATCACCTCGGCGTACGAGGACCGTTTCGGCTTCCCGCTGGTGATCTCGGTGCGCGACGCCGAGTCGTACGAGCGGATCGTCGAGCAAGGTCGCGAGCGGCTCGGCAACTGCGAGAACCAGGAGCACGCCGCAGCGCTGCTCGAGATCGCGAAGATCGCTGGGTACCGGTTCGACGACTTCGTCTCCGAGGCCAACCCGATCCACAGTGCACGCACCCGATGGAGCACGAATCGATGACTACACAAGCCCTCCGCGCCCCCGCCTTGACCGTCAACGGTGAGGTTACCGCTCTCGGCGACATCTCCGTGCACACCACCGTGCTGGACTGGCTGCGGGACCGCGGCCTGACCGGCGCCAAGGAGGGGTGCGCGGAAGGCGAGTGCGGTGCCTGCTCGGTGATGGTGGCCCGGCCGGGCACCGACTCCCAGACCGAGTGGACCGCGGTCAACGCGTGCCTGCTGCCGGTCGCGTCGCTGGACGGCCAGGAGCTGGTCACGTCGGAGGGCCTCGGTTCTCCGGCTGACTTGCACCCGGTCCAGCAGGAGATGGCGGTGCGCGGTGGCTCGCAATGCGGGTACTGCACGCCAGGCTTCATCTGCAGTATGGCGGCGGAGTACTACCGACCGGGGCGTGCTTGTGGCGAGGGCGATCACGAGCACGGACCGAACGGATTCGACCTGCACGCGCTGAGCGGGAATCTGTGCCGCTGCACGGGGTACCGGCCGATCCGGGACGCGGCGTACGCGCTCGACACCCCCGCCGAGAACGACACGTTCGCCGCCCGCCGGGACGCGGCCCCGCCCGCTCCCGTGGCGACGGGGATCGTGTCCACCCAGGGTGAGTTCGTTCGGCCCGCTTCGCTCGACGGAGTGCTGGAGTTGATCGCGGAGCGACCGGACGCGCAGCTCGTGGCCGGGTCGACCGACCTCGGTGTGCAGGTGAACATCTTCGGCTCCCGCCCGTCGCTGACGATCGCGATCGACCGCCTGGAGGAGCTGCGCGAGTTCAGCTTCGGCGGTGACGAGGTCCGGTTGGGTGCGGCGCTGACGCTGACCGAGATCGAGCGGCGGCTCGCGGGGCGGGTCCCGTTGCTCGCTCAGCTGATGCCCCAATTCGCCTCGCGGCTGATCCGCAACGGCGCGACGATCGGCGGGAACCTAGGCACCGGCTCACCGATCGGCGACACGCCGCCGGCGCTGCTCGCGCTCGACGCCTCGCTCGTCCTCGCCTCCCGGCGGGGCGAGCGCATTGTCCCGCTGGCGGAGTACTTCACCGGATACCGGCAGACCGTCAAGGATCCGGACGAGCTGATCCGGACCATCGTGATCCCGTTGCCGTTGGCACCGATGACCGCGTTCCACAAGATCGCCAAGCGGCGCTTCGACGACATCTCCAGCGTTGCGATCGGGTACGCCGTCGACGTGAGGGACGGTGTCGTCCGCGAGGCCCGCATCGGGCTCGGCGGTGTCGCGGCCACCCCGCTGCGCGCGTACGAGACCGAGGCCGCGCTGATCGGTCGTCCGTGGACCGAGGAGACCGTGCGGATCGCGGCGGGCGTGATGGCCGCGGAGGGTACGCCGATGGACGATCACCGCGCCAGTTCGTCGTACCGCTCCGCGATGCTCGGCCAGTCGTTGTTGCGCTTCTACTTTCAGGAGGTCGGCGCATGAGCTCGTTGTCTGAACGGCCTGCTGCTGCGGTCGTCGGCGTACCGATGCCGCATGAGAGCGCCGCGCTGCACGTGACCGGGGCCGCCTTGTATACGGACGATCTGGTGATGCGCACCCGCGACGTACTGCACGCTTGGCCGGTGCAGTCGCCGCACGCCCACGCGCGCGTGACCGCTCTTCGGGTGAAGCCGGCGTACGACGTGCCCGGTGTGGTGCGCGTGTTGACGGCGGACGACGTACCAGGCGTGAACGACGCCGGCGTGAAGCACGACGAGCCGTTGTTCCCGGATGAGGTGATGTTCAACGGGCATGCGGTGTGCTGGGTGCTCGGGGAGACGCTGGAGGCCGCGCGGCTCGGGTCGTTGGCGGTCGAGGTCGAGTGCGAGCCGCTGCCGTCGCTGGTGAGTGTGCGCGAGGCGATCGAGGCGGGGAGCTTCCAGGGCATCGGGCGGCACCTGGAGCGCGGGGATGTCTCGGCTGCGCTGGCGAACGCGGAACACGTGTTCCGTGGCGAGTTCGAGTTCGCTGGGCAGGAGCACTTCTATCTCGAGACGCATGCGGCGTTGGCGCTGGTGGACGAGTACGGGCAGATCTTCGTGCAGTCGAGCACGCAGCACCCGTCGGAGACACAGGAGATCGTCGCGCATGTGCTGGGGCTGTCTAGTCACTCGGTGACGGTGCAGTGCCTGCGGATGGGCGGTGGGTTCGGCGGCAAGGAGATGCAGCCGCACGGGTTCGCCGCGATCGCCGCGCTCGGTGCGACGCTGACCGGGCGGCCGGTGCGATTGCGGCTGAACCGGACCCAGGACATGACGATGTCCGGGAAGCGGCACGGATTCCACAGTTCGTGGACCGTCGGGTTCGGGGCCGATGGCAAGCTTGTCGCTTTGGACGCGACGTTGACGGCCGACGGCGGGTGGAGCCTCGACCTGTCGGAGCCGGTGCTGGCGCGGGCGATGTGCCATATCGACAACGCGTACGAGATTCCGCATGTGCGCGTGGACGGGCGGATCGCGAAGACGAACAAGACGTCGCAGACCGCGTTCCGCGGATTCGGCGGGCCGCAAGGGATGCTCGTGATCGAGGACATCCTCGGACGGTGCGCCCCGCTGCTCGGGTACGACGCGTTGGAGCTGCGTCGGCGGAACTTCTACCAGGTGGGCGACTCCACGCCGTACGGGCAACCGGTGCGGCACGCGGATCGGCTGGAGTCGTGCTGGAGTCAGGTGCTCGCCAAGGGTGATATTGCCGCGCGGCAGGCCTCGGTTGCAGCCTTCAATGCCTCGCATTCGTATGTGAAGCGTGGACTGGCGATGACGCCGGTGAAGTTCGGGATCTCGTTCAACCTGACCGCGTTCAACCAGGCCGGGGCGCTGGTGCACGTCTACAAGGACGGCTCGGTGCTGATCAACCACGGCGGCACGGAGATGGGGCAGGGCCTGCACACGAAGATGCTGCAGGTGGCGGCGACCACGCTCGGGCTGCCGTTGGAGCGGGTGCGGCTGGCGCCGACGCGGACCGACAAGGTGCCGAACACGTCGGCGACCGCGGCGTCCTCGGGTGCCGATCTCAACGGCGCGGCGATCAAGAACGCGTGCGAGCAGATCCGGGAACGGCTGGCACAGGTCGCCGGAGGGCGGCTCGGGATCAGCCCCTCGGACGTGCGCTTCGTGGACGGCGTCGTACGCGGACTGTCCGGGGACGGCGTGGACTGGAACGAACTGGTGAATCTCGCCTATCACCAGCGGGTCCAGCTCTGGGCGGCCGGGTTCTACCGGACCGAGGGCCTGCACTGGGACGCCAACGCGATGCGCGGCGAGCCGTTCAAGTACTTCGCGTACGGCGTTGCGGCGTCGGAGGTCGAGGTCGACGGGTTCACCGGGTCGTACACCCTGCGCCGCGTCGACATCGTGCACGACGTCGGGGACAGCCTCAGCCCGTTGATCGACATCGGGCAGATCGAGGGCGGCTTCGTGCAGGGCGCTGGGTGGTTGACGCTCGAGGACCTTCGTTGGGACGAGAGTTCGGGCGATCGTCGCGGTCGTTTGTCCACTCAGGCGGCGAGCACGTACAAGTTGCCGAGCTTCTCCGAGATGCCTGAGGTCTTCAACGTCACCCTGCTGGAGAAGGCCCACGAGGACGGCGCCGTCTACGGCTCCAAGGCCGTCGGCGAACCGCCACTCATGCTGGCCTTCTCCGTCCGGGAGGCCCTACGCCACGCAGCCGCCGCCTTCGGCCCCCCAGGCACCACCGTCAACCTCCCCTCACCCGCCACCCCCGAGGCCGTCTACTGGGCGGTCGATCGAGCTCGGGGAGGTGTCTCGTGGAGTGGGTAAAGGCGGTTCAGCGGCTGCGATCGGCCCGTCGTCCTGGGGTTCTCGTCACCGTGATGTCTGTTCGTGGGCATGCGCCTCGGGAGGCTGGGGCGAAGATGGTTGTTGCTGCTGACAACGTCTGGGGGACGGTGGGTGGCGGGAACCTGGAGGCTCTGGCCGTCGAACGTTCGCGGGCGATGATCGCCGAGGACGTGACCACGCCTGAAGTATTAACGGCGGCGTTGTCCGACAAAGCGCCGTACCAGCATGGCGTTCAGTGTTGTGGTGGCGAGGTGAAGTTGTTGCTGGAGCCACTGCCTGTGGTGCCTTCGGTGGCGATCTTCGGGGTCGGGCATGTGGGGCTGGAGCTGGCGCGGGTACTCGCGCGGCACGACCTCGAGCTGCATCTGATCGACTCGCGGGCCGACCAGCTGACTGATGATCGGCTAGCAGTGCTAGACGACGCGGTCGCGCACGTCCACGTGCACAACGTGCCGGTGCTGCCGGAGCTCGTTGTCGGCGAGCTTCCGCCCGGCACGCACGTTCTGATCATGACGCACGACCACGCGGAGGATGCCGCGCTCTGTGACGCCGCGATTCGCAACGAGGAACTGGCGACCATCGGGTTGATCGGCTCCAGTGCGAAGTGGACGCGGTTCCGGCGCAAGCTCGCCGAGGACGGCAACTCCGCCGAGGCGATCGCTCGCATCACCACGCCGATCGGTCTGTCCGATCTCCCCGGTAAGGAACCGGCCGTGATCGCGGTGAGCGTCGCGGCCTGGCTCCTGCAGCAGTTCGTCGCCGAGCGGCATCCCGCGTCGGCTCATTCTGCCGAGCGTCGCCCCACGCCGGCTCAGCGTGAGGCAAAGGCATGACTCTTTATCGTGGCACGTTCATCGACACGCCGGAGAACCCGTTCGAGGGCGGCGGCCTGCGGGTCGACAGCGACGCGGGACTGCTGGTCGAGGACGGGATGATCGTTGCCCGCGGCCCGTTCGTGGAGATCCGCCAGGCGCATCCCGCCGAGCAGGTCGTAGATCTGCGGGACGGCGTCGTACTGCCCGGATTCGTCGACACCCACGTGCACTTCCCGCAGATCCGCGCCGTCGGCGGCCTCGGACTGCCACTGCTCGAATGGCTCGACCGGTACGCCCTCCCCGAGGAGGCGCGGATGGCGGACGTCGACTACGCCTCAGGCGTCGCAGGAGAGTTCGTCCGCGGGCTCGCGGCGGCTGGCACGACGTCAGCGCTCGTCTTCGGCGCGCACTACGCCGACGCGGTCGACACGCTCTTCGACGCCGCGTCCAAGGTCGGGCTCCGCATCACGTCCGGACTCGTGCTCAGCGACCGCCTGCTCCGGCCGGAGCTGCTCACCACCCCGGTCCGCGCGTACGCCGAGTCGCTCGCCCTCGCGAACCGCTGGCACGGCGTCGGCCGCAACCGGTACGCCGTGACGCCGCGCTTCTCGCTCTCCTGCACGGACGAAATGCTCGCGACCTGCCATGACCTGATGCAGGCGATCCCCGGTGCGCTGTTCACGTCGCACGTGAACGAGAACGAGGCCGAGATCGCGAGCGTCGCCGACCTGTTCGGGGGCTGCGACTACGTGACGACGTACGACCGGCACGGCCTGGTGGACCGGCGTACCGTGCTCGCCCACAACGTCCACCCGACGGACGTCGAGCTCAAGATGCTGGCTGTCAGCGGCGCCACCGTCGCGCACTGCCCGACGAGCAACGCGGCGCTCGGGAGCGGGCTGTTCCCGCTGACGAGACACCTGCAGTACGGCGTACGCGTGGCGCTTGGATCGGATGTCGGCGCGGGCACCGGCTTCTCGCTCCTGAAGGAAGGGCTCCAGGCGTACTTCTGCCAGCAACTCCAAGGCGACCAGGGCCGGCCGCTCTCCGCAGCCCACCTGCTCTACCTCGCCACCGCCGCCGGCGCCGAGGCCCTGGACCTGCCCCAGGTCGGCCACCTGTCGGTAGGCCACCACTTCGACGCCCAACTCCTCCGCCCCGCCGAAGGCTCGCCCCTCGCGGTAGCCATCACCCACGCCGAAGACACCGAGGAAGCCCTGGCCCGAATCTTCACCCTAGGAACCCCCGCCGACGTCCAAGCCGTCTGGATCAACGGCGACCTCCTCCACTGATCACCCCCCACGGGGACTGGGAACCAGCAATTGCCTATTCCCAGTCCCCACCGCATATGCCGACAACGCCTGCCTGAGGCGCGCGGCGGTTTTGTGCGGGTGGTCCAGGTCGGCCCAGTTGACGCGGGCCACGCCGTACCCGCGCTCGCGGAGGCGATCCTCGCGATACTTCTCCGCCAGTACGGCGTCTGCGTTGTCGCCGTACTTCATCGCGCCGTCGAACTCGACCACCAGCACGCCCGCGAGCAAGAAGTCGACCCGCCCGATCAGGCCGCCGTCGACGTCCCGGATCTCCACCTGCAGCTCTGGCGTGGGCAGACCGTGGTTAGCCATCAGCACGCGGAGCCGAGACTCGCCGACCGACTCACTCCGGCCGTCCGCAAACAACACGGCGGCGTGGGCGGCCGGCACCCCGCGCCAATGCCGATGCCGATGTACAGCAGCTACCAACTGGCCACGGGTGGTCAGCTGGTTGTGAGGCGAAGACTGCTCGCGCGTCGTCAGCGGCTCGTGGAGCGCGGCGTCGGCGAGAACTACGCCGACCTCGTACGACGTCGTACAGGCGGTCTCCACCACCGCGCGGTCAACCGTCGTGACCTTGAGGCCGTCCAACTCGACGATCTCGTCGGCGGAGACCGCACCGCGATGCACCCGAACCCCTCGGCCGGTGCGAACTCCGCCGGATGCCATCCGGGTGAAGTGCGCCCTCGACAGGTCAACTCCCCAGACGGGCAAGCCGTGGAGCATGGCAGCGGATTGATGACTCACGACGACGTCACCGAGCCGTTCGCTCGCCATCCGCACGTTCAGTAGATGGACCCGAGTCGCCCGCTCCCAAGGCGGTTCATCTGGCCAGGCCCGCGGGTCGACGTACGAGTTGAAGCTCAGTCTCAGCCATTGCCCGCTGCGTACGCGTTGCCGGAGCTCGCTGTCGCTGTAGCCGGCGGCGAGCGCATCGGGGCGCGTGAACCACCCGCCCCGGCCCGCCGCGATCACTTCCAGTCGTCTGTTCATGCCCAAGAAGATGCACGTCTCACACGACCCGCGGGCCGGTGATCGTGCAACTGTGGATAACCCTCGGGGACCGGGAACAGGCTATTGCTAGTGCCCAGTCCCCGGCGGGGGTTACGAGTCAGCCGACGAGCTCGGCCTGGGTGCGGGCTACCTGGGTGGCGAGGGTTTCCTCGTCGGCGGTTTGGAGTACGTCGTGTTCTACGACGGCGCGGCCGTTGGCCAACAGGAGTGTCAGGGGTGGGGGTGTGGAGAGGGTGAGGGCTGCGATCGGGTCGGGGATGCCGGCGTGCGGGAGGGTGGTGAGGTTCCACACGGCGAGGTCGGCTTGTTTGCCGGGTTCGATCGAGCCGATGTCGTTGGAGCGGCCCAGGATGCGGGCGCCGTCCAGGGTCGCCATCTCCAGGGCGGCGCGGACGGTCAGTGCTTGCGGGCCGCCGCGGGCGCGGGCGAAGAGCAGGACGTGGCGGAGTTCCTCCACCAGGCTGCCGGATTCGTTGCTCGCGGCACCGTCCACGCCCAGGCCGACCGGAGAACCCGCAGCCCGGAGGTCCGCCGTACGGGCGATGCCGGCGCCGAGGCGGGCGTTGGAGCTAGGGCAGTGGGCGACGCCGGTGCCGGTGCTGCCCAGGTGCTTGATCTCCGCGTCGTCGAAGTGGATCCCGTGCGCGAACCACACGTCGGGACCGGTCCATCCGAGGCGGTCGGCGTACTCGAGAGGCGTGCAATTGAACGTCTCCCGGCACCAGTCCGTCTCGTCCGTGGTCTCGGCGAGATGGGTGTGCATCCGCACCCCGCGGCGCCTTGCCAGCTCCGCGGACTCGCGCATCAGCTTGCCGCTCACGCTGAACGGCGAACAGGGAGCGACCACGATCTGCAGCATCGAATCGGGTGCCGGGTCGTGCCAGCAGTCGATCGCGGCCTCAGTCGCGGCGAGGATCTCATCGCGGTTCTCGACCACGGAGTCGGGCGGCAGTCCGCCGTCCTTCTGACCGCGGTCCATCGACCCCCGGGCCGGATGGAACCGCAGCCCGATCTCACCCGCCGCCGCGATCTCCGCCGCGAGCAGATCGCCACCGTCACGCGGGAAGACATAGTGGTGATCGGCAACCGTTGTGCATCCGGTGCGCGCGAGTTGAGCAAGCGCCGCCCGCGCCGCGACGTACACGGTCTCCTCGGAGATCCGCGCCCACACCGGGTACAGCGTCGTCAGCCACTCGAAGAGCGTTGCGTCCGCAGCGAGACCGCGTGTGACCCATTGGTACAGGTGCTGATGCGTGTTCACGAACCCCGGCGTGACCAGGCAGCCGTCTCCGTCAACGACGCGTGCATCGTCGTACGTCGGAGCCGGCCCCGGACCGACCGCCGCGATACGGTTGCCCTCGACAACCACGTGCCCGACGAACTCTCGCCGGGCCGGATCGAGGGTCGCCACGTACGCGCCCTCGATCACGATCCGTTCCATCAGCAGAAGCCGGCGATGTTGACCCACGCGCTGCCGGCGTCGCTCGCGTCGTCGCGCGTGACCGTCGCCTCGATCAGGCCGTACGGGCGATCGGCCGCGATGAAGACCTCACCGGGGTTCTCGACGCCGAACGCCGACAGGTCGACGAGGAAGTGGTGCTTGTTCGGCGCCGAGAACTTGATCTCGGCGACCTCCGGGTGCTGCTCGAGCACCGCCTCGCCCATGCCGTACAACGTCTGCTGCAACGCAAGACTGTGGATCGTGGCGAATCGCGAGAGCAGCAGTCCCTTGATCTCGTCGTACGACTTGTCCCAATCGACCTCGGTGTGGTCGTAGCGCCACCGCGCGACCAGCGATGTCGCCAGGATCCGGTCGTTCGTCTCCCGCAGTGTCGTGTACTCGTCCTTCAGGAACCCGTGGAACTCCGACCCGGTCGACTTCAGTACGACGAGGTCGCTGATCCCCGACACGACGTAAGTCTTCCGCTCCGCGCCGCGGCCCTCCACATTGACAACCGTGTTCCGCACACCGCCGCCGGTCCGGACGAACGAGTGGTCGTGCCCCTGCCCGTCGACCTGGATCCGCTCCCAGGCGTACTCCTCGACCTCGACCCGCGCCCCCTGCGCAGCCGGCGAAGCGTCCAGGAAATGCGCGCCGAGCGTCAGCGCGTAATCCTCGATCGCCCCGACCCCCTTCTCCTTGGCGTAGGCGAACGCGGTGTTCTTCTGCGTGTCGGTCGGCAGTACGTCGGACTGGTCGCCGGTCGTGTGCGCGTCCTCGAAGTCGCCGCGGAGCGCAGTCGACACGTTCAGGTCGCGGATCTGGTGGCGGGGCGTGTCGCGGTAGATGCGGACGACGCGGTTCTCGGCTTTGCCGTACTGGTTGGCTCCCAGGTGGATGGCCATCTGAGATCAGCTCCCTCGGTAGGTGGAAAACGCGAACGGGCTGAGCAGCAACGGGACGTGGTAATGCCGCTCGTCGGCGATCGTGAAGGTCACGGAGACCTCGGGAAAGAAGATGTCCTGGCCGGTGGATACCGCGTACGCCGCGACGTCGAACCAGAGCCGGTACGTTCCGTGCTCCAACGCCGGCGCGAGCTCCCCGATCCGCCCGTCGTCGTCCGTCGTACCGGTGGCTTCGAGAACGTCACCCCGGTAGAGCCGGACCTGGACGTTCCGCGCCGGTCGCCCCAGCGCGGTGTCGAGGACGTGTGTGGACAGGGAACTCATGCCACCACCTTGCCCAGCCGGAGCAACGCGATCTTGCGAAGCTCTTCGTGTACGACGATTGCCTCGGTCGCATCGTCGTGCGTGAGGCGGGTCCGCAGGCTGTCCAGCATCTGCGCCGCCGACAACCCGGTGGCGCAGATCAGGAACACCCGGCCGAACCGCTCCTCGTACTGACGGTTGCCGTCGGCAAGCTCCTGTCGGACGCCGGCGTCGTCACCGACACCGGCCTGCTCGTTCCGCGACCAGGCCGCCTCGGTACTCGCGCCCTGCGGCCGGTCACCGATCCGTGGATGCGCCTGCAGTGCGCGATCGACCTCGTTGTCGTCGAGCTCCCGCAGCGACTGGTCGGCGACCGCGGTCAGCGCCGCGAGATCGCCGTACGGCCGCTTGGCCAGGATCGCGTCGACCCAGCGGGGCACGTCGCAGCAGGCAGCCAGGACCGGCCGCAACCGGTCGGTCGGAGCGGAGTTGAACTCCTCCAGGTCCACGGATCACACCTTCTCGAATCCCGAAATCGACTTTCCGTATGACGAGAGTGTCAGCTGCCGCGCCCGCCGTCAACAGTTTGTTGAAATCAGCGAGCGCGGTTCAGGTAGTTGTAGACGGTGAAGCGCGTGACGCCGAGCGCCTCGGCGACGATCTCGGCCGACTTGCGGTACTCGAAGGCTCCGCGCGCCTCCAGCAGCAGCACGGCCTGCTGCTTGTCGTGCCGCGACAGATCACGCAATGGACCGCCCAGTTCCTCGGCAACACCGGCCAGCAGACTCTGCACGCCACCCTCTGGCTTTTCAGGCGCTTTTGCAGGGGATAGGCGTACGGCGACCACGGGCTCGCCGTCCCACTCGAGCGTCACATCGTCCGCGCGGGCCTCCGCCGCGTCGACGAGTTGAGCGTCCAGCCGCTCGACGAGCGGTGCGATCGCCTGCACCAGCGGGTGCTGTTCAGGCATCGCGCCGTACCTGCAACGTCACCTGGCTCGCGCCGCCGGCGAACGCCGCCTCGAGAACCTTCGGGAGCGCCGGCAGCAGGAGATGCTGCTCGCCGCTGACCTGCGTACCGAGCGGGCCGAACTCGCAGTCGAGCCCGGCCGCCTCCGCCGCACGCAACGCCTCAGTGGCGTGCGCGGGCGGCGCCCCCTCCACATCGAAGGGTTCCGTGGTGAACTCCGCAACCAGTCGCATGCCGCGAGGCTAACTCTCCGGGACTGCTCGGCGCGCCAGCCTGGCGAGGTCGTTGTCGTCGAACTCCGACGTCTCGATCGCGCCGCACTCGATGCCGCGCAGTACGAAACCGGCGAGAGCAGCGGCCGTTGCGGGCTCGTCGAGGTACCCGGACTCGCCGTCACCCAGGTATGCGCGCAGGCGGCGGGCGGCCTGGTCGAAGCCTTCCAGATAGAACAGGTACGTCGCCGCGAACCGGGTCGGGAGCTGGGCGGGATGCATGTCCCAGCCCTGGTAGATGCCGCGTGCGAGCGAACGCCGTACCAGCCGGAAATGCAGGCGCCAGGCGTCGTGGACCGCGTCGCCGACCGGGAGAACGTTGGTCGATCCATCGGATACGAACACGCCGGTGCCGGCCGCCGCCAACTGCATGACGTCTTTGGCGTGGTCGGCGACAGGATGCTCCATGCTCTGGTACGCCGCCGCGACGCCGAGTGAGGCGGAGTAGTCGTACGTGCCGTAGTGCAGACCGGTTACGCGCTCGCCGCCGGCCTTGATCATCCGGGCGATCAGCGCGGTGCCGTCCGCGCCGAGGATCGCCTGCGGGGTCTCGACCTGGATCTCGAACTTCAACGGCGGTAGGCCGTACTGATGCTCGAGCGTCTCGAGCACGAACACCATCGCCTCGACCTGTTCGACGGAAGTCACCTTGGGGAGCGTGATGATGAAGCCGTCGTCGATCGCGCCCAGGTTCTTGAGGAAGAGATCCAGCGTTCGCACACCACGACGCCTCGTCGGCGCTTCCAGCGACTTGATCCGGAGACCCTGGTACGGCGTCTGCTTGCCGGCTGCCAGCACCTCGGCGGCCGCGATCGCCGCGGCGTCCTCCTCGTCGTCCGGCCGGTTGCCGTAGCCGTCCTCGAAGTCGATGCGGAGGTCCTCGATCGGCTCACGCTCGAGCTTGGCCCGCACGCGGTCGTACACGTCATCGGCGAGATCGCCCGGCAGATCCAGGACCTTCGCGAACTCGGCCGCCGATCCGCCGTACTCGTCGAGGGCCGCGCGCGCCTGCGCACTCCAGTCCGCCACCGTGCGTACGTCGTACCGATCGGCCGGAACGTACACCGTGTGGACCGGCTGCCGGACACCGCGATCGCCGCGATAGTCCGCCGTCAGCGCCGCGTCCGCGGCCGCCAGCCGCCGGTCAAGCTCGGTCACCAGATCATCCAGGCTCACTGCAGCCTCCTTTTCCGTATTGTGGAGACTAATATCTACTTTGCGGAAGACACAACCATTCGAGCTTCCGAGATCTGGCGCTAAACTTCCGTGATCCGGAAAGGTGGTTGTCATGGTGGAGACGAACGGCAAGGGGCGCACCGGCAGCGTGCAGTCCATCGAGCGCGCCTTCGGGCTGCTCGAGACGATGGCCGACGCGGGCGGGATGATGGGCCTGTCCCAGCTGGCCGCCGCCTCCGGCCTGCCGCTGCCGACGATCCACCGGCTGGTTCGCACCTTGGTCGACCTCGGCTACCTGCGTCAAGAGCCGTCGCGGCAGTACGTGCTCGGACCGAAGCTGATCCGGCTCGGGGAGAGTTCGTCGCACATGCTGAGTGTGTTCGCCCGGCCGCATCTGGCCCGGCTCGTCGACGAGCTCGGCGAGTCCGCCAACATGGCGATGCTCGACGGCGACCAGATCGTGTATCTCGCCCAGGTCCCGTCGCGGCACTCGATGCGCATGTTCACCGAGGTCGGCCGCCGCGTCCTGCCGCACTGCACCGCCGTCGGCAAGGCGATCCTCGCCCAGTTCCCCGACGCGGAGGTCCGCGACCTCCTGCACCGCACCGGCATGCCCAAGCACACCGACAACACGATCGTCACCCCTGACGTCTTCACCACCCAGCTCCACCAGGCCTCGGAGGTCGGCTACGCGATCGACGAAGGCGAGCAGGAAGTCGGCGTCCGCTGCGTCGCGGTAGCCGTCCCCGACGCCCCCACCCCCCTGGCCATCTCCATCTCCGGCCCCGCCGGCCGCATGACCGAATCCCTCGTAGAACAAGCCATCCCCCTCCTGACCCAAGCCGCCAAGTCCCTCTCCGACGACCTGCACTAACTCGCGGTCCATCGGTGTAGGTGGTGCACCTGAGCTCAGGTGTCGGTGCGCAGGCGGCCGTGGAGGTGCCAGTCGTGCCAGCCGTCGGCGTGCATGATTGCCTGCCGCAGCGTTCCCTCGTGGTGGTAGCCGGTGCGCGCGGCGACCCGGCACGACGCAGTGTTGGCGGTGGAGTGGTGGATGTTCAGCCTGTTGAACCCGATCGGCCCGAACGCCCAGGCGGACAGGGCCTCGACCGACCTCGCGGCGACCGCGTGTCCCCGGGCGGTAGGGGTCACCCAGTACGACAGCGCGGCCGACCCTTGGGCCAAGGAGATGTCGCGCAGCCCGACCTGACCCAGCGGTTCGTCATCTCCATCGACAACCGCCCAGCTCGCCGCAGTCTCAGCGTCCCAGCAGTCGACCCACTGCCCGATCCACTCGTCTGCCTCCTCGAGAGTGTCGAGCCGCCGGACATGCCAACGCTGGATGTCGGGACAGCCGAACGCGGTCCGCACCGAGGCGGCGTCCCGCCCCTGCCACGGTCGCAGCACCAGCCCGTCGTCCACCGCCAGCCGCGGCTGTGCCGTATCTCGCAACACGCCCTGAGCCAGAACCGCATCCACAAGCAGAGGCATCCCGCGATGCTAGTGCGAGGCCTGCGGTCAGGGGGCGTAGGTCCGCCATCGTTCGGTCAGTTGGTAGCCGAGGGACTGGTTGGCCTGGAGGCTGGCTTGGTTGGCTGCGGCTCCGCCGGTGCTGAAGCGGGTGATGCCGATGTCGAGGAAGGCGAGGATCGACGCGGCCTTGACGGCCTGGGCGACGCCGCGGCGGCGATGGGTGGCGAGGACCGAGGTGAAGCCGGTGTCACCGAAGCCGTCCTTCTCGCGGATCACCGTCGCGCCGACCAGCCGGTTGCCGTCGAAGGCACCGAAGACCCGGTGCTCAGGCCACAGTGCCGCGACGGCGGCGAGGTCTCCCACCACGCGATGCGTCGCGGGCGTGTTGGGATAGTCCGCCTCGTTCGTCTTCTCCAGCGCATGCAGATCCGCGGCCGACTCGGGTCCGAGTTCGCGGAGGGTGAGTCCGCCGGCGGTCACCCGGCGTACGGCGGACTCCAACAGCTCACGATCCGGTTCGAACAGCCGGACCGCCCAGGACTCGGCGACCACGCGATACCCGGCTGCCTCCAGCTCGGCGCACCGCGGGTCGCCCTCCTGAACGATCTCGTATTCGGCCACGGGGTGATTGTCAGCCCAGTTTGCGCAGCAGCGGAAGGACATCCTCGGTGAACTGGGTGAGGAAGCGCTCCTGGTCGTTCCCCGGACCGTGTACGACGAAGTGGTTGAAGCCTGCGTCCAGGTACGGCTGGAACTGCTTCACGACCTCCTCCGGGTCCGACGCCACGATCCACCGCTTCGCGACCTGCTCGATCGGCAGTTCGTCGGCGAGCCGCTCCATCTCGGTCGCACTCGTCACGCTGTGCTTCTGTTCCGCGGTCAGCGACAGCGGCGCCCAGAACCGCGTGTTCTCCAGCGCCAACTCCGGGTCGCGGTCGTAGGAGAGCTTGACCTCGAGCATCCGGTCGATGTCCTCGAACTTCTTCCCGGCCTTCTCGGCCCCTTCGCGTACGGCGGGCATCAGCTGCTCCGTGTAGAGCTCCATCCCCTTGCCGGACGTCGCAATGAACCCGTCACCGGCGCGCCCGGCGTACCGCGCGACGAGCGGGCCGCCCGCGGCGACGTACACCTTCAGCGGCGTCTCGGGGCGGTCGTAGATGAACGCGTCCACGGTCTTGTAGTACGGCCCTTCGGCGCTGACGCCGTCCTTCGTCCACAGGTCCCGGATCAACTGGACGGCCTCCCGGAGCCGGGCGAACCGCTCCTTGAACTCCGGCCACTCCATCCCCGACACCGCGATCTCGTTCAGCGCCTCGCCGGAGCCGACGCCGAGCATGACGCGCCCCGGGTAAAGCACACCCAGCGTCGCGAACGCCTGCGCGATCACCGCCGGGTTGTACCGGAACGTCGGCGTCAGCACCGACGTACCGAGCAGCACCCGGTTGGTCCGCTCACCGACCGCCGCCAGCCAGGCGAGCGCGAACGGCGCGTGGCCGCCCTCGTGCCGCCACGGCAGGAAGTGGTCCGACACGGTCACACTGTCGAGCCCGAGCTCCTCGGCCCGAACGGAGTACTCCACCAGATCCCGCGGCCCGAACTGCTCCGCCGAAGCCTTGTACCCGACCCGAATGCTCACCCTCTGCTCCAAACGTCGTCTGCGCGTACTCCGGAAGACAACCGCGCCCAGGTCCGACTTTATGCCGCCCGAGGTCGCCGGCGCTGATTCGGAGAGCCTGATTGACTCCGGGCGCGGGGCTCGGAGAGGATGTTGGCCCGGCGCGGCCCGCGCCTCACCTTCGTCGACCGCCCCCAGCGCGGTCACATCGAGAAGGCAAAGGGACTTCCTGTCTCGGGCCGCTCGTCCTGGTCTGCCGCCTCGACGGGATCGCTGGGGGATCGCGTGCGAGTGCGTGGAAGGCCAGATGACAGCGCACAGGAACTTCAAGCAACGGGTACGAGCCCGCGCCGCGAAAACCGGCGAGTCCTACACGACTGCCCTCCGGCACTTCCGTCCGACTCCCCAAGGAGAACCAGACATGCCGGAAAGCCTACGAATCGCCGTCTCCCAGTCGACGGTCCGTGAAGACCCGACCAACGCCGCCCAGCTCCGCGAGAGCGGTGACGAGGTACGTCGCCTGATGCGCGAGGCCGCGGCCGCCGGAGCGCGCCTCGTCCACTTCACAGAAGGAGCGATCTGCTTCCCGAGCAAGCGGGTGATGTCATCACTCGGTCCGGACGAGATCGGTCCGTCCGACTGGTCCAAGGCCGACTGGGCCGCACTGCAGGACGAGCTCGACCAGATCACCAGGCTCTCGGGTGAGCTCGGGATCTGGACGGTCATCCCGTCGGTCCACCAACAGCCCGACGCGCGACCGCACAACAGCATGTACGTCGTGTCGGACAAGAGCCGATTGGTCACTCGGTACGACGAACGCGCGCTCTCGACCACCAAGGTCACCTGGATGTACTCGCCGGGCACGGAGCCGGTGACGTTCGAGGTGGACGGGTACCGGTTCGGGCTCGCACTCGGGCTCGACGTGCTCTTCCCGGAGCTGTTCACGGAGTACGACCGGCTCGGCGTCGACGCCGTCCTGGTCTCCTACGCCAGCACCAACGGGCCCAACGGGCACATCGGCGTACAGGCACAGGGCACGGCCGCGAACAACACCTGCTGGATCAGCCTGGCCGTCACCGCGAACCCGGCGACCGGTCTGGTCGCAGGCGTAACGAACGTGCGTGGCGAGTGGGTCGCACAGGCGCCGGAGGACGGCCGACCGGCAATCGCGGTCGCCGACCTGAAGCCGGACGACTGGACCACGGTCGGCCGGGCATTCCGGCAGCGGACGCGGGAGCGCATCGGGTCGTAAGGCCTCACAGGTTCGGGTGCTGGCGCGTTCCATAGGCATGAACAGGCATGCGGTGGTCAGCACCCGAATCGGGGAGCTCACGGTGGTGGTGTCGGAGGACGTGCTGGTCGGCGTCTACTTTCCGCACCACTGGGTGAAGCCGACGGCGGAGACGCTGGGTGAGCGGGTCGAGGCGTCCGACCCGCTCATCGCGGTCGTCGTCGAGCAGTTGGAGGAGTACTTCGCCGGCTCGCGGGTGACCTTCGAGTTGCCGACCCGGCTCATCGGTGACGAGTTCCAGCGGCGGGTCTGGTCAGTGCTCGAAGAGATCCCGTACGGCGAGACCACGACGTACGGCGAGATCGCGGCGCGCCTCGGCGAGCCAGCGCAGGCGGTGGGGAAGGCAGTCGGGCAGAACCCGTTGTCGATCGTCGTCCCGTGTCATCGGGTGATCGGGAAGAACGGGTCCCTCACCGGGTACGCCGGCGGGTTGAAGCGGAAGCAGTTCCTCCTCGACCTGGAGGAGCCGGTCGGCGCTCGCCTGTTCTAGTTGCTTTGTAACTAGTCCTTTTGTATCTAGTCCTTTTGTGACAGGTCGCCGACCTGGGCCGCGTACCAGTCGAGTTCGGTCAGATGTTCCGCGATCTGGCGGAGGGTCCAGTTGGGGGTGCGGTCCTTGTCCCACTCGGCCGGGTCGAGGGCGGCGTACCGCAGCACAAAGGTCCGCCCGAGGCGTTGCAGTCGCTGCTCGGCCTCGCGGACGTCCTCCTCGGTGAACGGCGCGAGGTCCGCTGCGGAGGTGAGTGCGCTCGCGTGCCACTCGTCAGGCTGCGTCGGTACGCCGGCCAGCAAGGCCTCGACCTCGGCCAGGTGATCGATCAGGTGGTCGGCGATCCGGCGAACCGCCTTGTGCGGCGTGAAGATGCGGTCGTCGTCGGACGTCCGCGGCTCGCCGTCCCACGCCGGCCAGGTGACGATCAGCTTCAGGGAACGTTGGACTGCTTGCTCGACGAGTTCTCCGGGGTTCTGCGTCATGTGGCCGACGGTAAGCCCTCACACTTCGTCGGCGGCCGAACTGATTCCGAGGCGATCGGCCAGCCGCTCGGCGTCGTACGGCGCACGCACCTTGACGTCGTTGTCGAAGTACACGTACGTGTCGCACTTCCAGGAGCGGATCTTGCGCGCCCAGCGGCCGAGCGACTTGTCGTCGTACCCGCTGACGTACAACTCCTCGGCGCCGTGCAGCCGGACATAGGCGAAGTCCGCGGTGACGTCGCCGAACATCGGCCACTTGCCGGCGGTGTCGGCACACACCAGCGCGACGTCGTGCTCGCGGCAGAGCTCGATGAACTCCTTGGTCTTGAAGCTGTCATGACGTACTTCGATCGCGTACCGCAGCGGTCCCTCGGCTCTCGGCTCGAGCAGTGCGCGGCCCTTCATCCGCTCGTCGTGGCGCTTGGCGACCTCGGCCGCTTCGGCTGTGGTCCGGGGCAGCTGGGCGAAGAAGCTCGCACAGCGGTCGGCGTCGTACTGGAAGTTGGGCGGCAGCTGCCACAGCACCGGCCCAAGTTTGTTGCCTAGCGCAAGAACTCCGGACGCGAAGAAGTTCGCCAACGGCGCGTCCACGTCGGCGAGTCGCTTGAGGTGCGTGACGAACCGCGGGCCCTTGACCGAGAAGACGAAGCCCTCGGGCGTCTCGTCGTACCAGCGCTGGTACGACGTCGGGCGCTGGAGGGAGTAGAACGAGCCGTTCAGCTCGATCGAGTTCAGCCGGGACGACGCATACTCGAGTTCGGCGCGTTGCGGCAGCCCATCGGGGTAGTAGACCTTCCGCCACGGCGCGTAGCGCCAGCCCGAGATCCCTACTCGGTACGGGGAGTCCGGCCAGCGTGTCATCCCTCGATTATGGTCCCGGCATGGACATCAACCGCGGCGCGTACCCGGACGCGTTGACGCCTTGGGAGGATCCGTCCTGGCGTACGGCGGCGCTCGGTTGGCTGGAGGCGCGACTCGCCGAGCTCGGCATCCGCGAGACCGGCCCGCGTCAGGCGAGGGTCCGGCCGTGGTCGGTGATCGTCCGGATCGAGGCAGTGGAGCCGGTGTGGTTCAAGGCGGCCTCGCCCGGGAGCGCGTTCGAGGCCGGGCTGGGCGAGGCACTGTCGCGATGGGCGCCTGAGCACGTCCTCACGCCGTACGCCGTCGACGCCCAACGCGGGTGGTCGCTGTTGCCGTCCGGCGGGCCGGTGCTGCGCGCTCAGAGGGCTGGGCCGCGTGAGTGGGAGGAGGCGTTGACGCAGTACGCCGACCTGCAGCGGGCGCTCGTACCGCGGACGGAGGAGTTGCTGCGTCTCGGCGTACCTGATGCTCGGGTTTCGGGACTGCCGAGGGTCTTCGACGAGGCCGTCGCCGGGAACGAGACATTGGATGCGGCGGATCGTGAACGGTTGCGGTCGATCCGGCCGCGGTTGGTCGCGTGGTGCGAGGAGCTGGCGGCGATCGGCGTACCGGATTCGCTGGATCATGCCGATCTGCATGACGGTCAGATCCTGGTGGCGGGGGCTGGGCGGTACACGTTCTTCGACTGGGGTGACGCGAATGTCGGGCATCCGTTCTGCAGCCTGCTCGTCGCGCTCGATCGTGCCGCCGAGGAGCACGGTCCTGAGGTGATGGCGCGGTTGGAGGACGCGTACCTCGAAGGATGGAGGGGTCACACGTTGCCCGACCTCCGCCGCGCGGCCGAGCTCGCCCGCCGCCTCAGTCAGCTGACCCGCGCCGGCTCCTGGGCCCGCCTGTTCCCCACAGCAGCCCACCTCGGCGACCCAGAACGCGCCGCCGCCTTACTGCGATTGCTCTGAGGCGGACCGCCAGGCCATCACAATTGCCACGCTCGTGCGCGCTCACGCCTGACTACACCCGGGGCGGTGCGATTGTGATGGGCTGGCGGTTCAGGTCGGGATCCAGGTCGGCCACCAGGGCGGGACGTTGCCAGGGCAGGTGCCGGGTGAGGCGGCCGGGGTGCCTTGCCAGGAGAAGAGCGCGAGGTCGGCGATCGCGATCGCGATGGCGGCGGCGATCAGCGAGAACAGGAACGCCTTCCCGGCGTACCGGAAGACGAGGGTGAACAGCACCAGGTTGACGATCAGCGCGATCGGTACGCCGAGGAACAGCAACGTCAGCCCGTTCGGCACGCTCCCGGTGACGTCGACGTGACACGCCTTCCACGCCCGCGACGTGAGCACCACCAGCCCGAACGCCGCCCCACCACCAACCACCACCGCAAGGAACGACTCCCCCTTGCTCCCCTTCGCACCAAACGCCATAAGCATCACGGTAAGTGATCCACCAGCCCACTTCACCCCACCCGCCGGCGCCCGCCTGCTGAAACCCGCCGACGATGCCTCAGCAGATCGCGCCCGGAGCTCAGCGAATACCGAGCATGTCGAGTACGCGGTCTGTGACTTCGGGGATTGGGGCGTTCGCGTTGACCAGTAGGGCGCCGTACCGGCTGTTGTCGGCGTCTACCTGGGCGTGCCAGGCGAGTACGCGTTCCAGCTCCGGGCCGCTCGATCCGAAGGTGCCGCGTCGGCCCACGAGCCGGCCGCGCAACGTTTCGGCGTCGAGGCTGAGGCTGATGACCGTGTCGAACAAGTCCCAGATCTCGTTGTCGTTCCCCACTGTCCCGCAGATGAACGTGACCCCGTCGCCCACCTCATCCGCGATGCGCCGCACGGTGTCGACCGGCAGCCGGTAGGTGTTCGAGGCGAACCAGGCGTCGTCGCGGTACGGCGGCATCCGCACCTCGACCCCGGTCCCGTTCTCGAACCATCGCGCCAACCCGTCCGCGTCAACGTCGTACACAGCAAACCCCCGCCGCCGCAGCTCCTCACCGACAGCCGTCTTCCCAACCCCGGAGGACCCCGTCAAATACACCAACCTCATGGCAGCTTGGTTCGCAGCCACATCATCGAGGTGAAGCCGAGCTCCTCCTCCGGCACCGGACTCTGATACCGCACAAACAACTCCACTCCACAGATTCTCCCTCGCCCGTTGACCCGTACGTTTGTCAGGTTTAGCCTGACAAACGTGTCAGGGGAAACCTGACAGACCTGGAGGGTTGGGATGCCGGACAACGTGTTGCGGTGTTCGTTTTGTGGGAAGGCCAAGGACGAGATCGAGCGGTTGATCGCGGGGCCGGGGGTGTTCATCTGCAACGAGTGTGTCGATCTGTCGGTGCAGGTGATCAACGAGCAGCCGATTGCGTCGTTTCCGCCGCTGGACGGGAAGAGTGACGAGGAGTTGCTGGCCGACATGGCTCGGCTCGACAAGTCGCGCGGGCAGGTCGAGGCCGCCGTACAGGATCGGGTACTGCGCCTGCGTTCCCGCTCGGTCACCTGGGCCCGGATCGGCGAGGCCCTCGGCATCAGCCGGCAGTCCGCCTGGGAACGGTTCTCGGGCGAGGAGTAGGCGATTGACTCGGGTGTTGCTCGTCCGGCACGGGGAGGTCGACGGCAGTCAGCTGAACGCGGAGGGCTGGTGGGGGCCGGCGCGCGACTTCTCACCGTTGTCGGCAAGAGGGATCGAGCAGGCGAAGGCGGCCGGGCGGCGGCTTCGGGACTGCGGGGCGCGGCGGATTGTTGCTTCGCCGATGACGCGGGCGATGCAGACCGCGAGCCTGATCGCGGCGGAGACTCGGCTTCCGTTGACGGCGGTCGAGTTCGATCTTCGCGAGTGGCTTCCGGATGCGACGCTGTCCTGGCGTTCGGCGGAGGCGATCGCGGCGACCGACGACTTCCACCGCCACGGCGGCGAGTGGCCGCCGGGCGAGACGCGTACTTGGGAACCGCAGTCCTCGGTACGTCGACGCGCGCTCGGAGCGCTCCATCGACAGGCCGCTGTCGACGACGAACCGTTCGTTGCCGTGTGCCACAGCATGGTGATCGAGGCGCTCACGGACGCGCGCCGCGTCGAGTTCTGCGGCGTACACGAGATCAATCTGCAGGACGCCGTAGAGCCAGATCCTGTTGAACCATTCCTGCCACGTCAGTCGGTGTGAAGGAAGGCGGCGATCTCGGCGACGTACCGCTCGGGCTCCTCGACGTTCGGGAAGTGGGCGCTCTCGTCGAAGACGCGAAGTTGCGCGCGCGGGAGCCGGGTGGCCAGGTCGCGGCACGCGTCGACGCCCGCATTGCGATCCCAGAAACCGATCAGCACCAGGACCGGTACGTCGATCGCGGCGAGCTCGTCGACGAGCGGTACCGATCGCGGAGGTTCCTTCGCCAGCGCGGCCGCCATCTCGCCGGTGTTGATCAGCCCGCTCTCGGTCCACAGTTCGCGGACCCGCCGGGCGGCCGTGGGCTGGTGGAACAGGAACCGATCGACGGTCCGTCGATCCACGACCTCCCAGACGGCGCGCGGCCCCGATTCCGCCACCGCCGTACGGATCGCGGCCCGCATCTCGTCGCTGGTCGCGACCGCCTCGAACCCGGATCCCCACGGCGAAGGGGTCAACGGACCGGCCAGCGCGGTGCCTTGGAGAATCAGCCGGTCGACGCGGTCCGGGTGCGCGATCGTGTACTCGGCCGCGAGGTCTCCGCCGAACGAGATGCCGAGCAACGTGATCCGCAGTAGCTCGAGATGCCGCCGCAGCTGTTCCAGATCGTCGACCAGCAGCGGTACGGCGTACCGCCCATCCTGATCGCTGCGACCGGAGCCGCGCTGCTCGTAGTACACAACCGGCCCGAGCTGCTCGAGCAATGGCCCCGTCAACCGCTCGAAGTCGTAGATGAACCCGCCGGGTCCACCGTGCACCACGACGATCGGCGTACCCGCCTGTGGATCACCGACCACACGCACCCAGTGCCGCACCCCGTTGAGCACCACATACGACTCGGCCACCACCGCAGTCTCACATGCAAATCCGGTGGATTCACCGACGCTAGCGTTGCTAGCTTCTCCGGGGTGATCAACGACGAGCTCATCGACGCGGCCGCGGCCGTGCTGCATCCGTACCATGTCGACGATCGGATCTTCGGTGATGTGGCGTCGGCGCTGGTCACCGAGGCCGGCAACGTGTACGTCGGCGTGTGCATCGACACCGCGTCCGGTACGGGGTTCTGCGCCGAGCACGCCGCCATCGCCGCGATGGTGACCGCGCGCGAGTACAAGATCGCGAGGATCGTCGCCGTCTGGCGCGGCGACGGCCCACTGCACGTCGTCGCCCCATGCGGCCGCTGCCGGGAGTTCATCCGGCAGATCGACCCGTCGAACCTCGACACCGAGGTGATCCTCGGCAGACACCGTACGACGCCCCTCCGGACCCTCTTGCCCGAAACCGAGTGGCCGTCACCCCTCGAGTGAACGCAACCAAGGGTGCCCGGGGATCATGCCGCGAAGCCAAGCCTGCTTGCCCTCCGCAAGCATCGGCCACACACGAGCGAAGTCCTGCTCGTCCTTGGTACGCCGTTTCCGCGCCTTGAACAGCAGGACGATCTCGGGATTCAGGTAGCGGATGTGGTCGTCTGCCACCCACGTGACCTCGTCGATCGCGCCGACGTGATCCGGCACGAACTTGTTCGTCCACAGCCCGTCTCGATCCGGAGTCAGCGGTAGATCGAGGACCCACGGAGCATCGCCGTGTTCGCGCACCCACAGCTGACTCGCCGGGTTGAACACCTCCGGGTGCTGCTGCGTCAACGGCCGCATGTCGCCACCGGCCAGGTTCCACAGATGCCACCGATCGCCTACGTGCTCACGCAGCGCAGGTACGTCGGACGCGAAAATCGACACGTCGACGTCATCGTGCTCACGCCGTACGCCGGTGAACGCATCCACGGCCCACCCGCCGACCACCCACCACGGCCGCTCGAACCCGTCCATGAACGCCGCCGCTTGAATCAGATCGAACGACTCCCAACGCCCGTAGAGGCGAGCCCAGTACCGGGCCTCCTCGGCCTCGGCCGCCGATCGCACCACCGGCTCGGAAGTCATGTCCGCAACGATCCCCGCCGCGCACCCGGCGCGGCAAATGCATTTCGAGGAGTGCTGCTAGATGCGGCTTCGGTGTCGCCGGGGCCACAGCGCGGCGGCGATCGCGAAGAGCGCCACGGCTCCGACGAGATCGAACAGGTTGCCTCGGCGGAGTGCCGAGACGATGCCTCCGAGTCCGGCGAGAACGAAGAACACAGCGAGCAACATCCGCAGCACAGTCATTCCCCACCACCCCCTACCCGCTAGATCGGGCACCGCCGGGGAAGCGTTACGGCAGGCTCGAATCCGAGAGCAGTGCTGCGACCCAGGCGTCGTGGTGAGCCTCGATGTAGTCGGCGGTCGGGCCCCAGTGGTCGGCGTGGCCCTCGGCGTACAGACGTGCCCAGGGCTGCGCGCCGGTGCGGTGGCCGTGGACCAGCAGGTCGTACATGCCCCGCGTATGCGCCGCGATCTGCGCTGGGAAGGCCCGGCGCTGCTCCGCGTCGAGCCCGTACCCGTCCGCCAGCGCACGCAACCGCGGTCCGTCGACGTCGACGTTGCCTCCAGCCACAAACTGTACGAACCCGTGCGCGGCGTACCCGAGATCCCACAGCCGCGACGACGGCCCCGCGTTGTCCCAGTCGATGAACACCCAGCGTTCACCGTCGCGCACCAGATTCCACGGAGCGAGATCGTTGTGGCAGATCAGATCGCCGCCGGTGGGGTCGGGGACCACCACCCCCCACACGGTGCCGGCCGGCGGTCGGAAGCTCTCCATCGCGTCGTGGAGTTCACGAATCAGCCGACCGACGCGGGCCAACTCGTCCAGCGAGAACGGCGGCAGCGTGTCGGCCAACGCACCAGGGATGAACTCGAGGACATGACGTCCCTGCTCGTCCCGCCCCAACGTGCGCGGCGCCCCGTCGAAGTCGGAGAGATGGGTGAGCACCGCCTCCACCCCGGCCGTCTGAACGAGGGCGGGCTTCCGTACCGTCGCGCCGACCCGCACGACCCGGTCGGAGACATTCCCTCCGGTCAGCACCTCTTCGGTTTCCACGCCCGACATGATGCCCGGTCGGTCGCATTATCTCGACAGACATTTGGCCGCCGTACCCTTTACGGTGGTCGCATGGCAACGGTCAGGCAGGTTCAGGTCACTTTCGACTGCGCGAATCCTGAGCGCGTCGCTCGTTTCTGGTGCGAGGTGTTGGGGTACGTCGTACCGCCGCCACCGCCAGGGTTCGAGAGCTGGGACGAGTACGACCGCGCGCAACCGCCCGAGCGTCAGGGATCCGCGTTCGCGTGCGTCGATCCAACGGGTGTCGGACCGCGACTGTTCTTCCAGCGCGTCCCCGAAGGCAAGGTCGTCAAGAACCGCGTACACCTCGACGTACGCGTCGGCACCGGCCTCGTAGGCGAAGAGCGCCTGGCAGCACTCGAGGCCGAGTGCGCCCGCCTACTCCCCCTCGGCGCAACCCGCGGCCAACTACTCCTCGCCGACGAAGAAAACGAGTCCTGCCTCAACATGCAAGATGTCGAGGGCAACGAATTCTGCCTCGACTGAGTCGATGCGTTTCTCGGGGCGGGTTCGCCGCTCGTCCCGATGACGACGGTCACCGCGCGACCGTGTATCGATGCTCCTGCGTCGAGGCACCCTGCGGCGTGATCGCGCCGTACGTCGTCCCTTCCCCAGATCGCTGGCCGGTCACCTGCCCTGCAGTTTCGACTGCAGGTCTTCCCAGCCCGCCCGGTAGCCGGTCACGGCCATTGCGCTGGCGACCCGGAGACCGTCAGCCTCGACGTCGAACACGTCCGCCGGCCAGTCGTGCCGCGCAACACCCCAGAAGTCGGTGAACGGACCAGTCGCGTCGGTCTGCACCAGGAACAGCTCGACCATGATCCCGTCGATCTCGAACGCCCGCTTGTGCGGGAACCGTTTGGCCACAATCTCTTGTGCCTCGACGTTGGCTCAGTCAGACAACGAGGCTATTATCTGATTAGATAACGGGCTCAGGGGGTGCGGGCATGGACAAGGACAGTCAGGCGGTCAGCGAGCACCTGAATCGCGCTCTCGCCGAGAGCGGGCTGTCCCAGGCTGCGTTCGCCACTGCGCTCGGCACGTCCGCTTCGCGCTTCTCCACTTACCGTTCCGGAAGGACCAAGCCGACGGCGCAGTTCTTCCTGCGGGCTGGGCGGATTGCGCGTGCCCTGCACGCGGCGCGTGAGTATCGGATCATGACGGCTCCGGCCACCGCGACGGCTATCCGCGAGGCGAGGGACGAAGAGTGGGCGTGGCGGATGCTGCTCCAGGGCCGCGACCACCTCCGCTTGCTGCTACGCCGTCACGATGGTTCCGAAGCAGCCTGGGAGGCGGCGCCAGGCACGACCGGCCATGCAGGCTTCGATGCACTCCTCGCCGTCCTGACAGCGCACGAATTCGAGGAAGCCGGCGAGGACCCGCCCGACTGGACCAAGGTCAACCCGCTCCCCGATCGCTGGATTCCTGAACATCCGTTCCTGGACAACCACGAGATCATCGAGCAAACCCCGGCCTACTTGGCACAAGCCAACATCTTCATCCCCGCCCGCGACCTGGTGACCGCATGACCGATGCCCGTGACCAGGCCGTAGTCGACGAGGCGCGCGAGATGGCAAGCCAACGCAAGCTCCCCGAGGACTGGCTCAACACCCGAGCCAGCCCCGTGGATGCCGCCGCTGCCGGAGGACGCGTTGCAACGCGGCGATGCGCCTGGTCTGCACATTACGTACGCCACCGACGAGTTCCTGTTGGCTACCAAGCTGGTTGCCCAGCGCCGCAAGGATGCCGCTGACATCGTCGCTCTCGCCGCGCGCCTCGACATGGGGAGTGCATCAGCTGCCGACCTCGAACAGGTGATCCATCGCTACTACACCGACCAGGATTCGTTGGAATTCATCCTCGGCGGCAATGACACCGATCGCGAGATACATCTCCTCGCACTCAGGGCCGAGCGTCTGCTGACAAATAGCCGCGCCGACGCGGCACCCGCGACGCCAACTGACCGTGCGGAGACTTCAGCCGTACGTCGCCGGGATCGCCCGACCTCCCGCGAGCGGAGTTAGTCGGCAAGCGGACGGCCCCCATTTGTCGTACGACGACGCCGGCTGGGGCCGTACTGGGGTAAGCAAGGCCCGGAGTTTCTGGACCGGCGGCTTGCCTTGTACGGCGACGAGCAGCGGATGGTTTTCGGAGCCGATACGTTCGCCTGTTCGACGAGCTGATCGAGCGCCGGACGTTCGACGGCCGTTCCCAAGAACTCGCCTGCCCCTTGCACGTTTGAGGGGCTAGGCGGGGAAGGCTTTCCAGTGGCCTTCGGAGATTACTTCGGTGGTGCCGTTGGTTACCTTGATCGCGGTTTGCTCGTCGATGGCGTACGACGGGCCCTCGAGGCCGGCGGCCCACCTCTCCGCGTTGGCCAGGGTGTTCTCCGGCATGCTCTCGTGGTCCAGGTGCGGGAAGATCGAGAAGTCGACGACTCCGAGCGTGCGGTCGTCCGGGGCAGACGTCCACGAGACGAAGTCGTCACCGATCCGCGGTGTCATCACCATGCTGCCGGCGCTCACCCCCACCCAGACTGTGTCGTGGAGCGACGGCAGGAGGTCGTACAGGCCTGACTCCCGCATCCAGTGGCACAGGTACGTCGCATCGCCGCCGTCCACCAGCAGTACGTCGGCCTCACGTACCCAGGGCACCCACCGCTCCTCGCCGATGCTGGGTAACGCGGTGAGCTCGAGGACGCCGACGGATTCCCACCCCAGCCTGGGCATGTGCCAGGGAGGTTCGCCGGTGACGGAGCCCCGTACCTGGGTGGGCCCGAGCATCGGATGGCCCCACATCGCCGTCGGGATGAGCAGCGCACGGGACTCGGCGATCGGCTTGCCCAGCAACTCGACGAGCGCGTCGCTGATGCTCGGGTTCGTGATGCCTCCGGACGTGAGCAGAAGATGCATAACTGGCTCCATCTGTCTTGGCGCCCTCGACCGGCCGCCGGTTCACCTGTACTACGAACGCTAGGTTCCAGATCCGACACCCTGTCAGAAATCCCTCTGTTAGCGTGCCCGGATGGAACCTCTGGGACTCGTGGCGTGGCCGCCGGAGCCGATCAAGACCGAGCGCCTCGTACTCCGTGAGTCCGAAGCACGCGACCGTACGGCGTTCGTCGAGCTGCTCGCCTCGCCGAAGGTGAACACGTACCTCGGCGGTCCCCGCCCGCGTGACGAGGTCGAGCGCGAGACGCCCGAGGTGCCCGAGCGGTGGCCCGGAAGTTTCGTCGTTGAGCTCGACGGGATGATGATCGGCCAGATCCTGCTCAGAAGAGCAACCAAGCACCGCCCGGCCGCCGTTGGGAAAGCTGATCTCGGCTACCTGTTCCTGCCGCAGGCGTGGGGATTCGGGTACGCCGGTGAGGCGTGCGCGGCGGCCCTCGAATGGCTCGACGGCGTCCTGCCCGGCGAGCCGGTGGTGCTCGCTACTCAGACCGCCAACGTCGGCTCGATGCGCCTCGCGGCGAAGCTGGGGTTCATCGAGGTGGAGCGGTTCGAGGCCTGGGGCGCCGAGCAGTGGTTAGGCATGCGGTCCCCGGTCACGCCGTAACTGTCGGCGCCGGGGGTTAGCGTCGCCGGATGCTGCATGCGAGACCGTTCGGCCCGGATGCTCGAGGCCAGTGGGTTCAGCGATGGATGTCGCAGGAGTGGACGCAGATCGCGGACGCCTGGGTGAGCGCCCGACTCGCGGAGAGCGGTCGCCGGATCAGCGGCGTACCGGTCACCTACCGGGCGCGCTTCTGGTCTGTCGTCCGCTGCTATCCAACCGTCGAAGGCCTGGTGTGGTTCAAGGAGAACAATCCGGGGCATCGGTTCGAGGCCGGTCTCGTCGCGGCCTTGGCGCAGCTCGCGCCGGATGACGTGATCGTGCCGATCGCCGTGGACCGCGAACGCAGTTGGCTGCTCGCAGCTGATCAAGGATCAACGCTGACGCATCCAGACGTTGCGGATCAGGCGACGCGCTGCACCGTCGTACAAGCCTTGGCACGTCTTCAGCGCACGCTCCTCGGCCACCTCGACGCGACCGAGCATCCGGGCATCATCGAGCTGCCGCCCACCACGGCCGGCGACCGAGTGCGCGCCGTAGCCCAGGAGTGGGCGGCCTTGCAGCCCGGGCATCCGCTGCGACTCGAGCCGGATCTGCTAGCGCGAGCTGCGCGGGCTGCCGACGTACTCGATCGACACACCGCGTCCCTCAGCGACGTCGTGCCCCTCGACCTGGAGATCAACGACGTATACCCGGCGAACATCTTCGCCGACCGCTCAACCGGCGTACTCCGACCGCGGTTCTTCGACTTCGGCAACGCGATCTGGGGTCATCCGTTCGTCTCGCTGCACGGCTTCCTCGACTCGGTCGTGGAGTGGACCGGCGCGCCGTTGTCGCCCGCACACAGAGAAGCCCTGTACGACGCCTACCTGGCCGTATGGCGTGATCACCTGGACGCCGACCCGCACGTCCTCCGCCACGACCTCATCGCGACCGAGGCGCTCGTCGGCGTACACAAGCTCGTCTCCTGGCTACGCCTCATCCCGTACGCCGACCCACTCGAACTCCAAGCCCGCGCCGAGTTCCCCCGGCAGTACCTGGCCAAAGTCGCCGCACTGGCCCACCGGCGGGGAGGATCATCGCGGTCGTATGCCGGGACCTGTGGCCCTGGCTGCGTCATCGAGCACGACGCAATCTGGGTGCAGGACGAGAGCTGAGTCGGCCAACCCACGGGCAGACGGAGAACACCATGCACCACCTTGTGGCTGTCACCACGCATACGATCGAGCTGCGCCAGATCCACGAGATCAACGCCGCCCTTGAGTCCGGTCACCACGTCACGGCAGGCTCCGCCTGGGTCCCTGACCCGGTGCCTGAGCACGCCGTACTGCGGTATCTGGAGGCGGTCGGCCCGCCGTCCTACCCCTACATCTACGGCCATTTCAGCCAGCCGGGTACCGACGAGACGCTGCGGGTCGAGCTGCACACTGCACAGGTGCGCGCCATCAGTCACCGGCTGTCACTTCGTTCACGCATCTGGGGCGTCGGGCCTGACTCGATCCACCTCGCCGGACGAGAGTCCAGCTGAGCAGCAGACGCGGCCTGCCGCTTGGGACCTCTGCCTACGCGGTGCCTGACCTCTGGCTCTCCCGGCGGTTCAGCACCCGGATGAGACTAGGAGTGGACCTTAGGAGGCAGTCATGACAACAACCATGCAAGATCAGTCTTCAGTTCGGTCCCCTCGTGGAGGCTGGGCTGCACGGATCCTTGTTCGCGAGATGTGGGCCACGCTGGCGATCGTCGCGATGTGGGCGGCCGTGCTGTTCGTCGGCCTTTATGGAGGCGACGCCACCTTCCACGGAGTCGATTCGAGTTTCAGCTCCGTTCCCTCGGGGATCTTTGTCGCCCTGTTCGCCGCTATCGGCACCGGCTCCGTCGCCAAGCGAGTGTTCGGGCGCAAGGCGGATTAGCAGCCACGGCTGTCAGCAATCGGCAGCCCGGACGTGTCGGGTCAGGGGAGCCGACTAGCTGTCGTCCCTCGCCGGTCCGTGGAGGTACGTGATGGGCTTGCCCAAGGCGTTGGCGTAGGCGATCTCGCGGCGGGTGGCCTCGCCGATGTAGCCCCCGGGATTCACGATTCGTACCTCATCTGCAAGGTCGATCCGGCGGAGGTGCAGCTCCCCCAAGGCCCGCACGAGCAACGGGTCCAGCACAGGCGCCTCGGTGGCCTCCGGAGCCAGGACGATCACCAACTCGAGCGTCAAGCGCGTGCGCTCGGCCGCAAACTCCCTACTGAAGCGCAGCGAACCGCACAGACAAACGACCCTCGGGCGAGCAACCGACACGTCGGACATGGTGCCGTGACAGCAGAGGCGTTAGCAAAAACAGCCCGCCGGACAAAGCGAAACCCCAGGTCATTCAGCTCGTGACCTGGGGTTTTGGTTGCGCGCTCGGAGGGATTCGAACCCCCAACCTTCTGATCCGTAGTCAGATGCTCTATCCGTTGAGCTACGAGCGCTGGACAACGTCGAGTAACGATACATGGAGGGGGCGGGTGGAGGCCAATCGGCTCCGGAGGGAGGTCTCCGGGGGGCGAATTCGGGGGGTACGACCGGGGTACGGCGGGGGCACGGCGCCGTACGGCGGGGGCACGGTGCGGCGCGGCCGGGGAGGTGGGTGGGGGCTCTACGATCCGCGCATGGGTATTGAGGACCTGCTCGGTGGGCGGGATCTGGGGGATGTGAAGAAGGCGGTCGGGTTCGTGATGGAGAACTCGGACGACTTCGAGAAGGTGCTGAATCTGGTGCGCGGGCTGCCGGACGACGCGCTCGGGCTCATCGGGAAGCTGCCGGAGCTGTTGAAGGCGATCGGGTCGGGGCTGGCGGAGGCCGGCGAGCAGGCGGCGAAGGCGGCCGGGGCGCTGGTCGGGGACGACGGCGAGGGCGGTGCGCGGAAGGCGCTGGCCGGGAGCGCCGGGACGATGAACGCGGCCAAGGACAAGCTGCACGACGCGGCCGGGATGCTGGCCGGGCTCGCGGGTGAGCTCGACAAGATCCCCGGGATCGGCGACGCCGCGGCGAAGAAGCTGAACGACGGAAGCGGGCAGATCGGCGGTGTCGCGACCGAGGTCGAGGCGCTGGCCGGGAACTTGCAGGACCTGTCGGGCATCCTCGCGACGGTCGGTGAGGCGCTGAACGGGCTCGGCGCGAAGCTCACCGAGTCCGGCGGCTCGGTGAAGACCCTCCTCAGCTGACCAAGCAGGCAACTCCGGTACGCCGATCCGCTGCAGACCGGGCCGCATCCTCCGGATCAGGTGGCAATCGTCGGGCCGTGACCGGCGCGGCGGTGGCTGTGGACAGGTTATTTCCTGTTCACAGCCATCACTGCTTGTTCACAGGCTCCTTCAGAGGCGCTGCCGCTTGTGGTGGGGCGGGGTGTTGGGCGTAGGGAGGACCTTCGCGTGGTTAAGGTCGCGGGCATGGGTAGTCGACTGGTGCGGGGTACGGCGATCGGGTGTGGTGTGGCCGCGCTGGTGGGGGGTGGGATCGGGTTCGCGGTCGGGGAGCCGGTGACGCCGAAGGACATCCTGCCGGCGCGGGTGCTGCCGGCGGATCTGTGCGCGCGGATCGGGGACGTGTCGAACCTGTTGCCCAAGGCATCGTCCGGTCCGGTGACGATGACGCAGGGCGGGACGACGACGATCAGCTGCACGGCGGCGAGCTCGCGCCAGAAGGTGCGCGCGTACACGTCGGCGAGCGTGACCGTCACGATCACGGCGTACGGCGGGCTGGATGCCGGCGCGGGGAACGCGCCGTTCACGCCGGCCCAGGTCGCGAGCCGGACGTTCAGCCGGTCGACGATGAACAAGTACGACGGGGACCGCCCGTACCCGACCAAGGCCAGCCGAACCGCGACCGGACTGGCCGGTGAGTCCTGGACCGTGCACACGCTGGTGCAGCGCGCGGACATCGTCGTACAGGTGGACTACAAGGCCAACCCCGTGGACGCGGACACGGCGCAGAAGGCGGCGCTGGCCCTCGCGGACCGGGCGATCTGGGAAAGCAAACAGTGATGACCAACAGCACGCCGGAGATCCCGGGCTACCAGTTCGATCAGCGGATCCTGCTGCACCCGCTGGCGGAGTTGTGGCACGGCCGCACGTTCACCGGGACGGACGTGATCGCGCTCGTCCTCAGTGAGGAAGGCGCCCGGAACCCGACCGTGGTCGACCGCCTCACCAAGGCGAGCCGCGACGCCGCACTCGAACCGGGCCGCCAGGAGACCCCGCTCTGGGCGGCCAACTTCACCTCGAGCCGCCCGTACGCGATCACCCAACTGACCTACGGCGAGACCGGCGCCGAGCGCCTGGTCGACCCTCTCGACGGCGTACTCGGGAACGACGACGAGTCGCTGCAGGCGGTCCGCAACCAGCTCGTCGGGTACGGCGCGACGCCGCCGATCCTCCCGCCCGGCGACACCGCGTCACAAGGCAGCATCCCGTCGTACGTCGACCGCCCCGAGCAGACCGCGACGCCGCAGGAGCAGGTAACGGAGGCGCAGTCGAAGATCGAGGTCGCCCGCCAGTACCGCCGCAAGATCGGTCCGTGGATCTACGCGGTCGTCGCGGTCGTCGTGCTGATCGTGTTCACCGTCGCCTACTCGATCGGCACCGCGATCGGCGGCAGCGTCAAGGACGAACCGGCCGAGGCCGCCCCGCCGCCGGCCGTCAGCCCGGAGCCGATCGCCTCGAGCGTCCTGATCCCGCCGATCAACCGCGTCACGACCGCCCCGTACAAGCGGTCCGACGGATCGCCGGGCGTCTTCGGCGCGACGTACGCCGCCGGCGCCGACGTACAGGTCGTGGCGAACGCCGAGCTGCCGTTCGCGGTCGGCTGGCCGCGGCCGCCGCAGGTGGGTTTCCTCGGTGAGTCCTCGCAGCTGATCCTGCGCCGGATCGTCACCAGGAGCGACCAGGATCCGGGCGGGCTGAAGAACGCGATGCAGGCGCAGTTCGCCCTGCATCCGTGCGCGAGCCTGGCCAAATGCCTGTCCGACCGGCCGACGTTCGACCAGCAGTGGACGAAGATCTACAAGACCACCGCACCGGCGACCGCGAAGGACGCCCGGACCTGGCTGACGGTGTCGACGACAACGCCGTACACGATCACCATGACGCGCGCGTTCCTGAGCGGCGGGCAGTGGTGGCTGGTCGGCGCGATGGTCTACGGCCAGCCCGCGGAGGCCGCGGACATCCAGCGGCTCGTCAACGACATCTGGCGGCAGACCAGCTGAAGCACCGGAAAATCTCCTGGAACGGCCCGCGCGAACAGCGCGGGCCGTTCTCGTTTTCACAAGCTGAACCGGAAAGCGATTGTCGCGAAAAGTTTGTGACCGGGTTCACGTTCTAGGGGTTCTCAGCACTCGGGTCGATCCCGTACCGTAGTACCACTTGCACACTGGTATACGTCCACTGGACGCACTGGTCTGCGACAGATCACACCGCCAGCCAGCTGAATCGAACCGCCGGAGACCCCGGCGGCCGGAGCCGTACCCCCTCAGCGTCGAGGGGTCGCGCGGTCGCCGGACCCGACAGCCGAGAGGGAATGAGCCGCCGATGACGACTACCGCCAGCCCGACCCATACCGAAGCCGCCGCCCCCGCAGTCGCCAAGGAGCCCCTCGAAGCCGAGGCACCGTACGACGTGACCGACGCACCGACCCGCCACGCCGGCCTGCTGGCCTGGGTGGCCGAGGTCGCCGCCCTCACGCAGCCCGACCGGATCCACTGGGTCGACGGCTCGGACGCGGAGTACGCCGAGTTGACCGACGAACTGATCGCGGCCGGCACGATGGTCAGGCTGAACGACGAGAAGAAGCCGAACTCGTTCTGGGTCCGCACGGACCCGTCGGACGTCGCCCGGGTCGAGCAGCGCACCTTCATCTGCTCCACCAACGAAGCCGACGCGGGCCCGACCAACAACTGGGTCGACCCGGTCGAGATGAAGGCGACGCTGACGGAGCTGTACCGCGGTTCGATGCGCGGCCGGACGATGTACGTCGTCCCGTTCTGTATGGGTCCGCTGACCGCGGACAAGCCGATGTTCGGCGTCGAGATCACGGACTCGGCGTACGTCGTAGCCTCGATGCGGATCATGTGCCGAACCGGTGCCGACGTACTCGAGAAGATGGGCGACGCGGCGCCGTACGTCCCCTGCCTGCACTCGGTCGGCGCGCCGCTCGCACCCGGCCAGCAGGACGTGCCGTGGCCGTGCAACGACGAGAAGTACATCGTCCAGTTCCCCGAGGAGCGGGCGATCTGGTCCTACGGCTCCGGGTACGGCGGTAACTCGCTGCTCGGCAAGAAGTGCTACTCGCTGCGGATCGCGTCGGCGATGGCCCGCGACGAGGGCTGGCTCGCCGAGCACATGCTGATCCTGAAGCTGATCTCGCCGGAGAAGAAGGTCCACTACATCGCGGCCGCCTTCCCGAGCGCATGCGGCAAGACGAACCTGGCGATGCTCGACCCGACTCTGGAGGGGTGGGAGGTCGAGACGCTCGGCGACGACATCGCCTGGATGCGGTTCGGCAAGGACGGCCGGCTGTACGCCGTGAACCCGGAGTTCGGCCTGTTCGGGGTAGCACCCGGCACCGGCTGGAAGACGAACCCGAACGCGATGCGCACGATCGAGAAGGGCAACTCGGTTTTCACCAACGTCGCACTCACCGATGACGGCGACGTGTGGTGGGAGGGGTACTCGCCGACGCCGCCGGACCACCTGACCGACTGGAAGGGCCGGGAGTGGACGCCGGCGTCGGGCGAGTTGTCGAGCCACCCGAACAGCCGCTTCTGCACGCCGATCAAGCAGTGCCCGATCATCGCCGACGAGTACGACGACCCGAACGGCGTACCGATCTCCGCGATCATCTTCGGCGGCCGTCGCGCCACGACGGTCCCGCTGGTGACCGAGTCCCGTGACTGGGCGCATGGGGTGTTCATGGGCGCGACGCTGTCCTCGGAGACCACTGCCGCGGCGGTCGGCCAGGTGGGCGTCGTACGGCGGGACCCGATGGCGATGCTGCCGTTCCTCGGGTACGACGCGGGGCAGTACTTCGACCACTGGCTGACTGTCGGCAAGCAGCACGACGCGGCGCAGCTGCCGAAGATCTTCTACGTGAACTGGTTCCGCAAGGACGAGACCGGCAAGTTCGTCTGGCCGGGCTTCGGCGAGAACAGCCGCGTGCTCAAGTGGGTCATCGAGCGGATCGAGGGCCAGGCGGACGCGGTCGAGACCCCGATCGGGCGGGTGCCGGCGGCGGACGCGCTCGACGTCACCGGCCTGGACCTGACCGCGCACGACCTGGAGATCGCGCTCGACGTCGACGTCGAGCAGTGGAAGGCCGAGATCCCGTTGATCGAGGAGTGGTTCGCGAAGCTCGGCGACACCGTTCCGACGGAGCTCAAGGTCGAGCTCGACCATCTGAAGGCCCGGCTGGCCTGACAAGCGCCGGCCGCCGAGTCGGAAGCCGGCGGCCGGACCAACAGGTCCTGTCAGGCGATGGATTACCAGACAGGACCTCACCGTGCGGCGCCCTGGATCATCCGCCGGGGCGCCGCGCGGTGCTTTCTGCGAGCACCCGCCGAACCTCGTCGTCACTCACCGGTGAGAAGTCCCGGTACGCCTGGCCGACCGCGGTGAAGTACTGCGGGATCCACGCGCACACCACCTGATCCGCGACCCGCGACAGCCGCCGGCAGCTCTCGACGCCACCGACGGGTACGGCGACGACGACGCGCGCCGGCCGATGGCGTCGTACTGCTTCCACCGCGGCCCGCATCGTCGCGCCGGTCGCGAGGCCGTCGTCGACCAGGATCACCACGCGATCCCGTACGTCGATCGGCGGCCGGTCGCCCCGGTACGCCTGCTCGCGGCGGCGCAGCTCCTGGACCTCCTGTCGGCGTACGGCCTCCAGCGTCTCCGGATCGACCTCCGCCGCGATCGGCTCGTTGCGGACCACGTGCAGCTCCTCGCCGACCCCGGCGATCGCACCCATCGCCAGCTCCGGCTGACCGGGGAACCCGAGCTTGCGCACGATCAGTACGTCGAGCTCCGTGTCCAGGACGTCCGCCACCGGAGCCGCGACCGGTACGCCACCCCGCGCCAGCCCGAGGACCAGCACGGAACCGCCGACCGATCCGAGCTCGTCGGCCAGCACGCGGCCCGCGGCCGCCCGATCCGGGTACGGCCTCCTCATACCGCCCATCATCCACGGACGGCGGCGCCTTGGGAGGATTCAGTTGGGTGGGGTCGTGGTCAGGCAGACCCGATCGGCCGCGACGCGGACGGTCTGCTCGCACCCCGTGCGGTCCACGAACTGAACGAGCGCGACCCAGCCGTCGGCGCAGTGCAACCGGCCGATCAACCAGGCCGCCGACCAGCGGTCGTCGAACTGGACAAGCACGTGCGCGGGCAGGCCGACGCCGAGCAGTGGCCGGGGATCACACGCGGTCGTCGGCGGTGCGAGAGCGGTCATCTGTCATCACCTCTCGAGATCCGATGCCCGCTCCTCACCGTGACGTCGCACCCCGGGCGCTTGCTGGTACCCAGGAAATGTTTCGGACACGGCACCGAACCGTCACGACCTCGACCCGATCGGCGGGGCGCGGTCTGGGTACGTTGAGCGCATGAAGATCGGTGTGATGCTTCCGCTGGGTGCCGGCGACGGGCCCGATGGCGGGATGGCCGGCTGGAAGGACGTGCGGGCCGCCGCGGAGGCGGCTGACCAGAGCGGGCTGGACTCGGTCTGGCTCGCGGACCACTTCCTCTACCGGGATCCGGAGGGGCAGGTGTTCGGCATGCACGACAGCTGGACCCTGCTGAGCGCGATCGCCGCGGTCACGTCGCGGGTCGAGCTCGGCAACATGGTGCTCTGCGCATCGTTCCGCGACCCCGGCCTGACCGCGAAGATGGCCGCGACCCTGGACGAGGTCTCCGGCGGTCGCCTGACCCTGGGAGTCGGCGCTGGGTGGCACGACCCCGAATACGAGGCGTTCGGCCTACCCACCGACCACCGAGTGGGCCGCTTCACCGAGTGGCTGGAGATCGTGGCCCGCCTGGTCCGAGGCGAAACAGTCACCTACGAAGGCACCTACTACAAGGTCCGCGAAGCCAACCTGGACCCGGCGCCACCCCACCAGATTCCCATCCTGGTCGCCGGCCACCGCCCTCGCATGATGCAACTGGTAGCCCAATGGGCCGATGCCTGGAACACAGCCTGGTACGGCGCTCCCAACCTGCAGGTGGAAGAACGCCTTGAAACCCTCCGCCAAGCCTTGGTCACCGCGAACCGCCCCCAAGAAGCCGTAGCCCGCACCGCAGGCATCATCGTCCGCGACCCGGACCAGCCGTCCCACGACCCCAACCCCAACGCAATCCCGGTCCAAGACCTCCCCGAGATATCAACCGCCTACCAAAACCTGGGCGTCAACCACCTCATCATCTCCCCAGAACCCATGACCCCAACCGCCATAGAACGCATAGCCCAAGCAAAACAACAGCTCGCCAACTAAGCACGCGAGAACAGCACAGCCGCAGCACCAGACAGGGCGGCCAGCAGCACGGGCGTCTCACCGCGGAACAGTCAGCCGCACGGAGCATCCGCACCGCGGGGCAGTCGCAAGGGGGTCCGGGGGGCGAAGCCCCGCCGGGCGGGGTCTGGGGGTTGCACCCCCAGTGACATGGCCGGAGCTCTTTGCCTGCGCTTTTTGCAGGCAAAGAGCTCCCAGAGCGGAGGCGGCGGGATTTGAACCCGCGAGAGGGGGTAACCCTCAACCCGCTTAGCAGGCGGGCGCCATCGACCGGACTAGGCGACGCCTCCTCCGACGGCCCGCTCGAGGAGCGGACACGACGACGGCCAAGAGTATCCGCTCGACCGGTCCGGGAGCAAAGCGGGTCGCCGGACACTCTCGGTCGCTGACACGGCACGTTGCGGTAGTAGCCCCGAGCCCCTGTACCCTGGCGAGCATCGACGGGGGTCGCCAGCATCACGTCAACCAATGCGTCAACCAAGTTGGTGTCGTGGGCGTCTGAAGTACCGTGGGCTGCCACGCGCGGCCGATGGAAGGGTCGTCACGTCGTCGATCAGGAAACGGAGCCATGTCGCGGAGTACTCGCGCAGCCGGTCGGAGGGCAGCGCCTCGTGCCAGCCGGTCCCGGGCCCGAACGCACCGTGCCCGGACGGCGTCGAAGGCGATCGGCCTGACGCTGCTCAGCGCCCTGGTCCCCGGCTCGGGCCTGCTGATGGGCGGCCGGAAGAAGCTCGGCTCGTTCATCCTGACGATCAGCATCGGCCTGCTGCTGATCGGCGCGTACGTCGGTCTCACGCACCGCGACTCCGTGCTTGCCCTGCTGGTCTCCCCGCGTCAGCTGCTGATCGCGACCGGTGCCGTCGTACTGCTCGGGATCGGCTGGATCTGGACCGTGGTCGCGTCGCACAAGCTGCTCCGCCCGGTCAGCATGACGTATACCAGCCGGCTGGCCGGCTCGATGTTCGTCGGGTTGCTCTGCTTCGCGATCGCCGTACCGACCACCGTCGCGGCGCAGACCGTGATGGCGCAGCGCGACCTGATCGGCAGCGTGTTCCAGTCCGAGGGGAACTCGAAGAGCGCGACCCGGCCGAAGGTCGGCAACGCGAGCGACCCGTGGGCGAAGACCCCGCGGCTGAACCTGCTGCTGCTCGGCGCCGATGACGGCGTCGGCCGGACCGGTGTCCGGACCGACACGGTGATCGTGGCGAGCATCGACACCAAGACCGGTGACACCGCGCTGATCTCGCTCAGCCGGAACTGGATGCGGATGCCGTTCCCGGAGGACTCGCCGCTGCACAAGGTGTACCCGGACGGCTTCTGGGACCCGAGCATGGGCAACGTCGAGCAGCCCGAGTACTACCTGGACGCGATGTACGAGAACGTCCCGAAGGCGCATCCGGGGATCCTCGGCCAGACCGACAACGAGGGCGCGGACGTGGTCAAGCTGGCCGCGGGCGCCGCGCTCGGCCTGGACATCGACTACTACATGCAGGTCAACCTGGCCGGGTTCCGGCAGATCATCGACGCGCTCGGCGGCATCACGGTCAACGTGAATTACCGCGTGCCGATCGGCGGCGACTACGGCGCCGGCCCCGGCTCGAACAGCGAGAAGAAGCCGAGCGGATACATCGAGAAGGGCCCGAACCAGAAGCTCGACGGGTACCACGCGCTGTGGTTCGCGCGCGGCCGCTACGGCCTCAGCGACCCGTCCCGGCAGGAGCGGCAGCGCTGCACCATCCACGCGCTCGTGAACAGCGCGAACCCGCAGGCGCTCGTGACGTCGTACCAGCAGATCGCGAAGGCCGGGAAGCAGCTGCTGCGCACCGACATCCCGCAGGAGATCCTGGGGGCGTTCATCCAGCTCGCACTGAAGGTGAAGAACGCGAAGGTCGCGAACATCGACCTGGACAAGAACAAGAACTTCCCGAGCGGCAAGAACCCGAACTATGCGGCGATGCGGGAGATCATCCAGAAGGCGATCGCCCCGAAGACCGCCCCGGTCGCCTCGACGGCGACGGTGAAGCCGACCAGGACCCCGACCAAGGCGCCGACCTCCGGCTCCACGAAGCGGCCGACTCCGTCCAAGACGACCACCACCCCGGGCGCCGCGGAGAACCTGAACGACGCCTGCGCCTACAACCCGAGCGAGACCGGCACCAACTGATCCGGCTCGGTGAACCCCTCGCAGGGAAGTATTGGACCAAAGTGAAAATTGGTCACACCTGGGGGTGACTGTGAGGCGTTCGTTGGCGGTTGTGGTCGGAGTTGCGGCCCTGCTCTGCGCAGGCTGCAGCGGCAAGGCGGACAGTGCTGAAACACCCTCGGCAGGCGGTACGACGACCAGCACCAGCGCGCCACCGCCCTCGTCGGCGGCACCCACGCCGGCCCCAAAACCGACACCGAAGCCGGCACCGACTGCCGTGGCGCTCTCGGTGCCGATGTACCAGCGGGCGCTGACCAATGTCGAGAAGGTCCTCAAGCCGTACGTCGCGCGCGTGATGAACGCGCCGACGATCGCCGCGTTCGACGCGTCCCGCGCCCAGCTGGCGGGTGCCGTCGTACTCGAACGCAGCGAGCTCGTGAAGATCACGCCGCCGCGCGGCCTGGTGTCCGCGCATCCCCAGGTCCTCGACGCCTTCGACGCGTACGCCGGGAACGTGGCCACGGAGCTGAGCAAGGCCGGGGAGACGAAGACGAGTTGCGGTCTGCCGAAGGCGCTGGACGTCCGGCTGTACGAGGCGAAGAGCGGCGTCCGGTTCGCCTTCGCCGAGCTCGCGCAGGACGTGCAGAAGTCGATCGGCAAGGGTGTGAAGTTCGGTGCGCTGTCGGTGCCGGCGAAGCTGGCCCAGCCGGCCGTGTTCGGCGGCCGGGGCGAGAACGGCGATGTCTTCCAGCGGTCCGGCTCGCGCGGTTCCGGGTCGCTGCGGATCACCAACGCCGGCTCGGACATCGTGGTCGTGGTCACGCCGAACAGCCCACGCAAGCCGCAGGCGTCGATCTACGTCCGGGCGAACAAGACGGCGACGCTGAACGGGATCCGCGGCGACTACTGGGTCTACTACAAGACCGGCACGAACTGGGACGCGAAGAATCATCGGTTCACCGAGAACTGCTCGTACGCGAAGCTCGACCGGTTCCTGGACGGGTCGTACTCGTGGACGCTCACGCTGAAGTCGGTGGCCGGCAACACCTCGGAGTCCGAGACGGAAGCCTTCTGATCCGGCCGCGCCGGGCGGATGAGATCCTGTGGCGATGCGTACGACGTACCGGATGCGGGCGGGACGGTTCCTCGGGATCCTGGCCGCCGGGCTGATCATTCTCGGGGTGGCCGCGGTGCTCTGGGCACTGGGGCTGCCGGGTGTCGCCGTCTCGGTGTTCGTCACGCTCGGAGGGCTGGTCGCGCTGGCCGGCCTGTGGATCCTGGCCCGGCCGCCGAAGGTCGCACGGCTCCGCGACGGCGACCTCGAGGTCCGCGGCCTGCGCACGCCCTGGACCGACATCACCGAGGTCGGCCGGGTGGAGACCACCCACGGCGAGGCGATCGTGCTGCGCACCAAGAACCCCGATCACCCGATCCTGCTGCCGATCTCGTGGCTGGCGCCGGGGAAGGCCGAGAGCCTGGAGACCGCGCTGCGGGACAAGCTGAACGCGGCCCACGGGTACACGATCTGGGACGGGACTGCCCCCGAGGACACCAACAGCGCAGAATGATGCGGTGCTTTCCTTCGAGCTGTCGTACGACGAACTACTCACGTACCAGGGCACGAACCCGCGGCCCGCGGACTTCGACACGTTCTGGGACAAGGCGCTGCTGTCACTCGACGAGGTCGCGGCTGATGCCGAGTTCGTCGACGCCGTCGACTTCCCGCTGACGACGGCGACCGCACAGCACCTGTACTTCACCGGGACCGGCGGCTACCGGGTCCACGCGAAGGTACTGCGCCCCGCCGAGCCGACCGGACCGGCCGTGCTGCAGTTCCACGGGTACGGCGGTGAGCAGCCGAAGTGGGTCGAGCTACTGCCGTACGCCGCTCGTGGATTCACTGTCGCGGCGTTGGATGTCCGTGAGCAGGTCGGATTCCGTACGTCGTCGCAGGCATCCAACAGCTTCTCGCTGCAGCACCACCTGGTGCACGGGCTCGACGACGGTCCGGACGGGCTGCTCTACAAGCACGTCTTCCTGGACACGCGACGCCTGGCGGACCTCATCGGCGGACTGCCGGAGGTCGACGCGTCCCGGATCGCGACGACCGGCTGGAGCCAGGGCGGTGGGTTGTCGCTGGTGGCGGCCGCGCTGACGCCGACGATCAAGTACGTCGCGAGCGTCTTCCCGTTCCTCTCCGACTACCAGCGGACGTGGGACCTGAACCTGGAAACCTCGCCGTACGACGAGATCGTCACGTGGTTCCGCAAACGCGACCCGCGGCACCTCCGCCAGGAGGAGGTGTTCACGACTCTCGGCTACATCGACATCCAGAACCTGGCGCCCCGGATCCAGGCCGAGGTCACCCTCTTCACCGGCCTCGAAGACCAGATCTGCCCACCGTCAACCCAGTTCGCCGCCTACAACAAGATCCAGTCCCCCAAGGAAGTCCGCACCTACCCCGACTTCGGCCACGACGACCTCCCCGGCGCCCACGACGACATCTACCAACTGATAGGCGCCAAACTCTGAGCGCTACTGCGGTCATGAGCGACCGCGCGTCACCGGCCCGTCATTCAAAGGGGGATATCCGGTCCGATCTGCGGGTGGTGATCAGCCCGATCCGGGGTCGTGCAACAGGTAGTGGCGGGTCGGCACCTGGTATCACCTGTTCGTGGGAAAGAAATCGTCAGCATGTGCACATTTGTTTCCCAACAGGCCGCCGGATCCGGCTCAAGTGGGCCGCCAGTGCCTCCAGCTCCGCCCGCGAGTAGCGCACAGACACGAACTTGACGACGAAACGGTCGGCGGCCTGCAGAACGGCGTACTTCAGCCGCTCCACGTCGGCTGACGTTCCATTCACCGCTCCGACCAGGCGGATCACCACCACCCGTGATTCGTGATCCCATGACAGACCACCGTCCGGCACCGGGCTTGTCGCGACGATCCGTCCGATCTCGTTGATCTGCTGCTGCAGGTCGTATGTTCGGATCGCCGGTGTCACTCATCCGGCCACCACGATCGCGAACTCCCGGATCCTCACAACTCGATGCTAGTTCCAGGCCCCGTGCGCGGACATCCTCTCACCTGGCATCTATGTACCCTTGTGGTTACGTAGCTGGTTGGGTACATTGGCCGCCATGGATGTGGTGTTGCAGGCGTTGGCGGATCAGAGTCGGCGGACGGTGTTGGAGATCTTGCGGGATCATCCCGCGACGGCCGGTGAGTTGGCCGATGCGCTGCCGATTGCGCGGCCGGGTGTGTCGCGGCACCTTCGGGTGCTGCGGGAGGCCGGGCTGGTCGACGTACGGCAGGAGGCGCAGCGACGGATCTACACCTTGCGGCCGGAGGCGCTCGTCGAGGTGGACGAGTGGCTGGAGGGGTACCGCGCGCTGTGGCGGAACCGGCTGGATGCGCTGCACACCGAGATCGCACGAGGAAAGAAGGCGTCGCAGTGAGGATCACCGGAACGATGCGGGCTCTGGACCGCACCCGTGGCGCGGTCCGCGTCGAGGACATCTACGACACGGATATCGACGACCTCTGGGCGGCATGCACCACGCCGGAGCGACTCGCCCGCTGGATCGCCGAGGTGTCCGGCGCGCTGCACGAAGGCGGAACGATCCACGCCGTCTTCACCAGCACGTGGAACGGCCCGGCCCGTATCGACATCTGCGATGCACCGCACCATCTGCTGCTCACCACGGAGCCGGGCACCGACGACGAGTCCCAACTCGAGGCCTGGCTCACCCCGATGGGGTCGCAGACCAAGCTGGTGGTGGAGGAACGCGGCTTGCCCATCGGCTCACTGCACTTCCACGGAGCCGGCTGGCAGGTCCACCTCGAGGACCTCGGCCGCTCACTCGCCACCGACGGCCCAGCCCACGACGGCGGCTGGTCGGCGGAGGTGCCTGCCCCCGCCTGGCACGCGCGCTGGACCGAACTCACCCCGGCGTATCGGGGTACCGATGTCTGACCGCATCAAGCTGGAAGGGATCACGGTGAACGCGCCTGATGCCCTCGTCCTGGCGCAGTTCTACGCCGAGATCACTGGCGGAGTCGTCCGTGGTACGTCGCATTGGGCCTCCGTCTCGGGGCCCAATGGGGTCCTCTCTTTCCAGCAGGTTGATGACTTCCGGGCACCACAATGGCCCGGCAACGACGTACCGATGCAGATGCACCTCGACTTCCTCGTCGAGGACCTCGAGGCGACAGGACAGCGCGTCCTCGCGGCCGGCGCCAAACTGCTCGACTTCCAACCGAACTCCGACCACTGCTACGTGTACGCCGACCCCGCCGGCCACCCGTTCTGCCTCTCAACCTGGGACACCGAAACAGCTACAACAGGAACCAGTAGTTGACCGTCGGCCCTTGCATCGCCAGCCCCCCACCCAGCGGAAGAGGATACCGCCGCGAGACAAGAACCAAGTGGGCCAGGATGCGCAGAGACGCCTACTCTCGTCCAGGGGGTGTCTTGTGCGGATTCGGTTGCTCGGGGGGTTTGGGGTCGATCGCGGCGGGCTGCCGGTCGACGGCGGGGTGTGGCGACTGCGTAAGGCGCGGACGCTGGTGAAAATGCTGGCGTTGGCTCCGGAACAGCGGCTGCACCGGGATGTTCTGGTCGACGCCTTGTGGCCGGATCGGCCACCGGCGCCGGCAATGAACAACCTGCATCAGGCTTTGCACGTCGCTCGCCGCGTGCTCGCGGGTGACGAGCCGACCAACGGCTTACTGGAGTTGCGGGACGACTTCGTCGTACTGCGGGCCGGTGAGCCGGTCGAGGTCGACGTACGAACCTTCGAACGCCGGGCCGCGGCTGCGCGGGCCAGCGGCGACCTCGCCGAGCTCCGCGCGGCTGCGGCCACGTACACCGGAGATCTGTTACCCGAGGACCGTTTCGAGGACTGGGCCAACCGGCCGAGGGAGGAGCTGCGAGAGAGTTTGTGCGATCTGCTGGTCGATCTCGCCGACGCGGCCGCCACAGCCGGCCAGGACGTGGAAGCCTTCGATGCCCTGCACCGCGCCATCGCCATCGATCCGCTGCACGAGGGCGGGGTTCGGGGCCTGATGCGGCGCCTCGCCGCGGTGGGCCGGTCCTCCGAGGCGCTCGCGCAGTACGAGCGACTGCGCGGCGCCTTGCGGACGACGTACGGCACCGATCCGGATCCCGAGACACAGCGGGTGTACCGCGATCTGCTGACCGGCACCGTCGAGGAGCCCGCGCCGGCGGCCCGCCACAACCTCGCGCCGGCGTTGACGAGCTTCGTAGGTCGGGAGCGGGAGATCGCGGACGTCCATCGCCTGCTGCACCGAGGCCGACTCGTCACGCTCACGGGCGTCGGTGGTGCCGGCAAGACCCGGTTGGCGGAGGAGGCCGCCCGGAGGCTGCTCGACTCGTTCCCGGACGGGATCTGGATCGCGGACCTGGTACCGGTGGCAGATCCGAAGCTCGTCGCGGACACCGTCGCCGCGGCGCTGGGACTGGATCCCGCAGCGGGTTCCGACTCCCTGCGTACGCTGATCTCTCGCCTCGCCCCACGCAACGTTCTGCTGGTGCTCGACAGCTGCGAGCACCTCCTCAGCGCGTGTTCCGGACTTGTGAGTGCGGTACTGCGCAGTTGTCCCGGCGTCAGCGTCCTGGCGACAAGCCGGGAACCTCTGCATGTACAGGGAGAAGTGACCTTTCGCGTGCCATCGCTCGAGCTGCCGGAGGCAGGCGACGCCGTCGACCTCGACCGCCTGGGGGCTCTGGCGTCGGTACGGCTGTTCGTTGAGCGGGCCCGCGACGTCCGCCCGGACTTCGTCCTCGACGCCGGCAACGCGGCGGCTGTGGTGGAGATCTGTCGCTGCCTCGACGGCATCCCACTGGCGCTCGAGCTGGCCGCCGCTCGCGCGTCGCACCTGGAGCCGGCGGAGATCGCGGAACGCTTGAGCGACGCACTTTCCTTACTCGGCCGGCCCGGTGAGATCACCCGGCACGGGACGCTGCGGGCCGTGCTCGAGTGGAGCCACGCGTTGCTGTCGGGCGACGAGCAGGTGCTTCTGCGCCGGCTCGCCGTCTTCGCCGGCAGCTTCTCGCTGCCATCAGCCGAACAGGTGTGCGCCGACGAGCGGATTCGCGGCGCGGGCGTGCTGGACTGCCTCGGGCGCCTGGTCGACAAGTCCCTGCTGCTGGTCGATCACGACGGTCCTCGCTCCCGCTACCGCCTCTTGGAGACTATCCGGCAGTTCGCGCGAGAGCGGCTCGTCGCCGCGCGGGAGCTCGAGCAGTTCGAAGCCGCACACTGCCGGCATTTCCTGCAGCTGGCGCAGGACCAGGACCTGGAACGCGTCGGCGTGATCGTCGAACGTCCGCAGCGGCTCGACGTCGATCACGACAACCTTCGCGCTGCGCTCGGATGGGCTCTCCGCAACGACCACGAACTGGCCCTGCTGCTCGGTGTCAGCCTGTCGCACTACTGGCTGGCGCGGGGCCACTTCGCGGAGGGCGCGAGCTGGCTCGAACGTATTCTCGAGGTGACGGTCGAACCGTCCCGGGACCGCGCGCGGGCGATCTTCGCGCTCGCGATCCTCGCTGCGCGGAGCGGCTTGGCCGACAGATTGCCAGGCCTCGGCGACCAAGGCGTCGCTGTTGCCGAGCAGTCCGACGACCCGGCCGACGTCATATCGGCACGGGTACTGCGTGGCACACTCCTGCTGGGCAGTGGAGACCTCGGCGAGATCGAACAGACCGCCTCAGAAGCGCTCACGCAGGCCGACGCCCTCGAGGCTGCGCCCGTGGCCGCCGCGGCTGAAGGGCTGGCCGCGATGGTCGCGTTGTTCCGCGAGGACGTCGTACCCGCGCAGCAACGATTCGCGGAATGTCTGCGGCGGCTGAGTCTGATCGACACGACCGCTACCCCCTTCTTCCCGGCGGTGACGATGTGCCTGCCGCTCGCACCGGTCGGCGGATCGATGGTCCCGGTGTTCGAGGAGACGTTCCTGCTCGGGCGCCGGGTCGGCGCCGCGCAGGGGCGCGCCTACGCCTTGTCGGCCTTCGCGGATGCTCATCGGCTGGACGGTGACCTGGCCGGCGCGCTCGACGCCGTACGGCAGTCGCTCGACACGTTCTCCGATATCGGGGACGCGGCCGGGATCGGACACGCGCTCAACCATCTGGGCTGCATCGAACGCGACCAGGGACTGTTCGAGCCGGCCGAGACGCACCTCCGCGAAGCGCTCCGGATCCGCGAGCAACTGGGCGATCGCCGGGGTGAGAACCTCACGTTGGCAAACCTCGGACTGCTGACCGCGGCGGCGGGTGACCCCGAAGCGGGACGGCGCCTCACCCGGATAGCCTTCGACCGAGGCGACTCGGTCGACGACAGGCCCGGAGCAGCGGGCACCCTGCTGAACCTGGTCGTCGTCGAGTTGTTCGCGGGCGAACGCCGTACCGCCCGGATGCTGGCCGAGCAGACCGTCGAAGCCTTCCGGCCGCAGGGCTACCTGCGACTCGAGGCCTGGGGACGGCTGCTGGCCGCTGAGCTCGCCGCGGACGACGGTGACGCGGAGGCACTCCTCGGACACGGTCAGGTTGCTTCCGAGATCTTCGCGAAGCTGGGGTGCCGGATCGGCAGCACCCGAGCGGCCGCTCTGCCTGGCATCGCTGACAGCGTTCGCTCACCCTCAGCTAAGTGGCGTTAAGTGCTTGCGAAGGGCGTCTTCCTAACGTCGTTCTCGTCCAGGAAACCCCCTGGTACGACGAGTAGGAGTGGAAATGACAACGACGCAAGCGCGGCAGGACACGCTCGGGGAGGCCACGCTCGGTGAACTCGCCGGGGAATTGCGTGGCGAGCTGGTCCGCCCGACCGATCCTTCGTACGACGAGGCGCGGTCGATCTGGAACGCCGCGCACGACAAGCGACCCGCGTTGATTGTCCGCTGCCGCGGGGTGGCGGACGTCATCCGGGCGGTCGAGTTCGCGCGGAGTGAAGGACTGACACTGGCCGTGCGGGGCGGCGGGCACAGCATCCCGGGCTTCTCGACGACCGACGGCGGCCTGGTGATCGACCTGTCGCCGATGAACTCCGTGCGAGTGGACCCTGACCGGCGCGTGATCGTGGCGCAAGGCGGGTGCGTCTGGGGCGATGTCGATGCCGAGGCGCAGGCATTCGGGTTGGCGGTGACGGGCGGTCTGGTGTCGACGACCGGCGTCGCCGGTTTCACGCTCGGGGGCGGGATCGGCTGGCTGGTACGGCGCTGTGGACTCGCCTGCGACAACCTCGTCGGGGCCGATGTGGTCACCGCAGACGGCCGGTACCTACACACGAGCGAGGACGAGAACGCGGAACTCCTGTGGGCGTTGCGGGGCGGCGGTGGCAACTTCGGGGTGGTCACGTCGTTCGAGTTCAAGGCGCACGACGTCGGTCCGACGGTGTACGCCGGCCTGGTCTTCTACCCGGGCGACCAAGCAGCCCAGGTACTGCGCGGCTTCGGCGTCGCTGCCGGCGCCGCACCCGACGAGTTGTCGCTGGCAATCAATCTGACCACGGCGCCTCAGCTGCCGTTCCTGCCTGAGGAGGTGCACGGCAAGCCCATCGTCGCCGTACTCGGCATGTGGTCGGGGCGGCCCGAGGACGGAGAGGCCGCGACCAAGTCGTTCCGGGAGCTCGCGCCTGTGGTGGCCGATCTGTTCGGACCGATGCCGTACACCGCGATGCAGACGCTGCTCGATCCGTTGTTCCCGCGCGGGATGCGGAACTACTTCCGCTCGGCGTTCTTCCACGACCTCGGGCCGACGACCGTCGACGCGCTCGTCGCGGCGCACGGCCAGGTTCCGAACGGCGTGTCCGAGCTCCACGTCCACCATCTCGGTGGGGCGATGGGCCGGGTACCGGCGGACGCCACCGCATTCGGCACCCGGGATCGCGAGTTCATCCTGAACGTCGTCGCACGCACGCCGGATGCGGACGGGTACGACGACGCGGTCGGGTGGGCCCGTTCCTCGGCATCCGCACTCGGACCCGACGCGGCGTCATACGTGAACTTCACCGGCGAGACGAACGAGGACATCGTTCGAGCGTCCTACCCGGCGCCAACCTACGACCGGCTCGTAGCGATGAAGAACACCTACGACCCCACCAACCTGTTCCACCTCAACCAGAACATCCGCCCGACCACAGCAAGTTGACAGTCGGTCACGCAAGCCGCTGCCAGGTGATCGAGTAGCGGAAGAGGAGGTCGTCGCCACGACCGCGCGCCAACTCGAGGCTGGGGATGTCGAGGTCGATGCCGGTGACCTGCGGTACGACGCGGCGCAGCTTGCGGGTGAGCAGGCCCTCGCCGCAGCCGATGTCCAGCGCGCTCAGCGCCGGGTGGAACGGCCTTGAGGATCTGTGGCTGGTAGTGGATGTTGTGGTTCCACGGCTGCCGCATTCGGTCAGCTCCGGCCGAGCGCGGCGTCGATGGCGGCAGTCAGCACCTGATCGTCGTCGGCCTTCCAGGTGTGGTCCTGCGCGCATGTCCAGTTGTCGGGTTCGGCCGGGACGACACAGCCGAACAGCCGGACCTTGCCGCCCGCGGCCGCTTCGCGCGCGACCCGGGTCGGCAGGCCGTAAAGGATCGGCACTCCGCGTTCTCCACAAACCGGGCAGACCGGCACGCTCGCCATACCGCCAAGGTACAAGGAGAATGCCGGGCAGTTCTCCTAGGAGAACTGCCCGGCGTCTTGGAAGTAGCTCCGCAGTACCGGCCTGGTGAGGCATGGTCAGTACTGCGCAGCCGCCTAGTTGGCCTCTTTGGTCGCCCAGTAGTGCCATTGCGGGGACGCGACTGGGGAGCGGGCCAGGCCGTCCGGCCAGGTAGCCGGGAGGTCGTGACTCCGCGCCGCGTAGAGGATCACCTCCGATGCGAAACGGTCACCGCGGACGGCGACCCTGGCGGCGGTCTCGGCACGCATGTCGGCGAGATAATGGATCGCGGGCAGGAACTCGGCGCTCAGCCGCGGGCTGAGCCGGCCGACGGGTTCGTCGTCGAGCCGGATCTCGACCACGATCCGGTGCCGGTCCTGAAAGCTGTCCTCCTCCTCGATCGCGTGCATGGTGGCGTACGCCCAGCACTCGCCCTCCGGGCGGAAGAACGGCGCCAGTACGTCGGGATGCACTTCACTGCCCGGTACGACGATGCCGCTGCCGGGCGGTAGCAGGTGAAAACTGCCTGGCGGGGGCAGGTTCACCGGCACCAGCATGTGCGGCTGCCCGAGGGCGACCGCGACACTCGCGTGGAACTCGGTGCCCTGGGCGCCCTTGCCGTCCCAGTCCGCCGGCTCCCACTCACTCACCCACAGGTGGCAAGGGACCCGCGGTTGCAGGCCTTGTGCCACCAACTCTGACAGCACCGGGTGGTACCGGTGCGCGTCGTCCCTCGGCAGATAGCCGACAACCTTGCCCTGCACCCGGACGGCGATCGACCGCGGGTCGAAACGGTTGTGCGGTTCCGGGACGAGGTCCGCTTCGGTGTCCAGATCTGCGCCGCGCGCCGGGATGGGGTCCGGGAACAGGCTTCTGATCGCCTGCTCGTGCGGGGCCTCCCGCACGACTTCCTGACCGCACCACAAAGCGTCGCCCCACAGACTGAACGGAATCAGTTCCATGTGCCCTCCAGTCCTCACTGACCGGCTTTACACGGCTCATCTCTTCCAAGGCCCTGGCCGTTACACCGAGTGAGCGTATGAAAACTAGACTGCCCAGTGAAGAGCCGTTTCACGCATGGTGCAAGAGTCTGATACGCAAAGGTATCCGTCGGTCCGGACTGTGGACGCGAATCGTCTTGTGCAGCGAGCGAATCGGCGAAGATCGTGCAAATGCACGGGAAGGAACGTCATGCAGGGCAGTGGTTCAGTCGCTCGATCGACCACCGGCAGCACCGTCGGCACCGTTGACGCGGCGGCGATCGAGGCCGCCATCAAGCGCTTGGACGGCGTCGCAGTCCGTACACCCTTGGAGCGCAATCTTCGCCTGTCGGAGCGCACCGGCGCGCAGGTCTGGCTGAAGCGGGAGGACCTGCAGATCGGCCGCTCCTACAAGCTTCGCGGCGCGTACAACCTGATCGCGCAGCTCGACGACGCGGCCAAGGCAGCCGGCGTGGTGTGTGCGAGCGCTGGTAATCATGGTCAGGGACTGGCGTATTCGTGCCACATGCTCGGCGTCCACGGCAAGGTGTACGTGCCGCGGACGACGCCGCGCCAGAAGCGGGACCGGATCGCGGCGCTCGGCGGCAAGCAGATCCAGGTGATCGTCACCGGCGACACGTATGACGACGCCGCTGCCGCCGCGATCGCGGAAGGTTCCGCGACCGGGGCGACGATGGTGCCGGCGTTCGACGACCCGAGAACCGTTGCAGGGCAAGGGACCGTGGCGATCGAGTTGGTGGAGCAGCTCGGCCACGCTCCCGACGTACTCGTGGTTCCCGTCGGTGGGGGCGGTCTCGTTGCAGGGGTTGCAACCTGGATCACCGAGCGGCATCCCGGCGTACGCATCGTCGGGGTGGAGCCGGGTGGCGCGGCGAGCATGGCCGCGGCGGTCGCGGCCGGTAAGCCCGTGACGTTGCCGCAGTTGGACAGCTTCGTCGACGGTGCCGCCGTACGACGGGTCGGTGACACGACTCTCCCGCTCGTGCAGCAGGCCGGGGTCGAGCTGATGTCGGTACCCGAAGGGCTCGTGTGCTCGGAAATGCTCGCGCTCTACCAGACCGACGGCCTGATCGCGGAGCCCGCGGGCGCTTTGTCGACAAGTGCCCTGGGCAACGGTCTCGACGTACGCCCGGGTGAGACCGTGGTCTGCCTGCTGTCCGGCGGGAACAACGATGTCAGCCGGTACGGCGAGATCCTCGAGCGCTCGTTGGTCTACGAAGGCCTGAAGCACTACTTCCTGGTGACGTTCCCGCAGGAGCCCGGGGCCCTGCGCGCCTTCCTCGACGAGACGCTTGGCCCTGACGACGACATCACGCTGTTCGAGTACGTCAAGCGCAACAACCGCGAGACCGGCGTCGCCCTGGTCGGCATCGAGATCAGCACCCGGGACGACCTCCCACTGCTGCTGTCCCGCATGGAGGCCGCCCCGCTCGACATCGAACGCATCAACCCGAACTCACCGGAATTCAGGTATCTGATCTGAGGTTTCTCAATCCCGCCGCGAGTGCCTCGGGTGCCGCGGGTCGTGCGGATGCCTGCCGTCGTCCCAGTCCGGATCGACCGGCTGCCCCTCGCGGTTCTGGGCACCGTCGTTCTGGGCGCCGTTCTGGACGCCGTCGTTCCGGGTGCCGTCGTGGTCCGGCCAGAGGTTCTGGGCCTGGGTGCGATGCTCGTCCGACTGCGCGCGGGCGTTCTCGGCGGCGTCGCGCCGTTCGGTCGCGCCGGCCGCCAAGCGGCGAGCCTCGGCCGTCTTCTCGTCGGCGGCCGCCTGCGCCTTGCGGGCCCGCGCGTCCACCTCGTCGGCGACCGCACGTTGCTTGTCGGCCTCTGCCGCGCTCGCTCGCGCCTGCTGGTCGTGTTCGTACGCCTGCTGCTGGGCGCGGTGTTGCGACCTGCGCGACATCGCGCCCGCGATCAGGGCGATCACGATGACCAGGACGGCGATCGCGACGACGATCCAGACGATGGTCATTCCGGACATCGGTCCTCCTCGGCTCGATGATCAGAACTCCCGGTACCCGGAGCCGTCGTCGCCTAACTTCTCAGACCAGCCCGCGGCGGGCGGCCCAGACGATGGCTTCGATGGCGGTGCTGAAGCCGAGGCGGTCGCAGATCAGCCGGGTGCGCCGGCGGACGGTGCGTTCGGACAGGTCGAGGCGCCGGGCGACACCGTCGACCGGGAGGCCGGTGGCGAGCAGGCGGAGGAGTTGCAGGTCGTCGTGGCTGATCTCGCGCGGCGGCACCCGTCGCGCGAGCGGTCGAAGTTCCTGGGGGAGGGCGGTCATGCTGATCACCTTGTTCCGAACACCCGGGACTCGGCGGCGTCCCAGTCGGCCGGTTTACCCTGCGGCTGGTAGCGCCGCAGAGAGTGTGTGGACCGGACCAGGGCGCGCATCGCGCTCAGGTCCGGGAAGGGCTCACCGAGAGCGCGAGCCTGGACGAGGACATTGCCCAACGCGGAGGCCTCGACGGGCCCGGCGAGGACCGGTACGCCACACGCGTCGGCGGTGAGCTGGCACAGCAACTCGTTCTGCGAACCACCGCCGATGACGTGCAGTACGTCGACCTCGCGGTCGGCGATCGTCTGCGCGGCACGCAACGTCCGGCGGTACGCGAGGGCGAGGCCCTCCAGGATGCAGCGAACCACGGCGCCACGAGATCGAGGCGCATCCTGCCCGGTCGCTCGGCAGTGTTCCTCGATCCGCGCGGGCATGTTGCCCGGGGCGAGGAACTCCGGCGCGTCCGGATCGATCAGTACGGCGTACGGTGGCGCGGCGGCCGCGTCCCGCAGTAGCCCGGGCAGGTCGTCGTCGCCCCAGACCCGTTGACATTCCTGCAGGATCCACAGTCCCATCACGTTCCGCAGGAACCGGGTCCGCCCGTCGACGCCGCCCTCGTTGGTGAAGTTTGCTTCCCGAGCGTCGTCCGTCAGGACCGGAGCATCGAGCTCGAGGCCGACCAGCGACCAGGTGCCCGAGGAGATGTACGCGAACCGCTCACCCACCGCAGGCACAGCAACGACAGCCGATGCCGTGTCATGCGATCCGACAGCAATCACCGGAGTCCCCGGCGCCAAGCCGGTCTCGTCCGGTAGCACAGTCCCGATCACATCGCCCGGCTCCCGCAGTGCAGGAAGCACCCGACGCGGGATCCCCGCCCGAGACACCACGTCATCACTCCAGTCCCGGGCCAACACGTCGTACAGCTGGGTCGTGGAGGCGTTGGTCCGCTCCACACCGATCTCCCCTGTCAGCCAGTACGCCAGCAGGTCAGGGATCATCAGCAACGTGGCCGCGTCGACCGGCAGCTTCTCGGCGGCTAGTTGGTAGATGGTGTTGAACGGGAGCTGCTGCAGGCCAGTGACGGCGTACAGCTCGGCTGCAGGGATCGTCGACAGGACGCGTTCCATCACGCCGTCGGTGCGAGAGTCGCGGTAGTGCACGGGGTTGCCCAGCAGGCGGCCGCCCTCGTCGAGTAGTCCGTAGTCGACTGCCCAGGAGTCGATGCCGATGCCGTCGAGCGGTCCTCCGGCCCGCAATCCCTCCAGGATCGAGCGGTAGAGGTGCAGGACGTCCCAGTGCAGCCTGCCGCTCACGCGCACCGGACCGTTCCAGAAGCGGTTCAGTTCACGCAGCTCGAGGACGTCAGCGCCCACCTCGCCGAGCATCACCCGCCCGCTCGAGGCCCCGAGATCGACCGCCGCGACGCGCTTCATACCGATACCTAGCGGAGGAAGGCGGCGGCCACGCCGGCGTCGACGGGGATGTGCAGGCCAGTCGTGTGCGTCAGGTCCCCACCGGTCAGCGCGAACACCGCGGCCGCGACGTTCTCGGGCAGCACCTCACGCTTCAGCAGGGTCCGCTGCGCGTAGTACGCACCGAGTTCCTCCTCCGGTACGCCGTACACCGCGGCCCGCTTCGCACCCCAGCCGCCGGCGAAGATCCCGGATCCGCGGACGACGCCGTCGGGGTTCACGCCGTTGACCCGGACCCCGTACTCGCCGAGCTCGGCCGCGAGCAGCCGGACCTGGTGCGCCTGGTCCGCCTTCGCGGAGCCGTACGCGACGTTGTTCGGGCCGGCGAACACCGAGTTCTTGCTGGAGATGTAGACGATGTCGCCGCCCATCCCCTGGTCGATGAGCACCTTCGCGGCCGCCCGCGAGACCAGGAACGAGCCCTTCGCCATCACGTCGTGTTGCAGGTCCCAGTCGCGTTCCGTTGTCTCCAGCAACGACTTCGAGATCGACAGCCCGGCATTGTTGACGATCAGGTCGACACCACCGAAGGCCAGCACGGCCTCGCGCAACGCCGCCTCGACCGCGTCCGCCGACGACACGTCCGCGCCGACCGCGACGGCCACGTCCGTGGAACCGATCTCCTTCGCCACCGCCTCGGCCGCGGCCTGGTCGAGGTCCGCGACGACAACGCAGGCACCCTCGGCGGCCAGCCGTTGCGCGATCGCCTTGCCGATGCCCGATCCGCCACCGGTCACGAACGCGACCCGGGTAGCGAGCGGCTTCGGACGCGGCATCCGCTGCAGTTTCGCCTCTTCCAGCGCCCAGTACTCGATCCGGAACTTCTCCCGCTCGTCGATCGGCGCGTACGTCGACACCGCCTCGGCGCCCCGCATCACGTTGATCGCGTTCACGTAGAACTCGCCGGCCACCCGCGCGGTCTGCTTGTCCTTCCCGAAGCTGAACATCCCGACGCCCGGCACGAGCACGATCGCCGGGTCGGCACCGCGCATCGCCGGGCTGTCCGGCTCGGCGTGCCGGTTGTAGTAGGCCGCGTAGTCCTCGCGATACGCGGCGTGCAGCTCCTTCAGGCGTGCGACCGTGTCCTCCACCGAGGCCGATGGCGGGACGTCCAGCACCAGCGGCCGGACCTTGGTGCGGAGGAAGTGGTCCGGGCAGGAGGTGCCCAGCGCGGCCAGCTCGGCCAGCTTCTCCCGTGCGGTGAACTCGAGCACGACGTCGGAGTCGTTGAAGTGCCCGACCTGCGGCTTGTCCGTCGACGCGAGCCCACGGATGACAGGTGCAAGTACGGCGGCCCGGGCGCGACGCTCGTCGGTCGGCAGGGGTTCGTAACCGGGGACGATCGCGCCGAACGGTTCGGCGACACCACGGTCGGCCAGGAAGCGTTCCGCCGTACGGATGATCTCCAGGGAGTTCGCCTCGCACTCCTCGGACGTGTTGCCCCAGGCGGTGATGCCGTGGCCGCCCAGGATGCAGCCGATCGCCTGTGGGTTGTCCCGCTTGACGGCCGCGATGTCCAGTCCGAGCTGGAAGCCGGGCCGCCGCCACGGCACCCACACCACGCGGTCGCCGAAGCACTCCGCGGTCAGCTTCTCGCCGTCGGCCGCGGTCGCCAGCGCGATCCCGGAGTCCGGGTGCAGATGGTCGACATGAGGGGCATCGACCAGCCCGTGCATCGCGGTGTCGATCGACGGCGCCGCCCCGCCCTTCCCGTGCAGGCAGTAGTCGAACGCGGCGACCATCTCGTCCTCACGGTCCACGCCCGGATAGGTATCGACCAAGGCGTTCAGCCGGTCGAGCCGCAGTACGGCGAGGCCCTTTTCGGTCAGCGTGCCGAGGTCACCGCCGGATCCCTTGACCCACAACAGGTCCACGGAGTTCTGTGTGACCGGGTCGGTCGTCGTACCCTTCGCCGACGTGTTCCCGCCGGCGTAGTTCGTGTTGCGCGGATCGGCACCAAGCCGGTTGCTGCGTGCAACGAGCTCAGAGGCGGTGTCGGTCACTGTCATGCTCCCCATCCGGCCTGCTGGCCGTCGGCTCGGTCTTTGCTGATCTGCTCGAAGTAGCCGCTGCGCTTGTACGCCGCAACCGGGTCACGGTCCAGGCCCTGCGACTCGCGGAGGTCCGCGAGCAGCGGCCGGACATCGGTGTTGTACGCGTCCATCAGGGCGGCGTTCGCACCGAGGACGTCGCCTTCCTGCTGTGCCTTGCGGAGAGCGTCGCGGTCGACCAGCAGCGCCTTCGCGGTGGCCTCCTGCACGTTCATCACCGAGCGGATGATCGCGGGGATCTTCTCCTCGATGTTGTGGCACTGGTCGAGCATGAACGCGATCCCGCGGTCCGGGTCGAGCGCGTCGCCGCGGACGATCTCGTTCATGATCCGGAACAGCTGGAACGGGTCCGCGGCCCCGACCATCAGGTCGTCGTCGGCGTAGAACCGGCTGTTGAAGTCGAACGCGCCGAGCTTCTTGGTCCGGAGCAGGAACGCCACGATGAACTCGATGTTCGTCCCCGGCGCGTGGTGCCCGGTGTCGATACAGACCGTTGCCTTCGGCCCCAGTTCGAGACAGTGCGCGTACGACGTACCCCAGTCCGGCACGTCCGTGGTGTAGAAGGCCGGCTCGAACAGCTTGTACTCGAGCAGCATCCGCTGGTCGTCACCGAGCCGGTCGTACACCTCCTTCAACGCGGTCGCGAGGCGGTCCTGCCGGTCCTGGATGTCGTCCTGGCCGGGGTAGTTCGTGCCGTCGGAGAACCACAGCTTGAGGTCCCGGGACCCGGTCGCGTCCATGATGTCGACGCATTCGAGCAGGTGATCGGTGGCCTTCCGGCGTACCGCGGGATCCGGGTTGGTGACGCTGCCCAGCTTGTAGTCGTCGTCCTGGAACACGTTGCTGTTGATCGCGCCGAGCCGGACGCCCTGCTCCTTCGCGTACGCCGCCAGCGCCGCATAGTCGTCGACCTTGTCCCAGGGGATGTGCAGCGCCACGCTCGGCGCCACCCCGGTGTACTTGTGCACGACGGCCGCGTCGGCGATCTTCTCCTCGGGCGACCGCGGCACCCCGGGCTGGCTGAACACCTTGAACCGGGTGCCGGAGTTCCCGAACGCCCACGAGGGCAGCTCGATCTCCTGGCGGCTGAGGGCGGCCTTCGCGGCTTCGGTCGTCATGCTTCAGTCCCCTTCGAAATCAGACTCAGTCAAGTGGAAGATCTCGGGCAGGAGCAGGAACGACTCGTCCGGCGGCCTGCCGTCGATACCGGTGAAGAATTCGGTCATCTGGGCTTGCCAGCGGGTGTTGACCTCGGTCGCCGCCATCGCCTTCTGTGCCGCCTCCAGGTCCTCGGATTCGACGTACCCGATCAGCAGGCCGTCGTCGCGGAGGAACAGCGAGTAGTTGTGCCAGCCCGAGTCGCGCAACGCGGCCTGCATGTCCGGCCAGACGTTGCGGTGCCGTTCGACGTACTCGTCGAGCCGGTCGGGCCTGACCTGCAGACAGAAGCAGTAACGATTCACGGCGTCACCTGTACTCGAGCGGGCGGGACTGGGGCGTGCTGACCACTCCTGGGATGAAAGGTTTCAAGAGCGTCCCATGACGCTAAGCGGGGGTACGCCTGGGCGTCAAGAGTCTGCCCACCTTTCGCGGCCGATCCCGGACCGGTAGCGCGGGAATCGGGCCGGAAGCGGGTATTCTGCGGCCGCTAAGACGTTTCAAGTGGTTCCAGTGCGGAGGGAGGTTCTCGTGTCGGTTGATGACGCGGAAGCCGTGCCCGAGCGCATCCGGCGACGCCGCGCGCCGAAGCCGCATGCCGCCGGGGTGAAGGCGGTCGCCGCGGCCGCCGGCGTCTCGCTGGGAACCGTGTCGAACGTGCTGAACCGTCCCGAGGTCGTCAGCCCGCTGACCCGGGCGAAGGTCGAGGCCGCGATGGCCTCGCTCGGTTTCGTCCGCAACGAGTCGGCGCGCCAGTTGCGGGCCGGCTCCAGCCGGATCCTGGCGTACGTGATGCTCGACGCCGGCAACCCGTTCTTCACCGATGTCGCGAAGGGCGTGGAGGAGGCGGCGCAGGCGGCCGGCCTTTCCGTGTTCCTCTGTACCAGTAGCGAGGACGCCGACCGCGAGGCGGCGTACCTCGATCTGCTCGAGCAGCAACGCGTCCAGGGCATCCTGATCACGCCCATCGACCAGAACTCGTCCCGCCTGCGCAAGCTGCCTTCGCGCGGTACGCCGGTGGTCGTGGTCGACCGCGCGCTCGACGACGCCTCGCACTGCTCGGTCGCGGTGAACGACGTCCTCGGCGGTGAACTCGCGATCTCGCACCTGCTGGAGCTCGGCCACGAGCGGATCGCGTACGTCGGCGGGCCGAACACGATCGGGCAGGTCATCGACCGGCGCGACGGTGCTCGCCGGGCGCTGCGGGTCGCCGGGAGGCCGATGTCCGACCTGATCGAGTTGACCACCGGCGCACTGACAGTCGCCGAAGGAAGGGGCGCCGGGCAACGACTTGCGGGGCTGCCGGCAGATCGCCGGCCGACGGCCGCATTTTGCGCGAACGACCTGCTGGCGTTGGGATTGCTGCAACAGTGCGTGAGCCTCGGGCTGCGCGTCCCGGAGGATCTCGCGATCGTCGGGTACGACGACATCGAGTTCGCGGAGGCGGCCGCCGTACCGCTGACCTCGGTGCGTCAGCCGCGGCAGCTGCTCGGCCGGACGGCCGCCGAGTTGCTGCTGGACGAGTCATCGAACCCGGACCACGAGCACCAGCGCGTGACGTTCACGCCGGAGCTGGTGGTTCGCACCTCAACGCGCGGAACGCTCTAGTCCGTAGGCCGCGAGGAAGACCTCTGCGGCTTGGTCGGCGAGCTTCTCGAGTTCACCGGGCTTCGGGCGCTGCCGGGTGCCCGCGAACATGGCGCGGTTCATCGGCTTGTACATCACCAGACCGGCGAACTGGTACGCCGCCAGCGTCGGATCGTCGAGCCGCTTCAACAGACCGCGGTCGCTCAATCGGGTCAGCGCCTGCCCGAGCGCGTCGAGGGATTTCTCGAAGCCGCTGTTGAACCAGGCGCCGCACACCTCGGGGAACCGGTCCGCCTCGGCGATCACGAGCCGGCGGAGCTGCAGGACGCTGTCGGCGGTGAGGCTCTGGAGCAGGCGATGCGCCAAGGCACGCAGGGCTTCGCCCGCATCGGCGGCCCCTTCGAGCGTGTCGACGTACGCCTGGTGAAGGCCGTCCAGCAGCTGGTCGCTGGCACCGAGGACGATCTCGGCGAAGAGGCGCTCCTTGTTCTCGAACTGCTTGTAGACGGTCTGTTTGGAGACGCCGGCCTTGGCTGCGACCTCGTCCATGCTTGCGCCGAGGTACCCGTGGCTGAGGAAGACCTCGGTCGCCGCGGCCAGGATCGCGCGGCGTTTGCGGGGCGTCCTTCCCTCGATCTCTGCCTGCTCCATCCGGAAATCATACTAGACAGTCCAGTTCTCTGGTTAGTACTGTACGGTCTAGTTCTTATCGGAGAGGGGAAAGAAGCATGAGCACCGTGACTTCGGCCGATGGCACCGCGATCGCCTTCGAGGCGTACGGCGAGGGCAGGCCGCTGATCCTGATCGACGGGGCGACCGCGCACCGGGCGGTGAACCCGGTGAACGGCGAGGTCGGGAAGCTGCTGACCGACAGCTTCCGGACGTACGCGTACGACCGGCGTGGGCGGGGCGAGAGCAGCGACACCGCGCCGTACGCGATCCAGCGCGAGATCGAGGACATCGCCGCTCTGATCGAGGACGCTGGTCAGGCGGCCATTCTCTTCGGCTGGTCGTCGGGCAGTCTGCTGGCGCTGGACGCCGCGGCTGCGGGGCTGCCGGTCGCCGGGCTGGTGTTGTTCGAGCCGCCGGTCGTGGTCGACGACGTACGGCCGCCGCTGCCATCCGACTACGTCGAGCAGCTCGATGCGTTCGTCGCCGAGGGGCGCCGTGACAAGGCTGCCGAGCTGTTCATGACCGCGGCCGCGATGATGCCCGCGGAGGCGATCCCGGGCATGAAGCAGTCGCCGTACTGGGCGCCGGTCGAGGAGATCGCGCACACGATCTCGTACGACGGCCGCATCATGGGGACCACGATGTCGGGCAATCCGCTGCCCGCCGACCGCTGGGCGGACGTGAAGGTTCCGGTCCTGGTTCTGTACGGCGATCAGACCTGGCCTGCGCTCTCCGCCGGCGCCCAGGCCGTAGCCGAGCATCTGCCGACCGCGACGTTGAAGGCGATCCCCGGTGAGAACCACGGGACCGAGGCGGCGACGCTGGCTCCGGTACTGCGGGAATTCGCGGACTTGACCTAGAACGCGCTCCAGGTTGTTGGCTCTTGCGCATGATGAATCTTGCGCTGGGCGCTATGGAGTACGGGACACGGATCGACGAAGCGACCTCGTTCCGGTTGCTGGATGCATATGTGGACGCCGGCGGGGAGTGGATCGACACCGCGAACTGCTACGCGTTCTGGCAGGACCCGAGCGGACACGGTGGACAGAGTGAGGAGCTGCTCGGGAGGTGGTTCGCCCAGCGGCCCGGCGTACGGGACCGGCTCAAGCTGGCGACCAAGGTCGGGTGCGAGCCGCTCTGGCCCGGCAGCTGGCCCGAGCACTCGGAAGGCCTGGGCGCCAAGGCGATCGACGCTGCGCTCGAGACCTCGCTGCGCCGCCTCGGTGTCGACCACATCGACCTCTACTGGGCACACCGCGACGACAGGTCCACTCCGCTCGAGGAGACCGTCGCCGCGTTCGGCAAGCACGCTGCAGCCGGCACCATCGGCCGTCTCGGCCTGTCGAACTACGCGCTCTGGCGGGTGGAGCGGATGCGCGGTCTGGCCGGTGAGCTGGGCGTGATGGCTCCGAGTGCGCTGCAGCTGCGGTACTCGTACCTGCAGCCCCGGCCGTTCGTCCGTGACCACACCCACGACCACCGCTTCGGCTGGATCACCGACGAGGTCCTCGACTACGCCCAGAACAACCCGGAGCAGCAACTGTTCGCCTACAGCCCGCTGATGTCCGGTGCCTACGAGAACCGCGCCGACCGCCCCATCGACCCGGCCTTCGACCACCCCGGCACCACCCGCCGCCTGGAGGTCCTCACCGACCTGGCCACCACCCTCAACACCACCCGCTCCGCAGTAGTCCTCGCCTGGCTCACCGGCGGCACCCCCGCCATCACCCCCATCGTCGGCATCAGCACCCCCACCTACCTCACCACCGCCCTAACCGGCGCCAACCTCTCCCTAACTCCCACCCAACGCCAACAACTCGACGAGGTCTGGTAGAGACCGGATCCCACCAACCCTTCACGTTGCGTAACGGCAGGCGTAGGGTGCCGTGCTCAGCGGGGTGATCACGGTGACGCGGGCCTGTGGGGCGTCGGCCGTGACGAGTTCGTGGGGGATGGCACATGAGAGAGGAAAGCTGGCATCAGGCACGTCTGATACCGACGTCGGGAATCAACGGCGCTGACGAACAGGAGCGCCGGGCGACGTCCGCTCTGCTCGCCGTGATGTCGTCGGTGCGCGAGTTCGGCCGGGTTCTCACGCAGCCGTTGGGAGCGCCGGCAGGACAGCTGGAGACGTTCATAGAGGTGCCGTTCTACCTGGGCGAGCGGCGCCTTTATCCAGACGGGCTGCTGCGATCGCGGCGCGGCCAGAAGGAATGGACGGCGCTCGTCGAGGTGAAGACCGGCGTCAACGCACTCGACGCGGAACAACTCGAGGCCTACCTCGACATCGCCCGTGAGCAGGGATTCGATGCCGTCATCACGATCTCGAACGAGATTCCTGCCGTCGCCGGGCTGCATCCGACCACCGTCGACAAGCGGAAGCTCAAGCGGGTCGCCTTGCATCACTGGTCCTGGTCGATGGTCCTCGCGGAGGCCGTGCTGCAGAAGGAACATCGGGCGTCGCCGATCCCGACCAGGCCTGGATTCTCGGTGAGCTGATCCGTTACCTCGAGCATCCGCGGTCAGGAGCACTCCAGTTCGACGACATGGGTGCTTCGTGGGTGACGACCCGGGAAGCCGTTGCCTCCGGCACGCTCCGCCCCGGCTACAAGTGTGCACCCGAGGTTGCTGCCCGGTTCGATGCGCTCCTCACCTACGTAAGCCTTCAACTTGGCCGGAAACTCGGCGAAGACGTCACACCCGCGTTGTCCCGAAAGGAGCTGGCCGACCCCGCTCTGCGCTCGCAGTCGCTGGTGCAGTCGATGAGTACGCAGGGGACGCTTCAAGGAGCGATCAACATCCAGAACGCTGTCGGGCCGCTGGTCGTCACCACCGATCTCCGCGCTGGAGTTGTCACCTGTCACGTCGACATCGCCGCACCACGGGACGGCCGGGCAACAACGCGGGTCAACTGGCTTCTGCGCCAACTGAGGCACGCACCAGACTCGACGAGGGTCGAAGCCTTCGTGATGCATGGTCGTGGGGCTGGTACGGCGGAGTTGCTGCGTGCTGTCCGCGACCAGCCGGCGTTGCTCATCGAGGACCCGAAGAAGGACCTGCGCTCATTCCGGATCGCCCTCGGCTCACCGATCGGAAGCAAGCGTGGGCGGGGCCGCGGCTCCTTCATCGACTCGGTGGAGAACGCGATCAACACCTTCTACGGCGACATCGTGCAAGACCTGCGGGCCTGGACGGCGGCGCCGCCACGACTACGCGAAGTACCGGAGACCTCGGACGAACGACCGTCGCTGACGTCCACCGCGTTGTCGTCACAGGACGGAGCCGAGGCCGACGAGATCCCTCAGCAGCCCGAGGATGGTCACCTGCTGCCCCCGGACGTCCCCGACGAGCGGTGGGATACGGACAGTGCTGGCCGGCCGTCTCCGAGCCTGGCCGGTAGCCGGCCCGGAACGCCTGATCCATCTATCTGAAGATCATCCTCGATCAGCGCTCCCGTTGGACCCGGGGTGGGTGAGATGGTTTGGGGGTGGACAGGGATTCGTTCTGGGGTCTGGTCGAGGATGCGCGGGCCTCGGTGGATGACACCGTGGCTGACGCGGACGGAGTTGCGGACGCACTGACCAAGGTGCTGGGTACGGCGGACGCCGAGGAGATCGTCGGGTTCGGGACCGAGCTCGCGCGATTGCAGGTCGAGTCGTACCGCTGGGATCTGTGGGCGGCGGCGTACCTGATCAACTCCGGTGCTTCGGAGGACGGGTTCGACTCGTTCCGGGGCTGGCTGCTCGCACAGGGGCGGGAGGTGTGGGAAGCGGCGCTGACCGATCCGGACTCGCTCGCCGATGTGGTGGACGAGGACCGGCCGGAGGGGTTCGAGGGCTTCGACGGCGAAGGGATGCTGCACGTCGGCAGTCACGCCTACAAGAACCTGACGGGCGACGAGGCGGCGTACTGGAAGGCCGTCGACCGAGACGCCCCAGACACCCCCGACCTCCCCGCCGGCAAGGAGATCGACTTCGACGACGAGGACGATCTGCAGACGCGCCTGCCGCGACTCGCGGCCCTGTACCTCGACGCCTGACGCCGGCTTCTCACCATCGGGGCACATCGCGGATCTGCGCGTTTGCTTGAGTCGAACAGATGTTCTAATATAGGTTCATGACGGCGGTGGTGATGGCACAGCTTCCCGGCGAGCAGGCACTCGCCGGGGCCGAGGCTGGGTGGGCGCTGGTGCCGCCGGATGACCTGCCCGACCCCGCGGATCCATGTCCTCCGCGCTATCTGGGCGAGGAGGACTGGTACGACGACCTGCCGCCGATGTCGCGGGTGGACGGGCTGGAGTGGGAACTGTGGGCCGGGGTCGAGCAGGACGAGGCCGAACGCGAGATGCTGCGCCTGAAAGCACCCGCCTGGGTCTTCCTGCCACCCGGCGCCGAACTCGCCGCTGCGCTGGAGGAGTTGCGACCACAGTGCGAGTCACCGATCGCGCTGATCGAGGCCATGAAGGCCGCAGCCCGCATGGAAGCCTGGGCCGCGGCCATCAAGACCTCCGCGATGGCCTCATTCCACCGCCAACGCAAAGCCCAAGCCACCGAGATCCCTCGCCCCACCCAGATCGACTCCTCCGGCCGGCCGATCGACCCCGAACGCTCCTGGGCCGCCGAGATCGGCGCCGCGCTACGGCTGTCCACCAACACCGCAGCCCGCCACATCGACACCGCCTTGCATCTGACCGGCCCGCTGGCCGCGACCCACACCGCGCTGCGCTGCGGCGCCCTCACCTGGTCCAAGGCCCTCGCGATCTCCGAGGCCACCCGCGACCTCCCCGACACCGCCGCCCAAGCCGTCGAGGCACACGTACTGCGCCGCGCCCCCGGCCAAACCCACGCCAACCTGAACGCATCCCTGCGCCGCCAGGTCGCCAAACACACCACCCAGGACGCCGCGGAGCGACACCGCACCGCGGTCGCGGAGCGCACCTGCAAAATCGTCCCGCTCACCGACGGCATGGCCGGCCTGTGGGTCGTCCACACCGCCGACAAGATCCAGCAAATGTGGGTCGTCATCCAAGCCATGGCCGACCTCGCCAAACGAACAACACCCACCACCAAGCCCGGCCAGGCAAGCAACGAGACGCCACCCACCCAGCCCGCCGGTGAGCCCGACACCACAGGCACCGACACGCCTCCCCCGCACCCCAGCAGCACAACCACGCCGCAAAACACCGCGGACACCCCCAGCACCCCAAGCGCTGCTAGTACCCCGGGCACTGCCAGCGCCTCGGGCAACGCCAGCATCTCGGGCAACGGCAACAGCGCGGACAACACCGCCGGCGTGACCGCTGAAGTGAAGGCTGGTACGGCCGCTGGCGCGAAGTGCGACACGACAACCGGCGCAACAGCCTACATGCAACCCAACACGACCACCGGCGCGACAGCCGGCGAGCCGATGCGAGACGATCGCACCGCCGAACAACGCCGAGCCGACGTAGTAGCCGACGTGTTCGAACACATGCTGCACAACGGCCTCGACTGGCTCGGCCGCCGACTACCCGACCAACACCGCCGACGACCCCACATCGAGGTCCTCGTCCCCATCACCACCCTCCTCGGCGTGGACAACGACCCCTGCGAACTCACCGGCTACGGACCCATCCCCGCCCAAATGGCCCGCCGCATCGCACGCGACGGCACCTGGCGACGACTCCTCACCGACCCCACCAACGGCACCGTCCTCGAAGCCTCCACCACCCGCCACGACCCCGGCACGATCGTCACCGAGACACTCCTCGCCCGACACCCCGTCTGCGCCTGGCCCGGCTGCAACCGCACCTCACGCCAATGCGACCGCGACCACGCCACACCCTTCAAACAATCCGGCCGCACAAACCTGACCGGGCTAGTGCCCTACTGCGAATACCACCACGTCATCAAAGACACCCCCGCCTGGGGCTGGAAAACCACCACACACCCCGACGGCTCCATTACTCTCACCACCCCCACCGGCCACCGCTACACCACCGTCCCACCAGCCCGCGGCCCCATCACTCCACACCCCAGCACGCCCAACTCTGCCAGCCGATCGTCCGATCACCCGCCACCCTTCTGATCCACACCCGACGACTCACCTTCAAGCGACTATCCCTCGAAGGCGACGTCGGCATGGAAGGTGACCCGGCTTGGAGGGCGACGCCGACATGAAAGGTGACCTCGGCGTGGGACGTGACCCCGGAGTGGGAAATGACCCGGCGTGGGACGTGACGCCGACGTGAAAGGTGACCCCGGCGCGGGACAGGACGCCCGCGTGGGAAATGACCCCGGCGTGGAGATGACCGCAGCGTGGGATGTGACGCCGACGCGAAAGATGACCTCGGCGCAGGAGGTGACCTCGCAGGAGGTTACCCCGGCGTGGGGGGAGATGACCCCGGCGAGGGAG